>CAZSLT010000033.1:6798-20594 GCA_964607595.1 uncultured Phycisphaeraceae bacterium
TTCGGCTTCCTGCTCGACCGGAACTTCGGCAACGATGTGTTCGGATCGCCGCCGGTCAATCGCTTCGGGAACTGAGCGGTCGGTCCGGCTCGACTATCATGATTGCGGCACGGGCCAGGAGCGCCCCGTCACAGGGTTCGGTTCAGGGATGAACCCGGTTGGACGATGGTCGTAGTACCCCCAAGGGGATGTGTCCGCGCGCCGGGTGGGATCGGCGTTGCGGAGATTGTGTCCGGCGTTTGTTCCTCGTGTCGACGCGGGGGGCCGCGCCCTCGTGGTGGAGAGCGATGACGAGCATCAGTCAGAGCGGCGCGAAGGATCTGCCGGGCGGCGGTGCGGTTCGGCCGTGGCTGTCGGGGCGCGACCTGGCGCTGCTGGGGCTGGTGGCTCTGGGCATTGTGGCGCTGTTCTTCCGCTGGATGAACAAACAGTTCGGCAAGGACGGCTTCAGCGCCACCTACTTTGAGGACTGGGCCCACGCGTGGTTCGTCCCGGTCATCAGCGCGTATTACATCTGGCTCCGCCGGCGGGAGATCATGGCGACGCCCGTGTCTCACTTCTGGCCGGGGCTGGGCGTGATCCTCGTCGGCATCGTGTCGTACGCGTTCTTCGTGGGCGGCTACAACAACCACATGTTCCAGGGGTTCTCGCTCGTGCTGGTGATCGCCGGCGCGGTGCTGCTGGTCCTCGGGCCGGCGATGCTCGAGAAGCTCTTCTTCCCGATCACCTTCCTCGGCTTCGCCGTGACCATCTCCGAGATGGTGATGAATGTCGTGACCTGGCCGCTGAAACTGATCGCGGCCAAGGGCGCGTGGTTTCTTCTGAACATGGTGGGCGTGCAGACCGACCTCGAGGGCAATGTCCTGATCGTCGGCCCGGACGCGATCCCCCTGGATGTGGCCGACGCGTGCAGCGGGATGCGGATGGTCATCGCGTTCCTGGCGCTGGGCGCGGCGGTGGCGTTCTTCGCGTGCCGCTACTGGTGGCAGCGGGCGGCGATCGTCATGCTGGCCCTTCCGGTGGCGGTGTTCATGAATGTGGCGCGTGTGGCGGTGCTGGGGCTGCTGACGCTCGTGAACCCGGAACTGGCCAAGGGCCAGGCCCACATGATGGTGGGGAACCTGCTGCTGCTCCCGGCGTTCGGCGTGTTCATGTTCTTCGTGTGGGCGCTGAACCGCGCCGTGCGCGATGAGGATGACTCGAAGAAGGCCGCCCCGACGCAGGCCGCCCCGTCCCGGCAGCGTCCCCGCCCCGCGCGGCTGAGTCCGGCCCCGGCGATCGGGGCGATCGCGGTGCTCATCCTCAGCGCCGGCGCGTTCGGCGCGGTGATCAGCGCCCTCAAGCTGCACCTGACCAAGAGCCCGATCGAGCCGCCGGGGAACCTGCAGCTGCATACGCTGCCGACCGAGTTCGCCGAGTACAAGGACGAGCAAGGCAACATCCAGTGGCGCTGGAAGCGGCGCGGCGACGACCAGATTCTCCCGGCCGATGTCGCCAAGGAACTGGGCACGCAGAACTACCTCAGCCGGCTGTACCTGGGCGCCGACAGCACGGGCAAGCCGGTCGGGCTCAACATCCACTTCGCGTACTACACCGGCATGATCGACACCGTGCCGCATGTGCCCGAGCGGTGCATGGTGGGGCACGGCTGGGAACTGACGGGCGAGTCGGTGATCGTCGATGTGCCGCTGGACCTGGCGCGGTTCCCGATCGACCCGAACATCGATCAGTCCAAGCACGGCACGATCCGGCTGGCCCGCGGCTACATCGGGCTCCCGGCCGGGCTCGAAGACCTCAAGATGCGCGTGACACGGTTCGTCAGCAGCGACGGCCAGGAGATGTACGCGGGGTACT
The DNA here is from genome assembly GCA_964607595.1 of uncultured Phycisphaeraceae bacterium. Classification (GTDB taxonomy): domain Bacteria; phylum Planctomycetota; class Phycisphaerae; order Phycisphaerales; family UBA1924; genus JACKHC01. Next base: position 8,653 of record CAZSLT010000033.1, read on the forward strand.
TCTTCTTCGCCAACGGGCAGAACACGCCGACGGCGGACAATGTCCGGCTGATGGCGTTCCGCCTCACCGACGACTACGCGTACTACATGAAGCTGCAGTTCTCGACCTACAACGCCTCGAGCCCGCAGGAGTTCGCGGCGATCGTGGCGTCGTTCCTGGATGAGTCACTCCACGAGATCACACGGCGCATCCCCGACTGGGTCGAGGTGCGCGAAGGACGGTACCCGGCCCCGTGACGGGCGGGCCGGCAGACAACGACAGAGGTGCATGAGCAATGGCGTCACAGGTCAATAAGAAGTTCGTGATCACGCTCGCGGCGGTGCTGGGCGTGCTGGTGATGGCCGCGGGCGGAGCGGGGGTGTACGCCCTGAAGAAGTCCGGCGGCCGGCACGCCAAGGCGGGCGCCGCGCTGGCGGCCAAGGGCCAGATCGAGGACGCGTACCAGTCGTATGGGCGCGCCGTCTCGAAGGATCAGACGAATGTCGAGTGGCTCACGGCCTACCGGGACCTGATCGTCCAGACCGTGCCCAAGACGCGCGAGGAACTCAACAAGCGGTACCAGCTGTACCTGGGGACGCTGCGCAATCTCGCGGCGGCGCAGCCCGGCAATCCCGAGCCGGTGATGGAGTACATCAACGAACTGAATGACCGCAGCCAGCGCGGCGGGTGGCCGGTGGAGGTGACCAAGGCCTTCGTCGATGACTGCGAGTCGATGCTGCGATCAGTCCCGAAAGACTCCGAGGCCGCCAAGACCATCCAGTGGTATATCGCCCGGGCGCGTCACGAGCTCTCGCGCCGCACGCAGATGGATGAGTCCCAGCGGATCGAGACCCGCACGATGCTCGAGCAGGTGCTGGCGGACGACCCGGGGCATTACGAGGCCAAGATGTACCTGGCCATGTGGCATCTGGACGAGGCCGAGCAGATGTTCCGGATGGGGCTCAAGCAGCGCGAGGACGAGGAACGCGCCGAGAGCGCGCGCTTGTTCGAAGAGCTGCTGCGCGAGAAGAGCGACAACCTGACGGTCCGCGTGATGGACCTGGCCCGGCGCGTGTCGGAGGTCGGGCGGACGGTCACCGATCCCGTGGCCCGGCGGGCGGGGCTCGACGGTCTCAAGCCGATCGCCCAGGAGGCGCTGGAGGTCTTCAAGAAGACCGACGCCGAGGAGCTGGAGCTCCGCGTGCTTGAGGGTTCGCGGACGATGATCCCGCGGGTGCTGGGCGTGGACGCCAGCCGCCAGATGGTCGAGGTCGCGGAGAAGGCGTATCTCAAGGACCAGGAGAATCCGTGGCTCGGGCTCTCGTACGCGCGTCTTCTCATGGACGCCGAGCGGTTTGACGACGCCATCGGCGTGCTCGACCCCCTGATCGCCGCGGATCCGCTGCCGGTGAGCCTGGAGGCGGTGATGCAGCCGGTCGCGCAGACCAGCGCGCTGGCCGAGCGCGTGGACGCGGCGTTGTTCGCCGCCGAGCGATCCGGCGACCGGGAGCTGTGGCTGAAGCGCGCCGATACCTATCTGGCCGAGTTCGAGCGTCTGGCGGGCGCGGGCGACAAGGTCCCGGTCCTGCTCCGGCGCGCCAAGGTCTCGATGATGAACGACCGCTTCGCCGAGGCGGTCCGCGACCTGTCGGAGCTCGAGACGCTCGGGCTGGGCGGCAGCGCCGAGGTGCGGTACATGCTGTCGGTGGCGCTGCAGCGCCAGGGCAATCTCGGCGGCGCCAAGGAGAAGCTCGAGTCGCTGATCGACGACAACCAATCCTCCGTCCAGGTCGTGACGGCGCTCGCCGATGTGCAGATGCGCCTCAGCGAGTACGACGAGGCCGAGGAAACGCTGCGCGACGCGTTGGTGTCGTACCCCGGCGAGGCCGAGGCGCTCCAGGAGCGGCTCAACGCGGTCATGGCCGCCAAGGGCGAGGGCACCGATGTCTCGCCGGTGGCGCTGGCGCTGGTGGAGTCGCGCAAGCTCCGCATGGACGGCGACCTGGAGGGCGCGGCGAAGGTCATCTCCGAGGCGATGAAGGCCCACCCGGATGATGTTCGTCTGACGACCGAGCTCATCGAGATCACGCTGGTCTCCAAGAACCGGACCGAGGCCAAGCGGATGGCCGACGCAGCGCTGGCCAAGTGGCCCGACGAGGAACGCATCCAGGAGCTCGAGGTCTACGCGCGCGTCGCCGACGAGAATGAGGCGGCCCTGGAATGGATCCAGAAGAGCGCCAAGACCGACCTGGAGCGCGCGCTGCGGCGGTATGGCGTGTACGGCCGCATGGGCGACGCCGCGGCCGCGGAACGCGAACTGGCCGCCGCGGAGAAGGCCGACCCCGAGAACGCGCAGGTGATCGCCGAGCGGTTCGAGCGGGCGCTGGGCACGAAGAACTTTGAGCAAGCGCGACAGTATGCGCTGAAGGCCGCGTCCAAGAATCTGGACCAGTACAACGGCGAGTTGTTCAAGGGCCGGCTCGAGTTGGCGCAGGGCCAGTACGCCGCGGCCGTTGCGACCTTCAAGGCCGCGACCGACAAAATCCCGCACAACCCCGGCGCGTGGAGCCTCTACGGCGACGCCCAGCTGACCAAGGGCGAGGTGGACGGGGCGATCCGTTCGTATGCGCAGGCGGTGAAGCTGCGTCCCGGCGACGCGGACTTCGCGCAGCGCTACGCCCGCGCTCTGGCGCGGGTGGGTCGCGGCCCCGAGGCGCTGGCCGCGATGGACGAACTTCTGCGCATCAGCCCGCAGCGCGGTCCGGCGTACGACCTGTGGCTGGAGTTGCAGGGCGCTTACGGCGACCGTGACTCGGCGATGGCCGATCGGGCCAAGGCGTTCGAGCGTGACCCGTCGGACGCGAACAACGCGGTGATGTATTACACGCTCCTGCTGGAGGAGAAGCAGTGGGACACGGCGGGCGCGGTGCTCGAGCGGCTCCGCGCCGACGAGACCGTCGGGGCGCTCACGCTGGCGGACATGGAGGCCAAACTGCTCGGCGAGCAGGGCCGGGTCGATGAGGGGCGCGCGGTCTATGAGAAGTACCTCGCCGGGATGGGCGCGCAGGCCCGCACCGCCGACTACATCGCGTTCGGCCGGTATCTGGAGTCCAAGAACCTCACCGACGGGGCCGTCGAGATGTACCGCAAGGCGCGGGACGCCCAGGAGCCGGGCAAGTTCGAGGGCGACTTCGCGCTCTCGACCTACTTCATGACCCGCGGCAGCAATCTGACTTCGCAGGTTCGTTCGCTCCGCGCCGCGGGGAACGACGCCGAGGCCGACAAGCTCGACGCGACACGCAGCGGCTTGCTCGAGGAGGCCGTCGCCTCGCTGCAGAGCATCCTCAGCAAGAGCGGGGAGCAGGCCGAGGGCGACATCGGGCTGCAGATCCGCCGTTCGCTGGCGGCTGTGATGACCGATCTCAAACAGTTCGACAAGGCCGAGCCGATCATCGCCAGGATCGCGCAGCAGGCCCCGGACAAGGACAACGATCTCCAGGTGCTCCTGCTGCGCTCGACGATCGCGACGCAGAAGAAGGATCTCCGCGAGGCGCGTCGCCTGCTGGACATCGCCTGCGAGAAGCACCCCGGCAACTTCGAGCCGCTGTGGGAGCGCATTCTGCTGAACAAGGACGACCCCGCGCTGGCGTCGGTCGTCGAGCAGGACCTGACCAAGATCACCCAGCTCCGGCCCGGCATGACCGAGGCATGGGGCATGTGGTTCGATATCTACCGCGGGCAGGGGCGCGTCAACGATGCGCTCTCGGCCATCCGCCGCGGCATCCAGGCCAACCCCGAGGTCCGCGAGCTGCGACGCTTCCTGGTCGCGCAGTTGATCGACCTCAACCGCAATGAGGAGGCCCAGCAGGTCGCCTACGAGGGCACCCAGCTCAAGTCCGACAAGGCCTTCTGGTACCAGACCGCCGGCGAGCTTTACGCCCGCGGCGAGCAGTGGCGCCAGGCCCTGCAGATGTTCGACAGTCTCTACACGCTCGACAAGACGACATTCAACCTCGTCTCATACCTCGATGTCATCCTCCGCCAGCCCACGCCGGATCGCGGCACGGTCCAGCGGCTGCTCGGCGAGCTGCCCGCCGACGACGAGCTCGATCTGCGTTCGGTCATGGTGGCCGCGCGCGGACGCGCCTTCTTCAAGCAGCGCGAGCGCTCGCAGAAACTCGCCCAGCGGGGCTTCGTGCTCTGTGAGGACAGCTGGCCCTCGATGGCGTACTGGCTCGGCCAGGCCGCGATGTCCGAGGGCAGCGTCGAACGCGCGATGATGCTCGCCGAGACCTTCAAGCCCACCGTCGAGCAGGTCATCCCGCTGATGATTCTCGGCGGCAACCAGCTCATGGCCACCGGCTCCAAGCCGGCGGATGTGCTGTCGCGGCTCACGATCCTCGACACGGTCGAGCTCGACGATGTCTCGAAGTTCGAGCTGCTCAAGCTCCGGGCGAAACTGCATTATCTGATGCAGGAATACCCGAAGGCCGCGGCGCTCAACAAGGAAGCCATCGACATCAACCCCGAGAGTCTGGAGGTCGCCAACGACCTTGCGTATCTGCTCGCCGAGGACATGCACAAGCCCGAGGAGGCGCTGCCCTACGCCGAGCAGGCGGTGCGTCTGGCCCCCAACAGCCCGACGGTGCTGGACACGCTGGGCTGGGTGTACCGGGCGCTGGGCCGGATGGAGGACGCCTCCAGGACGCTCGAGAAGGCCGCGGACCGGGCCCGAGGTCGCGATAACGCCGATGAGTTCATCGCCATCGTCCACCTGGGGGTGGTGAAGGCGGAGATGGGCGACAAGCGGACCGCGCAGGAACTGCTCAATCGGGCCGACACCCTCATGAAACTTCAGCCGAACATCAAGGACTATTACCCGGACGCGATCGAACAACTGAGGCGGGCGCTCCAATAAGCCGACTGTACAGAAGCCCCCCGCCCCCCCGGTCAGCACCGGGGGGCCTTGACGACGGGGGGGACGGGGCAAGACCGATTTGTTGAACGGGGTCGCCGACCCCGGCGTAGGAGATCAGCGGCGTTCTCGGGAACGGGACGACGCGTCTGGAGGCAGGAAGGGTGCGGGGGAATGGGCGTGGGGTGAGTATCAACGGCGGCGTCGCACGGCGACCGCCCACAGAGCCAGGAAGTGAGTCATGGTGAGTCAATCAACATCGCAGCACAATCACGGCGGCCGCCCGCGTCAACCGAGCGGCGGCCAGCCGAGCGCCGCGGCCGGGTTGAACATGGCCTCGCTCGACCCGATGCGCATCCTGCGGATGTACTACCCGTGGATGATCGCCTCGGTGATCGCCGGCGCGGTCATCGGCGTCGTCGCGTTCTTCGGGCTCAAGATGTTCCTGCCCAAGCACACCGCGATGGTGCTCTTCGAGACCCTCCCGCCGCCGTCGTCGGAGATCGACGGAGCCGGTTCGACGGGGACAACCAGCGGCGGTGCCAAGGAACTCGAGATCTACATGCGCACGCAGGTCGAACTCCTGAAGTCCGACCAGATCCTCGGCAAGGTGCTGCGCGAGCCGGAGTTCCTCCAGACCGGCTGGGCCAAGGACTACATGAAGAACGGCGTCATCGAGAACGCCAAGGAGACCATCGAGGAGCTCAAGGAAGATGTGAACGCACGCGTTGTTCCCGACACCAGCATCATCCGCCTGGCGGTCTCGGTGCGGGGTCGGCAGGACTGCGCGGTGATCGCCAACACCATCTCCGATGTGTTCCTGGCGGACAACCGCGAGATCTCGACCCGAGATGTCAACAAGAAGCGCAACGACATCGACAACCAGGTCCGCTCGCTCCGCCAGCAGGTCGTCTCGCTCGATCAGCAGGTCGAGGCTCTGCTCGGCAACGCGGGCATCACCGCTCTCGAGGAGCGCAACAGCACCTGGGCGGTCGAGATGACCAACATCCAGATGCTGCTGGCGCAGGTCTCCGAGCAGTTGACCTCCGTCAAGGAGCAGATGAACGGGTACGAGTCGATGCTCAACTCCCCCGGCGGCGTGGTCTACCCGGACACGGTGCGCCAGGCCGCGGAGGAGGACTTCATCGTCTCGAACCTGCAGAGCCAGCTGGCGATGTCCCGCAGCGAACTGGCCGCGGTCCGCGAGCGGTTCGGCGACAACCACCGCGAGGTGAAGGTGCGCGAGTCCTCGATGCGCAACCTCCAGCACCAGTACGAGAAACTCGTCGAGACGCAGATGGAGATCAAGTTCAACTCCCTGCTGGACTCGATGCGGACGACCGTCCGCTCGCTCGACGCCACCGAGACCGAGCTCCGCGACCGTCTCGCCCGCGTCTCGGACAAGATGAACGAGACCACCGCGATCCTCAAGCAGGCCGAGAACCTCACCTCCGACCGCGACTCCAAGCTCGCGCTGCTCTCGGAGATGGAGTCGATGGCGTCGCTCTACACGCTCATCGCCAACCAGGGCTCGCGCCTCCGCGTCATCCAGTCCGGCGAGCCGCCGGAGTTGCCCTCGTTCCCGCGCATCTTCCCGACCATGGCCCTGTCCATGCTCGGCACCTGCGCCATCGTCGGCGGACTAATCCTGCTCAAGGAACTCCGCGAGCAGCGCGTCCGCTCGCCGCAGGATTTGGCGATGATCCCGCGCACGCCCGTGCTCGGTTGCATCCCGGACCTGGCCATGGACCTCTCGGCCCCCGAGCGCTTCGAGTCGGCGGTCATCGACCGGCCGCACGGCGCGATCGCCGAGTCGGTGCGCCAGGTCCGCACCGGTCTGGTCCGCGCGCTGCAGGCCAGCGGGCACCGCACCGTGGTGTTCGCCGGCGGCATGCCCGAGTCCGGCACCACCGCGGTCGTGGCGAACATCGCGATGAATCTGGCCAACATCGGGCAGCGCGTTCTCGTCATCGATGCCAACCTCCGCCGCCCGCGCATGCATGAGGTGCTCGGCGTCCCGCAGGCCCCGGGCCTCGGCGAGGTCCTCAACGGATTGACGCCGCTGGCCGACGCGATCCGCCCGACGGCGCACGAAAACCTTTCGATCCTGCCCGCCGGCGAGCGGCGCACCGGCGCGTTCGAGCGCTTCGGCTCGGCGCGGATGGACACCCTGCTCAAGGAGACCAAGGGGAACTTCGACATCGTGCTCGTCGACTCCGCACCCGCGGTCGTCGCCGGCGACGCCGAAGCCCTCACCACCGTCTGCGACGCCGTCGTGCTCGTGGTCCGCGCCTTCAGCGAGACCCGCGGCCTCGTCGGCCGTCTCCGCCAGCAGCTCGGCGATCACAAAGCCGCGTTCCTCGGTGTCATCGTCAACGCCGTCCGTCCGTCGGCCGGCGGCTACTTCATGCGGAATGTCCGCACCAGCCACGAGTATCACAACGGGCTCGCGTCCTCCGGGCCGATCAAGACCGAGGCCGAAGAGAAGGCCGCGTAATCTCGCGGCGACCCTCGCCGCGTTGACCCAACCGCCATGACCCCAGCCGCCGGCGAACCAGACGCTCTCACACGGCGCACGCTGGTCACCGGCGGCGCGGGGTTTATCGGTTCGCACCTCGTCGAGCGCCTCCTGGACCGGGGCGACGAGGTCACCGTGATCGACGATCTGTCCACCGGGCGGGCCGCGAACCTGCCCGGCGCCGGCCACGGCGTGGCGCGACTGCGCTTCATCGAGGCCGATCTCTCGCGGGCGCTGGACGCGCTGACCGGGCGCGAGCGGTTCGACGAGATCTACCACCTCGCCGCGGCCGTCGGCGTGGCCAAGGTGCTCGAGAGCCCCATCGAGTGCATCGAGACGAATGTCGGCCAGACCTCGGCCGTGCTGCGCTTTGCGCTGCACCACGGCCGGCGCGACGGCCGGCCCGCGTCCGTGCTGATCACCTCGAGTTCGGAGGTGTACGGCAAGTCCGATCGGGTCCCGTTCGCCGAGGACGACGACTGCGTCTACGGCCCGACGACGGCCTGGCGCTGGTCCTACGCCGCGAGCAAGGCGATCGACGAGTACCTGGCGCTGGCGTACCACCGGCAGCACGGGATGCGCGCGGTGGTGGCGCGGTTGTTCAACACGGTCGGCCCGCGGCAGGTGGGCGAGTACGGCATGGTGCTGCCCCGGTTTGTGGGGTCGGCGCTCCGCGGCGAGCCGCTCATCGTCTTCGGTGATGGCTCGCAGACGCGGTGCTTCTGCGATGTCCGGGATGTCGCCCCGGCGCTCGAGCGACTGCTGGGCGCCGAGGACTGCGCCGGGCGTGTGTTCAATCTCGGCTCGGACCGGCCGATCTCGATCGGCGACCTGGCGCGCCGGGTCGTCTCGGTGCTGGGATCGCGCTCGGAAATCAGACTCATGCCGTATGATGAGGTCTATTCGGAAGGGTTCGAGGACCCGCGTCGCCGCGAGCCGAGTCTGGCCCGGACGCGCCTGGTCATCGGCTTCGAACCGTCGATCCCGCTCGATCAGACCATCCGCTCGATCGCCGAGTGGATGAACGAGAACCGCACACAGACGGCGCCGGCGCGCCCGGACGGTGAGTAAGCCCCCTTGGAACGCGACCTGAGCCAACTCATAAGCGACGCCCTCACCTCTTCGGGGGCCGGGATCGCAACCGACCCGGGCGCGGCGTCGGAGGCCTCGGCGATGCCCTCGCCGATCGAGTTGTTCCATGACTATCTGGCGGTCTTTATCGTCGCGTTCCTGGTGACGGTGCTGGCCACGCCGATCATGCGCCGGCTGGCCGTGGCCAACGGCGTGATCGACCGGCCCAGCGAGTCGCGCAAGCAGCACCGCGTCCCCGTGGCGTACCTCGGCGGGGTGGCGGTCTTTCTGGGCATCCTGGCCGGCATCACCTTCAGTTACGCCGAGATGTTCATGCCGGCGTCGATCGTCCGTTTCCACGATAGCCCCACCCGCGGCATCGACTTCCGCCCCGTGCCAATCTCGGTCGTGCTGGGGATGACGCTGATCATGCTCACCGGGCTGATCGACGATGTCGTCGGGCTGGTGCCGCGATTGAAGATCGGCGGGCAGTTGTTGGCCGCGGCCGCGCTGGCGATGGAGGATGTCGGCACGAAGGTCGCCAAGGGGGTGTTGGCGCCGATCGGGCGCGCCGTCGGCAACGAGGGCCTCATTTACACAATCGATCTCCCCGGCGCGTTCGAGTCCCTCATCGGCCAGGCCGCGGTGAATGTGGACATCGTCTACTGGGTCGGCACGGCCATCATCGCGCTCTTCGTGCTGGGGGCCTGCAACGCCAGCAATCTCATCGACGGGCTCGACGGGCTGCTCACCGGGGTGACGGGGATCGCCGCGGCGGGTCTGCTCGTGGTCGCGCTGATGCTCGCCTCGCTCGACGACGGCCCGCTGGATAGCTCCCGCATCGTCATCGCGATGGCGCTGTGCGGGGCGTGCCTGGGGTTCCTGCCCCACAACTTCAACCCCGCCACGATCTTCCTCGGCGACGCGGGGTCGCTGCTGCTGGGATTCGTGACGATCGTGCTCGTGCTGTCGCTGGGCGACACCGGCAAAACGCAGCTGGTGGTCGCGGGGCTGGTCATCTACGCGATCCCGATCATCGACACCGTGCTGGCGATCGTCCGCCGCAAACTCGCCGGCCGTCCGATGAGCGCGCCCGACGACCAGCACCTGCACCACATGCTCAAGCGCGCCCTGGGCGTCAAGGGCGCGGTGCTGACGCTCTACGGCATCGCTTTCGCCTTCGCGCTGCTGGGCATCTGGCTCACCTTCGGGCGCGTCCGTGTCGTCTTCACCGTCGCCCTGGTCTTCGCGACCTTCATCGGCGTCACGGCCGTCAAGATCGCGCGGCGCCAGTCCATCGAGCAGCATGTGCTCTCGAAGGTCTATTCCGGCCGCCCCGGCCACCAGCCCCCGGACCCCGCCGCCGCCGCGCCGCCACCCGAGACGACCAAAGCCCCGCCGGTTGCGCCCAAGCGTTCCGAGCACACCCCGGCGACCTGACCGGACCCAGCGATGCCGCACTCACACACCACCCCCGAAGAGTTCCGCGAGCAGCGCCGCATCGGGCAGGAACGCCTGATGAGCGTCGAGCATCAGGGCATCAAGCGGTTCCTCAACCTCGACACCGCGGCGTACCGCGACACCACCGCCGAGGGCGGGCTCGACGGCGCGACCAAGGAACTCCTCGGCCTTGTCGCCTCCGCGGTGCTCCGCTGCGACGATTGCATCCGATACCACCTCGAGCAGTGCGTGAAGGCCGGCGTCCCGCGCCAGCACATCATCGAGTCGCTGAACATTGCGCTGGTCGTCGGCGGGTCGATCTTCATCCCGCACTTCCGGCGGGGCCTGCTGTTCCTTGATGATCTGCTGGCCGAGCGCGGCTGAGAGCGATCATTCCCCCTCGCGCTGGCACATGAAGATGCGCCCGCCCGGCGCGCCCGCGGTCCACACCGAGACGCCCCGCTCGCGCAGCGCCTCGATGAAGCCGTCGGCGGTCCGCCGATTGGGGTCGCAGATCAGCGCCAGGCACCCCAGCCGCTCGATGAGCCGCGCAATCGGCGCGTGCGCGTCGGGGGCGTACAGCACATCCGCGCCGAGCAGCGCGTCGAACCCGCCATCGATCGGGGCCGGGTCGTCCCAGTCGAGCCGGCGGATGCGCACATCGAGGTCGTTGCGTGCCGCGTTCGCCGCCAGCAGCGCCAGCGCCTCGTCGCTGCGGTCCGTCAGCGTGACGCTCGCACCCTTGGCCGCAGCGACCATGCCGCACAACCCCAGCCCGCAGCCGATCTCCAGCACTCGGGCGCCGGGCCCGATGATCGCCGACCGCGCGACAAACGAGGCGAGGATCTTGGAGGCGGGCCACAGGTGCGCCCAGTACGCGTCGCCCGCGTCGGACTCCAGCTCGGCCAGGCGGACCATGCCGTCGGGATCGGCGGGCGCCTCGATGCGGAGCGACACCCCGGCCTCGGAGAATTCGTGAGTCGTTCGATGGCCGCGCATCATGCCGCGCCGACTGTAGCGTGCCGCCGGATCGTGAGGAGCGCAAGAAAAAGCCCGCGTCGGAACGCGGGCTGTAGGGGTTACATCAGAGTGTCATCCGGGAGCGACCCGGCGCGGGTGGATTACCAGCGCTCGCGTTCGCGCTCGCGGTCGCGACCGCCGCGGCCACCGCCGCTGCCGCCCCGACCACCACCGCCGCCGCCGCCACCACCGTAGCCGCCGCCGCCGCCACCGCCGTAGCCGCCGCCGCCACCACCGCCGTAGCCGCCGCCACCGCTGCGCGGGGCGCGCTCTTCACGCGGCCGTGCCTCGTTGACCACAAGGTTCCGACCCTCGTGCGGCTGGCCATTGAGCGTGTTGATCGCGTTCTGACCTTCCTCCCGATTGGCGAACTCAACAAATCCGAATCCGCGAGAGCGCCCGGTCTCACGGTCGGTGATCACCGAAGCCGTCGCGACTGTCCCGAACTGGGAGAACATCTCGCGAAGGCTATCTTCGGTGGTGCGGAAGGGCAGATTGCCGACATACAACTTCATCATCGCAAACGATCCAAGCCCGATGCATTCGAATAGGGAAACGGTGCCGACTCGGGCGCGATCGTTCCGACCCTGAAAGACCAGTCCTACAAGCGACTGGGACTCAACAGAATGATACGCCATCACCCCCCCGTTCGGGAAGGGTCTACCCGCCGACTTTCAGCGTCCGGGTCCGCAGGCCCCGGAATCCCTGCGAACCGATGTCCACCAGATAGATCGCCCCGTAGTCATCCTCACCGATGACCACGGGCGGCCCGCCCAGCCGCGCGATCAGCGCCGGGACGGTATTGCTGTGCCCGACGAGGAGCCACGCCCGGGTCTCGGGGTGGGCCTCCATGAGCAGGACGACCGCGTCGGCGTGCTCCTCAATGCGGTTTTCGCCCGGATGGATGGGAACAATCAGCACTCCCACGCCCACCGCCTCGGCCGTCGGCGTGGCGGTCTCCACTGTTCGCCGCGCCGGGCTGGAGATCACCCCGCCGAC
>CAZSLT010000034.1:0-14303 GCA_964607595.1 uncultured Phycisphaeraceae bacterium
GCGCCGACGATCGAGTTCATGCGGCGGGTGCGCCGACTCACCGAGGAACGCGCGGCGATGGCGATCGGGCGCGCCCGCCTGGGCGCGGCCCACGCGCTGCGCCGACTCGCCGAGGACGCCGAGCACCCCGAGACCGCCCGCAAGGCGTGCGTCGATCTGCTCAAACTCGACCCCGCCCCGCCGCCGGTTCCGCCGCAAGCCGCAACCGCGCCGACCGAGCGCGACGAGACGAGCGTGCGCCGGCTCCTGGACCGGCTGGATGCGCTCGACGCCGACAGGGGCGCCCCGTGAGCGCGGGCGTCCCCGTCGTGCTGACGGTGAGCCAGCGGACGCTGGTGGCAGGCGTCGCCCCGCGCACGCCGGGGCAGTTGTACCAGTGGCTCCGCCTGGTGCTGGACATCGAGCCGGCGCGGAGCGCGATCGCCGAAGGGCACGATGCGCCGTTCGACTATCTCCGCCACGCGTTCTTCGATGACGGCGGCGAAGGGGCGCGCGACTGCGTCGTCTGGGCGTGTCGCGGCGGCGGCAAGACTTTCTATGCCGCGGTCGCCACCGCGCTCGACCTGCTCTTCAAGCCGGGCGTCGAGGTGCGTGTGCTGGGCGGGTCGATGGAGCAGTCCCGCCGTATGCACGAACACCTGCGACGGCTCTTCGAGCGCCCGGCGCTGCGATCGTTTGTCGAGGGGCGTCCGACCGAGCGGCGGCTGGCGCTGACCAACGGGTCGTTCGTCGAGATCCTGGCGCAGTCGCACACCTCGGTGCGCGGGGCGCGCCCGCAGATTCTCCGGTGCGACGAGGTCGAGCTCTTCGACCCCGAGATCTGGGAAGCGGCCCAGCTCACGACGCGCTCGAAGTTGTGCGGAAGCGTGCCGGTGCGCGGGGCGGTGGAGGCGCTCTCCACGCACCACGACCCCGGCGGGCTCATGGCGACGCTCATCGGGGACGAGTCGCGCCGGCGCTTCCGCTGGTCGGTCGTCGATGTGCTCGAACGCTGCCCGGCGGAGCGCCCGTGCGCGGGTTGCCCGATCGAGCCCGAGTGCGTCGGGCGGGCCAAGCGCGCCCGCGGGCACTTCACGATCGATGACGCGATCACGCTCAAGTCGCGCACCGACGAGCACACCTGGCGGACGGAGATGCTGTGCCACACCCCGCGCCGGTCGGACGCGGTCTACGCCGAGTTCGATCCCGCGGCCCATGTCGGCGCGTTCGACCCGCCGCCCGAGGGCGGACGCTGGATCGGCGGGATGGACTTTGGCCTGCGTCACCCCGCGGCGATCCTCATCGCGCATCTCGACGCCGAGGGCGTGCTCCGCGTGATCGACGAACGCATCGCCAGCGGCGCGCTGCTCGAGGAGCATGTGCGGGCGATCGGCGCGTGGGGATGGCCGACGCCCGAGTGGATCGGCGTCGACCCCGCAGGCCATCAGCGCAGCGACCAGACCGGGCTGAGCGCGATCGGCGTGCTGCGCCGGAGCGGGATCCGGGTCCGGGCGCGGCGATCGCCGGTGGAACTCGGCGTGCGGCTGGTGCGGGCGCGCCTGCGTCCGGCGACGGGCTCGCCGACGCTCTACATCCACGAGCGGTGCGCGGGTCTGATCCGGGCGCTGCGGGAGTATCGGTACGGGCCGGGCGGCGTGCCGCGCAAGGACGGGCCGGACCACGCCGCCGACGCGCTGCGATACATGGTGCTGAGTCTGGACCGCCCGTTCACGGCGCAAATGACGCGGTATGCGTAAGGAGGTCGCGTCAGTTCTCGACAAGCGGGATGAGGACCTCCGAGAGCAGGAACAGGGCCGCGGAGATCCCGATGATGCCCAGGACGATCTGGACGGTCATCATGAACACCTGCCCCCAGTAGCCCTTGAGGTCGCGCAGGCGGACCGCCTTGTAGACGACGGAGATGCCCAGCGCCAGCGGGACGAGCGTGAGCCACCACGCGTCGTGCAGGTTGAGCGGGTCGAGGAACGGGGTGTAGGCGAGGATGTGGGTCATGGCGGGTCAGAGGAGTCGGTCTTCGCCGAAACGGCGGCGGCCGGATTGCCGGGGTGCGTGCCACGCGGCATCGACGATCACCATGAGGTTGAGCATGCCGCCGAGGGCCCCGAAGAGAATGCCGGCCTCTTTGACCCTTCCGATCGAGACGATGGGCCGGGCGTTGCCGTTGATGGAGGTGCTCTGCATGTTGCGGTTGATGGCGTCGGTCGCGAAGGCGACCGGGCCGTTGCCGGCCTGGAGGTAGAACCACCATTTGTCGGAGACGCGGTCGACGACATCGATGCCGCCGATGAGCAGGCCGCCGAAGAAGAGGCCGAGCACCCCAGCGCCGATCAAGAGGCCCCGCTTGCGCTCGCCGAGCCAGACATGACCCAGGCCGGGCACGATGAAGGCCAGCACCGCGGCGACGGGCTGGAAAGTCTCTTCGTGTGGGGGGCTGGTCATCGGGGGTGGTGCTCCCGGCGGGTCGGGCTCGACGCCGCCGCGATGGCGCGTCCTTGGGGAGGGACGCTCGGGTCCAGAGGATAGGTCCCGGCGACGGGTTGGCAAAATCCGGGATCCCGGATTGACAACCCGATTCTCGAAAGTACCGTACCGGCGCATTGCGGGGGAGGCCCCGCGACAGGGCCGCTCGGTGGGAGCGGCGCCACTCACCGCGAGACGAAGAGGTTCCTCATATGACGCTCGAACTCGACGCCATGATGCTCACATTCGATCCCTGGGCGCCGCAGACGAACGCGGGCACGCTGACGCTCGGCGCACGCGGGGATTACGAGGAAGAGGAAGAGGAAGAGGACGATATCTGGGAAGACGACGACGACGACGATTTCGAGGATGATGACTTCGAAGACGACGACGCCTTTGACGACGAGGACGATGACGACGACGATGACTTCGACGACGACGACGACGAAGACATCTGATCGACACCACCACCCGGGCCCGATGTTCGCCCGACGCGGGAGCCCGCCCCATGAACATCCCCGACCCCAAGCGGACCGGCCCGACGGGCGCCGCCCGCGCCCCCGGCCAGCCGCGCTCCGCTGACCCCGCCCCCCCTGTCGCCCCCCCTCTCGCCCCCGGTGAGATCGTGGACCGGCGGACCGGGCTGGACCGACGCCATCTTCAGGAGAACGACGACTCGCCCTCCGGGCTGGAGCGCCGTCGCGGCCCGGGGCGTCGACGCTCGGACTTCCTCCGGTCGGCCGAGGAAGGCGAGATGAACAAGGAACAGTTCCTGTTCCTGCTGGCGATCGACACCTTCAAGCGGACCAACGGCAAGACCTTCCCCACCTGGACGGATGTCCTGGAGATCGTGCGGCTGCTCGGCTACCGCAAGACGATGCCGAGCGAGCTGGCGCTGCCGCGGGTCGAGGATTGGACGGAAAAGCCGGACACACCGTCGAATGTGCGCACGCAGGCGGCGACCGACGACGAGTGATCGCGGCGATCGGCGACGCCCGGCGGGGCGGGCGCGTGGCCTACTTCTGGGTCTTGTAGTAATCCAGGTTCAACTGGATGTAGCGCGACCACTCCGCCGGGAGGTCTTCCTCGGGGTAGATGGCGCGGACGGGGCACTCGTCGACGCACAGGCCGCAGTCGATGCAGACATCCGGCTCGATGTAGAGCTGGTCGCGGTCCTTGTAGTCGGGGTCGTTCTTGGTGGGGTGGATGCAATCGACCGGACAGACCTCGACGCAGGAGGTGTCCTTGGTTCCGATGCACGGCTCGGCGATGACATGGGGCATCTTCGGCTCGACCTCTGAACGGTGCTGGTGGACTTCGCCGCCCGGCGGCCCGGCGGCGGGTGGGCATGATACGGGGGCGAGGGGGGGCGGGGGGGTCGGGAAAAAAAATGCGGGTCGGCCAAAAAAACGAACAGGGCGGCCGATCGGACCGCCCCGTTTCGTTTGTGGCGCTGCGGACGACGGGTACACCCCGTCGCCTCCGCTGAGCGCGGGCCTTGCGGCCCACGCGCGGGATTACATCATCATCATGCCCATCGCCGGAGCCGCCTTCTTGCGGCGGGCCTTCTTGCGACGGGTCTTCTTGGCGGCCTTCTTCTTGGTGGCCTTCTTCTTGGAGGCCTTCTTGCGGGCCTTCTTCTTGCCGCCGGCCTTCTTGGCGGCCTTCTTGCGGGCCTTCTTCTTGCCGCCGCTCTTCTTGGCGGCCTTCTTGCGGGTCGTCTTCTTGGCGGCTTTCTTGCGAGTCGCCTTCTTCTTCGTAGCACGCTTCTTCTTAGCCATCGGAACCTCCTCGACAATGTCGGAGCGAGAGGAAGGTTGTACGACGAGCAGCGCCACCGCAGCATCGTCGGACAAACTCTATGAACTTTTGATTCGTTCGGTCAACTCGAACAGGGGACTTGAGCAACTCTGCGCCGCGGCGCGAAATCTGCGCCGGGACGCCCGTCGCCCCCGGAACCCGCTCGCCCACCCGTTCGTTCAGTCGAGATCGCTACTGCGCCTGTGCCCAGATCACCATGTCCCCCAGCTCATCGGCCTTGGGGAACAGCGATCGCAGACTCGTCCCGTTGATCTGGTTGTAGAGCTCCAGCGCCTTGGCGTCGGAGACCGCCGCCCCCACACGCGCCCGGACAATGCCGTTCGACGGGTTGTACCAGAACGATGCGATTCCATCGGTGAGCACCTGGCGGATCGGCGGATCGGTCAGTTTCGCCTCGTCGGAGGACGCGACTTCGACCCATGGGCGATCGCGCGTCAGCAGCGGATTCATCGGGACTTTCCCGCCGAACCACGACGGATCGATGGTCACCGGCCACCCAGACTGACTCACCGTGGGGTCCTCGGTCGCGGCGCGGTATTTGATCGACCGGCGGATGTCCTCCACGGCGCTCCGCGCCTCGCGGACCAGCTGGTCCTCACGCGCCGTGGCCTGACGATGCCACAGGTAGCCGGCCAAGGCCAGGCACGCCATGAGCAGACTCGCGATATGAAGCATCATCCGCACGGGGCGTCCTCCGCGCCGGCGCGGCCTGGGCCGCCCGGTCTGGTCTCTGCCTCATCGGCACTTCCGGGGGGCGGCTGCGGGCCGACACCGCCGCCGGGTATCGGTTGTGCGGGCTGGGCAAACCCGATTCCCTCCCGGAACCGCCCGGTGAGTAGACTCCGCCCCATGGATCGAATCACCAGCACCCGGCTCGATTGCGGCGCCACGCTCATCACCGAGAAGATCCCCGGCGTGCGGTCGGCGGGGCTCACCTGGCTCGTGCCCGTGGGCGTGGCGCGCGAGCCCGAGAACCGGCTGGGGTGCTCGGCGATGTGGAGCGAACTGCTCTTCCGCGGGGCGGGGCCGCTGGGCTCGCGCGAGCAGGCGGACGCCTTCGACGCGCTGGGGTGTTCGCGGGGCACCAAGGCCGAGACTTTCTTCCAGGCGATCAGCGGGACGATGCTCGGCTCGCGCCTGCACGACGCCCTGGGGCTGATCACCGACATGGTGCGCCGGCCTCGGATGGATGATGACTCCGTCGAGCCGTCGCGCGACCTGTGCCTGCAGGCGATCGAGTCGCTCGCCGACGACCCGCAGGAGCGCGTGATGCACCTGCTGCGGGCACGCCACGCGGCGCCGCCGATCAATCGGTCCTCGCTGGGGACCGTCGAGGGGATCTCGGCGCTCACGGGCGATGAACTGCGCGGGCTGTGGAAGTCGATGGCGGTTCCGGGCGGGTCGTATATCGGCGCGGCCGGGGATGTGGACCACGCGCGGCTGGCCGACCGGATGAACTCGCTGCTGGACGGCTGGGCCGGCGCCGCGCCGGAGGTGTCGTGGAGCGACGCGGGCGCGGTGCGGGGCGTGCATCACGAGCCGGACAAGACGAACCAGGTGCAGATCGCCCTGGCGCACGACTCCCCGGCCGAGCCGAGCCCCGACGCGTGGCCCGAGCGTCTGGTCGCGGCGGTGCTGTCGGGCGGGATGTCCGGGCGGCTCTTCACCGAGGTCCGCGAGAAGCGCTCGCTGTGTTACTCGGTGTGGTCCTCCTACGGCACCGACGCCCGCTACGGGCGCACGGTGGCGTATGTGGGCACGACGCCCGAGCGGGCGCAGGAGTCGCTGGAGGTGCTGCTGGGCGAACTGCGCGGGATCAACACCCCGGCCGGGCGCATCACGGCGGATGAGTTCAAGCGGGCCGTGGCGGGGATGAAATCGCGCCTGGTCTTCTCGGGCGAGTCGACGGGCGCCCGGGCCAGCGCGCTGGCGCACGACATGTACAAACTCGGGCGTGCCCGCTCGCTGGACGAACTGGCCGGCGCGGTGGACGGCCTGACCCTCGACGGTGTGAACGAATACCTCGGGCGACGCTCGCTCGGCCGCATGACCTGTGTGTCGCTCGGCCCGGCGCCGCTGGCGTTCCCCGCGTAGGACAAGGCCATGACCCGATCGCCCGACGCCAACGCCGAGTCGATCGCCCTGGAGACCGCGCGGGATGTCCTGGCGCGGAACCGTGAGGGCGCGCTGCTGATCGACGGCAGCCCGTTCGATGTGCGGTTCATCGACGACCCGGCGACGGGCGACCTGATCGCGCCGC
This sequence comes from uncultured Phycisphaeraceae bacterium, assembly GCA_964607595.1. GTDB lineage: Bacteria > Planctomycetota > Phycisphaerae > Phycisphaerales > UBA1924 > JACKHC01. The sequence goes on from CAZSLT010000034.1 coordinate 6,542, forward strand.
TGCCCCGCGAGGCGACCGAGACCACCGACCTGACGATGTTCGTCCCCGAGGAGTCGTTCGAGGCGCTCCAGCTGCTGGTCACCGCGTCGCCGATCGCGGAGTGTTCGCTGACCGACCGCTGGTGCGCCTATCACCACGCGCCGAACCACCCGGTCTGGTGCCGCGTGACCATCGACTCCGGTAAACACGAGCGGTGGGTCTTCATGGGCGAGGCGCTGGGCCGGCCCAACCCGATCGCCGACGATGAGGCGGCGCTCTGCCGGATGCTCAACGAGGACAAGCCCACGCTCGCGTCGGTCGTCGAGCGGGTCGTCGGCGTCGAGATCCCCGACCCGGTCTGCGTCGGGGTGAACGAGCGCGGGCTGTACATCCGCGGGAAGTTCTCGGTGGTCCTCGCCCGTTTCGAGACACCCGCCATCGACGCCGATCAGGCCCGCGCCCGGGTCGAGCGCTGGCTCGAGCGCGAACGCGGCGCCACGCGATGACACCCCCCGCTCCTGCCGTTCCACTGCCCCCGCCGTTACCGCCACCCCCTTGGCGCGACGCTCATCTGCACCTGGCCGAGCATGGCCAGGAGTTGTCGTGCGTCCAGTTGGCCGACGCGGCCTCGCTGGAGGACTGTCTGCGCCGGATCGCGGCCGAGGCGGATCGCGCGCCCCGCGACGCGGGGTGGATCAAGGCGACCGGCGCGCGGGCCGAGGCGTGGCCGGAGCGACGCCTGCCGCGGGCGGGGGAGTTGCACGAGGCGGGTCGCGGCCGGCCGGTGCTGGTGGTGTCGTTCGATCACCACGCGATGAGCGTGAGCCGGCGCGTGCTGGAGATGGCCGGCGTGACGCGGGACACGCCGGATGCGTACGCGTCGGACGCGGCGTTCGGCGGCTCGACGGGCGTCATCGAGAAGGACGCGGCGACGGGCGAGCCGACGGGGGTGTTCGTGGAGGCCGCGTGCGACATCGTGCGGGCGGTGCGCCCGGCGGTGACGCTCGCGGAGCGCACGGAGTCCATCCGCGTGGCGCAGCGGGATCTGCTGCGGCTGGGGATCGTTGAGGTGCACGACATGTTCGCCACGGCGGACCTCGTGCGCGCGCTGGCGGCGCTGGAGCGCGCGGGCGAATTGGAACTCAAGGTGCGGCTGTACGCGCCGCCGGCGCACCTGAAGGGCGTGATCGCGGCGCTGGCGGAAACGGAGATGAGGGCCGATCGGGTCGCGCTGGGGGGCTTGAAGCTCTTCACGGACGGCACGCTGAACTCGCGGACCGCCTCCATGCTCGAGCCGTACGCCGATCCGCCGGCGGCGCACCCGCGCGGCACGCCCTTCTACAGCGACGAGGAGCTGCTGGGACACATGCGGATGGTGCGGGGGCGTGGGATCGGGCTGGCGGCGCACGCGATCGGTGACGCGGCCGTGCGTCGCCTTCTGGACCTCTGGGGCTCGTTTGATGATGCATCGGGGAGCACGCTGCGGATCGAGCACGCGCAGTTCGTCCATGAGTCGGATATCTGGCGCTTCGCGCCGATGGGGGCGGTGGCGTCGCTCCAGCCGTGCCACTTGCTGACGGACATCGAAGCGATCGAGCGGCTCGTGCCGGACCGCGCGGATCGCGCGTTCCCGCTGCGGGAGTTGATCGACTCGTGCGCCGGGCACGGGGTGGACCCGCGCGGGTTGATCGTGCTGGGGTCGGATACGCCGGTGGTGCGCCCGGACCCGGTGGACAATCTTGCCGCGGCGGTCGAACGGCGGCGGCCGGGGATGGAGGCGTCGCGCGCGGTGGGGATGAACCAGGCGATCACGCGGGATGAGTGCGTGGCGCTCATGCGCCCGTCGGCCCCATAAACGAAAAGACCCGCGTGCCCCTCACTTGCGAGCACGCGGGCGGTACGGCGTGCAACGCGGCACGCCGTCAGAGGAGGGGAAACACTGTCAGAATAGGAACCTCACGCCGACCACGAACACCCAATCGTGTTCCAACCGTTCATCCACATTCTGGAACACCGGGACCTGAACACCGACCTCCGCGGCCCACTTTCGGGCCTCGTAGAGCAGACCGGGCGAGAAGAGGATCTCGTGGTCGCCGTTGGTTTCGTAGAGCCCGTTGATCTCGATGACGCCGTACCACGAGGCGTTGGTGTCCGCCGCGTACTGCGAGGGCGCCAGCCGGTAGAGGTAGCTGCCGTTGTAGGAGAGCAGGTCCGCCAACGAGTCGCCGGCGGCCAGGGCCTCGTCATCGCCGCTTACCCCCCCCGTTGTGAACTTCCACGAGAGGTCGAAGTTCAGCCCGTGACGCCCGTCCACCTGCGTGTAGACGACACCCAGAATGGGGTCCAGCGAGCCGCTGGAGTGATCCTCGTTGCCGACGGGGATCTCGGCCCCGGCGAAGATGCTGAAGCGCTTCGTGGAGATGGGGCCGGTGTCGTGCTGCCAGAGCCGGTATTTCCAGATGGCGGTGAGGTCGCCGACGCCGTCCTCGTGCTCACGCCCGGCGGGCGTGTCGTACGAGATGCGCCGGAACAGCACCGGCAGGCGCAGCGACAGCGACTGGCTGCCGGTGAGCCCGTAGTCGATGACGGTGTTGAAGATGGTCGTGCGCGTCTCGCGCCCGTCGCCCGACGGATCATTGTCCATGCGCATCAGACGGAACTGCTCGCGGACGCTGAGCCGGCCCTTGGCGGGCTGGGTCGCGGCCTGCGAGACGATCGGCGCCTGCGCTGATGCCTCGCCGGACGCCGACAACGCCGCGAGCGCGGCGAGCGCGGCGGCGAGAAACATCGTGAGTCGTCGCATGGCTCAGCCCCCCGCGCCCGGGGTCTGGATGGAGACGAGCGTGAATCCGGAGTCCACGATGGACTTGGCCAGATCGGCGCGCGAGGGGTGGGCGCCGGCCTTGAAATCGACGGCCACCGCGCCGGTGGACATATCCACCGTGGAGTTCGCCACGCCGGGGACATCGGCGAGCGTCTTGTTGATGTTCTCGGCGCAGAGCGGGCAGCCCAGGCCGTGGACGGTCATGACGACGCCGTCGGCCTCGATGGGGCGGTAATCGGTGAGGTACGCCTTGGGGCTGGTGCCGCTGCCCGGCTCGGGGAGCTTCGACTCTGCGGAAGCGCTCGGCGCGGGATCGGAGGAAGTTGACGAGGCGCAGCCGGTCAGGATGACGGGGCAAGCGAAGAGGCACGACAGGAACAGGGCATGCGAAGTGCGCATGGGAAACTCCTTCACAGGGAGATGCGATTGTTTTTTTGAACGATGGGTTGTCCGGAGAGAACGCGGCCGCCGGCGCGCCGCGCGCTGTGGGCGCGGGGGCGCGTCGGGAGGGGGGGCGCGCGGAGAGGGCGCACCGGGGGCGCGGGCGCTAGATCAACCAGACGCTGTGAAGGGATTGCACCGAGATGGAAGGGTCACGCGCGGGGGCGTGATCGCGCCGGAGGCGCGGCGCCTGGGCGCGCTGGGGCGCGGGGTGGGCGACGGCGAGGCGTGCCGCGTCGAGCGTGGCGCGGAACTGGTCGGCGTCGCGCGTGGGCGCGGGTGCCGCTGGAGTCTCATCCGGCAGCGGTGTGGCGGGCGGGGCGCCGATGCAGGGACAAATGTCGGGGTCGCCGCAGCAGCAGACGCCGGCGCAGCAGGTCGAGGCGGGCTCGCGGCTCATCGACGCGGAGGCGACGGCGTCTTGGAGCGGCATCCACTGCCCCAGGACGAGGACCAGCGCGAGCCAGAGGTTGGAGAGTCGCGGCGCCATCGAACAGAGTGTACCCCTGAGCATGGAGGGGGGTTTCGGGGACCTGGGGGCGGGACGGGGGGGGTTGGACGGAAGGGGGCGAGGCGGGGCCATTACCATGCGGGCATGCCTGATCCGTCATTGCTTGTGGTCTTCCCGACCCCGCCGATCGCGCCGGGTCAGCCGTTCGTCATCGAGCATGTGAACGAGGAGTTCACCTCGGTCTGCCCGGTGACGGGCCACCCGGACTTCGGGACGATCACGCTGCGTTTCCAGCCGCGCGAGGCGGGGCGGGGTGGGGTCTGCGTGGAACTGAAGTCCTTGAAGTTGTATTACCAGTCGTTCCGCAACGAGGGGATTTACTACGAGGCGGTGACGAATGTGATCCGCGATCATCTGGGCGCGGCGATGAACCCGGAGTGGATACAGGTGATCACGCAGTGGCGCGGGCGGGGCGGGATCCGGTCGGTGATCCGCGCCGAGCGGGGGGATGTGCCGGCGGAGTGGCGGGGGCGGTAGGAGGCGGGGATGCAGCCAAGCCGACGGCGAAGGATCGTGACGGGCGCGGCCGCTTGCTTGATGATGGGTGTGGTGCTGTCGTTCGTCAGCGCGCTGCCCGTGCTGTGGGTGCGGGATTCCAGGGGCGTCTTCAACGGCGACTACGCCGATGCGCAAAAGTATGGGGTTCGCATGTTCCTGATCCCCAGCGACTTGGAGCGAACGGAAGCACAATCCCGGTTCGACAAGCCGTGGTGGACCTTTGTGGCGGGTATGGATGGCATCCGCATCGGCGTTGACGGTGAAGTCGCCGCGGGAATGCCTTGGCCATCCTTGAACGGCGGAACGCTAGTTTCGATAAACGCAGACGATTCATTCCAGATTCTTCGGCATGGATTCCTGCGCGAGGAAAATGGATTGATGCTTAATCTCGATGAGCGCATCCCGTTTTCGAGCGGTGGTACTGGTGGGATTGTCGGATTTGGTCTTGATCACATCATCCCCACGCGCATCATCTGGCGCGGTCTGGTCGGCAACACGATCTTCTACGGCGTGATCGTGTGGTGCGTGCTCGCTCTGATCGGCTGGTGCCGGCGGGCGATCCGACGCCGACGCGGCCGGTGCGAGTGGTGCGCGTACTCGCTCAGAGGGCTTGAGAACGCCGAGCGCTGCCCGGAGTGCGGGCGGGGGACCAGACAGAAACTTGCCTCTCCCCGCCGGGGAGAGGATGTCATCACAGAGTGATGACAGGTGAGGGGTGATCGTCGAGACGCCCCTCATCCGCCGCGTCGCGGCACCTTCTCCCCGGAGGAGAGAAGGAACCTCCCCACCCCCCCCCTCCGGAAAACTGCGACGAGACTCGATGACTCGCCGATGTTTCTGGATTGTGGGCTCCTACCGCGCGCTCATCTCGTCGGTCCTGGAACGGGTCGATCCCGGCTGGCTGTTCGTCGGCGCTGGGTCGGCGATCGTCGTCGCCGGCGTGGTCATCCCCGCGCAGGAGGACCTGGCCGAGTCGCGGCTGCACCGCGACCGGGCGATCGTCGCCGCGGACTACGCGGCGACGCGCGTGGCACGGTACTCGGACTTCCTGGAGTCGCTCGACGCCCTCGTCGAGACGGTAATGACCCACCTCGCGGCCACGCAGCTCTATGTCGTGCCGGCCACCAAGACGCCGCTGTTCATGCTGCGTTCGGACCGCCCCGACGACGCCAATGTCTTCCGCGAGATCGAGCCCCCGCCGCCCGACCTGCCGACCGATGCCGGCGATGGCGACGGTGAGAACGGAACGGCGCGCCGGTCGCTGCTGGCGATGCTGGTCACGGGCGACGCGACGCGACCGTGGGCGGTGATCGGGGGGATGATGTGCATCCTGATCGGGCTGCTGCCCGCGGCCCGGGGCGCCGACGGGGGTGCCATGGCTCAACTCGATGCCATCGAGTGAGCCATGTCGAGGGAGTAATGAAACATGGCTCGCCCGCTCTGCGATCGGGCCGTGCCATGGCACCCGAGGAATGACCGGGGAATCCCCCTGATACACTCGCGTCTCCACGAAACGAAGGAGACCGGCGATGGCCACGGCGACGGGGATCGGCACATTCGAGCGGCGGGCGACGGGGATGCTCGACAAGCTCCGCAAGGCGGGCGAGTTCAAGCACCTTCAGACGATCGACGGCCCGATGGGGCCGAGCGTGCGGATCCTTGATGAGTCGGGCAAGGCCCGGGATGTCCTGTGCTTCTGCTCGAACAACTACCTCGGGCTGGCCAACCACCCGGAGGTCGTCGAGGCCGGCGAGAAGGCGCTGCGGAAGTACGGCGCGGGCACGGCCAGCGTCCGGTTCATCTGCGGCACCTTCACGCCCCACCACGAGCTCGAGGCCCGCATCGCGAAGTTCCTCGGCGTCGAGGCGGCGTACACCTTTGTCTCGTGCTGGAACGCGACCGAGGCGCTCTTCCCGACGCTGTGCGAGCCGGGGGATGCGATCGTCTCGGATGCGCTGAACCACGCGTGCATCATCGACTCGATCCGCCTGACCGGGGCGATCAAGAAGGGGGTCCACCGCTTCGTGTACCCCAACAATGACATGGCGGCGCTGGCGCAGAAGCTCGGCGAGGCGCGCGCGGCCGCGGGAGCGGATGGCGTGATCTGGGTGATCACCGACGGCGTCTTCTCGATGGAGGGCTCGGTCGCGGACCTGCCGGCGATGCGCCGGCTGTGCGACGAGCACGGGGCGGTGCTGGTCGTCGATGACTCGCACGGCACGGGCGTGCTGGGCCGGACGGGCCGGGGCACGCACGAGCACCACGGGATGGCGGGGAACCGGATCGACCTGTTCACGGGGACGCTGGGCAAGGCGCTGGGGGGCGCGGCGGGCGGGTATGTGGCCGGGCCGCGGTACGCGGTGGAGATGATCGTCCAGCGGGCGCGCCCGACGCTGTTCTCCAACGCGCTGCCGGTGACGGTCGCGGCCAGCGCTTCCAAGGCGATCGAGGTGCTCGACCGCGAGCCGAAGCGCGTCCAGAAACTGCGGGACAATGTGGCGTATGCGCGCAAGAAGATCACCGGCGCGGGGTTCGAGGTGATCGACTCGCCAACGGCGATCTGCCCGATCATCGTGGGCGAGACCTCAACCGCCATCGCGATGAGCAAGAAGCTCCTGTCGATGGGTGTGTATGTCATCGGGTTCGGGTACCCGGTGGTCCCCGAGGGCGAGGCGCGGCTGCGGGTGCAGATCTCCGCGGCCCACGAGACGGCCCACCTGGATGCGCTGGTCGATGCGCTGAAGAAGTTGTGAATGCCCCTTCTCCCCTTGAGGGAGAAGGTGGCCGACGCGCCGCGTCGGACGGATGAGGGGTGAGACTGGGTGCCATGGCTCACGCTGACGAAGTCAGAGGAGCCATGTGACAACGATGGTCGGGGAACAACATGGCTCGCCTTCACCTCCGGTTCAGGCCGAGCCATGGCACCCGTAATGGGAGGCGAGTCGCATGTCTGACGAGACGACGCGGCGGCGAACCATGACCCGGCGGATCGCCGCGCGCACGCTGGTCTTCGTCGCGTGCGGGGCGCTGCTCTCGATCGCCAGCGCGCAGCCGGTGTTGTGGACGCGGGAGATCGACGCGTCGGTGACGCGCTGGGGCGTCGGCACGCCGCGAGAGAACCGGGCGTCGGGGAAGGCCCCGGCGATCCGGGCGGTGCTGGTCCGGAACATCGCGCCCGACGCGGCGGAGCGGGTGAGCGATGTGCGGTCGTGGTGGATGCGCTCGGCGGGCGTCCCGGAGGACTCGCTGGAATACGCGTGGGAGTTCGGGTTCGGTTGGCCGCTGCCCGTGCTCTCGTGCGGGGCGATGGGCGTGAAACGGGCCGACGGCTCGACCCGCGACAGGGAGTGGGGCGTGCCGATGGCCGATCAGCGGCTGACGATGCACATGCCCGCGCCGAACGCCGGCGCGACGCTCATGCTGGGGCTGCCGCTGGCTTACCCCACACACATCATCTGGCGCGGGCTGATCGCGAACGCGGCCATGTACGGCGCTTGCGCGTTCCTCGT
>CAZSLT010000034.1:14403-18619 GCA_964607595.1 uncultured Phycisphaeraceae bacterium
CGGGGGCGCGGGCGCCTCGGTCGCGTGGGACGCGACCAGCCGCGCGATCTGCTCGAGCGTGCCGGGGTCGGCGTACTCGAACACGATGCCGACCTGGTGGCTGAAAAGCCCGTCCTGCCGGCACCACACGCAGCGGGCCTCGAGCCCCAGCGAGGACTCGCCGTCGCCGATCGTCACGGTGCAGGTGCGGCCTTCCTGCCAGCGCCGGGGCGACTGCAGCCGCACGCCCTGCGCCGAGAGGTCGAGCACCTGGCCCTTGTCGCACCACAGCCCGTTCACCGGTCGTCGCGAGGAGACGCGCCTCTCGCGGAAGCCGGTGCGTGCCCAGCGGATGACGGATTGAATCGAGGGGCGTTCGAGTGCCATGGTTTCCATTGGATCGGTTCCCTGTGCGGTCGTCGTCACATCCGCATGCCGTGGCTCGGAGGTTGCGTCGGAGTTTGCGTCAAGGTGGACGCGACCGTCATGATCGGCCAACCGTCACGCGCGTCGTGACCGTCGCGTGCGGCCGCGTCCATGCCCCCTCCGGACCCATCCCGCGCCCCGCGATTGCGGGCATCGGGCGGAGGGGAGAATACTAGGCCGCCCCCCGGGGTTGAAGACAAGGACCACTTTCTGGCCGGAGAACGCGATGAAGAGACTTCTTGACCGGGCGTCGTGGGTGGCGGTGATCCTTTTGGGGTTGTTTGTCGCGCTGCGCCTGAGCGGGTGCGGCGGCGTGGCCCCGACGCCGGAATTGTTCTCGGACGGGCAGACGCTGGACGGCGCGATGGAGCAGAGCGCCGCCCCGGGCGGCAAGCCGGTGCTGGCGGTGGCGACGGCGGACTGGTGCCCGCCGTGCCAGTCGTACAAGCGCGGGGCGCTGGCGGACGCGCGGGTGGCCGAGGCGGTGCGGGCGCGGACGATCCCGGTGTATGTGGATGTGGACGCCGACCCCGACGCGGCCGCGGCGCTGGGCGTCTCATCGATCCCGGCGACCTACCTGATCGTGGACGGCGCGGTCGCGGCGTCCTTCACCGGCGCCAAGGGCGCCGATGAGTTGCTGCGGTGGATCGATGAGCACACGCCGGGCGGGTAAGTGGCCGTTGTTTGATCTGAATGAATTCAAGACCCCCACCGCCTCGCTCCCCCGGGTCGCTCGGCACCTCCCCCGATGGGGATCGGGGGAGGGCGCCTAAGTCGTCACGGCGCGATGTCGAGGATGCGCGCGACCCACATCTGCGAGGTCGGGCGCTCATCGTTCATCGTGTTGGCCCCGCGCTGGCTCGTCCAGATCATCCACCGGCCGTCGGGCGTGAAGGCGGGCAGCCCGTCGAAGCCGTCGGCGAAGGTGATGCGCCGCTTGCGCAGGTCCGCCATCGGCTTGTCCAGGTCCACCTCGATCGAGAAGACCTCGTAGTTGCGGTGGCTCACCTCGCTGGTGGCGTAGACGAGGAACTCGCCCGAGGGGTGCCAGAAGGGCGCCCAGTTCACATGCTCGTTGGCGGTGAGCTGGACCTCCCGCTTGATCCCCGTGATGGCGCCTGAGTTGTCAAACGCGAGTTCCGCGACGAACAACTGCAGCAGGTTGTCGCCCTTGCGGTCCGAGCGGTAGCAGATCTTTTTGCCGTCCGGCGAGAAGAAGGGCCCGCCGTCGTAGCCGTCCTTGTCCACCAGCGCGGTGGTCTTGCCGGTGGTGGTGTCGAAGACGAAAAGATCGACATCCTCGGCCCCATCCCCTTGCCCGCCCCGTTGCCCGCCGAAGAGGATGAACCGCCCGTCGGCGGAGTACGAGCACTCGGCGTCGTAGCCGCCGGGGCGCTCGAAGAGCGGCGCGGGGCGCTGCTGCTCGGTGGTGAACACCATGTCGGTCGTCGCGCGGGGCCGGTCGGCGAAGTAGATCGGCGCGACGACCTGGGAGACGATCTCCATCTCGTGCGGCATGGCCCACTTGTAGGAGCCGCGGGCCCGCTGGTAGCCGGAGTGCTCATCGTCCGAGGGCTTGACGAGCGTCGAGCCGTACATGACGCGCCACGGCTCGGCGGGGTGGAACCAGCCGCAGGTGTTGGCGGCGCCCGGCGGGGAGATCCGCATCGGCTCCTCGACGCCGGTGATGCGCCCGGCATCGTCGCGCACGACCTTGGCCACATACATCGCGTAGGGCGCGGCCTGGGGGTCCGCGGGATCGGCCTCGGCGCGCTCGACCGCCTGGAAGACCACCCACTTGGCATCCGGGCTGAAGTACTGCTCGCCGGCGCGGAGGAACCTCTCGGGGAAGGTCAGCTGCGCGTAATCCGCGAACATACGCGCCTCCTGCGCCCGCCAGTCGAGGGGCGCGGGGGGGGCGGTCGGCGGGACGGCCGGCGGTGCGGGCTGCGCCGAGGCGCCGTGACCCGGCTCGGTGCACGCGGACGCGGCGGTGCAGATCAACGCGAGAGAACCCAGCAGCACGGAACGGTTAAACATCGCCAGAAACTCCGATGAGTGACTCGCCCCGGGGAGCGCGCCGTCAAGGGCGTGCCGCGGGGGTGGGAGGGGCTATGGTAGGGCCGATGGCTCAGGGCGCGTCGGGGATGGCCGAGATCGGGGTGGTGTGGCGCGGGGCGCGGTTCGTCGTGGTCGAGAAGCCGCCGGGGATGCTCTCGGTGCCGGGCAAGGGCCCGGAGAAGGCGGACTGCGTGGCGGCGCGGGTCGCGGCCGCGTTCCCGGATGCGACCGGGCCGCTGATCGTTCACCGGCTGGACATGGAGACCTCCGGGCTGATGGTGCTGGGGCTCGACCCGGACGCCCAGCGGGCGCTGTCGACGCAGTTCGAGCGCCGGCAGGTTCGTAAGAAGTATGTCGCGCTCGTCCGCGGCCTGCTCGCGCGGGAGCGGGGCGTCATCGACCTGCCGATGCGGCTCGACCCCGACAACCGCCCGATCCAGGTGGTGGACTACGAACGCGGCAAGCCGGCGCTGACGCGCTACACCGTGCTGGCGTACGAGACCGACCGCACGCGCGTGGAGTTCGAGCCCGAGACGGGGCGGACGCACCAGCTGCGCGTCCACTCGGCGCACAAGATGGGGCTGAACGCGCCGATCATCGGCGACACGCTCTATGGGGGGGGTGGCGGGGACGGGGCCGAGCGGCTGATGCTGCACGCGAGCGAGCTGACGATTCTCGACCCGGACACGGGCGGGGCGCGGGAGTTCAGGTCGCCGGTTCCTTTTTGAGGATGCGCGCGAGTTGGGGGGCGATGGCCCGTGCCGCGGCCGCGCGGTGGGAACGGGTGTTCTTCTCTTCCGGCGGCAGTTCGGCGCTGGTGCGTCCGTCGGGGAGGATGAGCAGCGGGTCATAGCCGAAACCGTGGTGCCCGCGGGGCGCGTGGCCGATGCGGCCGTCGAAGGTGCCGCGGGACGCGCCCAACACCTCGCCCGTCGGCGAAGCGACGCAGATGCAGCAGACGAACCGGGCGGCGCGGTGGGCGTCGGGGACATCGCGGAGTTCGTGGAGCAGCTTGTCGTTGTTCGCGGCGTCCTTCTGCGCGCGGGTGAGATTGCGCGGGAGTTCATCATCGATCTCGCCGTCGAACGCGTACCGGGCCGAGATGACGCCCGGCGCGCCGTTGAGCGCATCGACCTCGAGCCCGGAGTCGTCGGCGAGGCAGACGCGCCCGGTCATACGGGCGTAGGCGACGGCCTTGATCTGCGCGTTCTCCTCGAAGGAGTCGCCGGTCTCCTCCGGCTCGGGGAGATCGGCGCTGCGGATCGAGTCCAGGCCGACGGGCTCGATTCCCATCGGCGCGAGGATGGCGCGGAGTTCGTCGAGCTTGTGCGGGTTGGTCGTGGCGATGAGGAGGTTCATGGGCGGGCCGCCAGTTGTACAAGTAACCAGAACAGCAACCATACGCTGAAACCCGCGACGAGCACGAACCCGGCGTCGCGTATGAAGAATCCAAGGCGCGTTCTCGGGAACGCTCGGGCCCAGGGCTTCGGGGACTGGCTGGCGGCCGAGAGCGCGACCACGCCCAACGAAGCGAGCGCGAAGCCGATGGTATATGCCCAATGCGCATCGATGCCAAAGGAAAAAAATGCACACACCATCACCGCTGAGGCGAGCAAAGACAATACGAAGCACACATGTCGCGCCGGATCGGTGGGATAGACGCGGATGCAACGCGACTCGGCGATCGTGTTGCCGCACTCCGGGCAAGTCGTGATCCCGTCGCGCAGCGTCTGCGAGACATCGTACTTGC
>CAZSLT010000034.1:18719-20523 GCA_964607595.1 uncultured Phycisphaeraceae bacterium
CGTCTGCGAGACATCGTACTTGCACGACGGGCAGCGGAGGGCGAGGGGTGGAGTGTCTTGGTGTGGTTCGCTCATGCGATGGGCTCGGTGGCCAGCGGCGTCACACCCAGTATCCGATCAACAAGACGACGATCGGCACCGCGAGCCAGAGGCCACCATACAACACTGTTTGTCCGAACGAACGGCCGCGGTCCTCTGAAATGATCCAGTAGTTCACGATCCAGAAGATCGTGGTGAATGCCCCGAGCGGCGCCACCAGACAGCTGAGAAGCTGGATCAATCCGACAATCTGGATGAGTACCGGGCCGTCACCGTACAGGGTGAGTCCGCCGGCGTTGCTTGGAGCCGCGATCCCGATCGCCACGAACAGCCAGGGCGCGATGAGCCACACGGCGATCACCACCGGATTTCTGATGACCGGCCACGGACGCTGGCGCGGGCGGCAATTCGTGATGTCGATGCCCCAACCACACTCCGGGCAAGTCGTGATCCCGTCGCGCAGCGTCTGCGAGACATCGTACTTGCACGACGGGCAGCGGAGGGCGAGGGGTGGAGTGGAGTCCATGCGGGGTCTCGGTTCCGGCCCGGGTGCCATGGGTCAGTCGGGGACTGACCCGTGAAACCCTCACTCAACTCTGGTACGCACGGGCAACACTCCGTGTTGCCCATGGCACCGATCATCTCAACCCACCGGCGTGATCGGCTTCTCGCCCGCCAGCACGGCCCGGACATTCGCGGCGCACAGCGCCGCCATCTGGCCGCGGCAGCGGGTGTCCCCCGAGCCGATGTGCGGCGTCATCACGACATGCTCCAGCGCCTTGAGCCGGTCGCCGATCTTCGGCTCGCGTTCGAAGACATCCAGGCCCGCCGCGAAGATCTTCCTCTGTTCCAGCGCCGCGGCCAGCGCATCCTCATCGACCACGGGGCCGCGGGAGGTGTTGACCAGCACCGCCGTCGGCTGCATCCACGCCAGTTCTTTCGCGCCGATGAGGTGGCGCGTCTCGGGGGTCAGCGGCGTGTGCACCGAGACGAAGTCCGCCGTCCGCAGGCCCTCCTCCAGCGTGACATGCTCCGCGTTCAGCGGCGCGTGCTCGAAATTCGCGTGCCGCGAACGGGCGACATAGGTCACTCGCATCCCCCAGCCGATCGATCGCAGCGCGGTGGCGTAGCCGATGCGGCCCGCCCCGACGATGCACAGCGTCTTGCCCGCCACCGGCACCCCGAGAAACTCCGATGGCCCCAGCACGCCGCGGCGCTCCCAAGCGCCGGAGCGCGCGAAGCGGTCGCCCTCGCCCACACGCCGCGCGGCCGCGAGCAGCAGCGCCCATGCGACATCCGCCGTTCCCTCGGTCACGGCGTCGGGGGTGTTGGTGACGACGACGCCCCTCTCGCGGCAGGCGGGGACATCGATGTTGTCGTACCCCACCGCGAAGTTGGCGACGATCTTGAGTTGTTTTCCGGCCGCGTCGAGCGCCGCGCCGTCGATGCGCTCGGACACCCACGAGACGATCGCGTGCGCGCCCTTCACGAACGCCCGCAGGTCATCGGCGGTCTTGAAGCCCCGGTCCGGCCCGACGCGGACCTCGGCGCCGGGGACGACGAACTCGCCCTCGGCCGAGGGCAGCGGGCGGGTGGTGCAGACGATCGGTGAACCGTTGTTCGCGCCGTGGGCCATCCCCAGAGATTACCACGCGCGGACCACGCCCCTGGTCGCCTCGGCGTGCAGCTCGTTCACCGTGTTCCAGTTGATGACATTCATGAACGCGGCCACATAATCCGCCCGCTTGTTCTGGTACTTGAGGTA
>CAZSLT010000035.1:0-20482 GCA_964607595.1 uncultured Phycisphaeraceae bacterium
GAACGGCATGCCGTAGGTGAGGCGGAGCTCGCGGCACTCGTCGGGCGTGTACCGCGGCTCTTCCAGCGTGTAGTACTGGTATTGCAGCGACATCGTCCCGTCGTAGCTGTCGATCGGGAAGATCTCCCGCAGCAACGCCTCGAGACCCATGTCGGTGACACGCTCGGCCTGGGGCTTGTCCTGCTGCAGAAAACGCTCGTACGCGTCGCTCTGCACCACCGTCAGTTCGGGCACGGGCATACCGTCGCCACGCTTGGAGAAATCGCGCACTCGGTTCGGAACCATCGATTTCCTCGCGATAGCCGTTTGAATACTTGATGTCGGAGTCCGCGCAGCGGGATAGCGCCGCCTCACGCGTCCGCTCGGGGGTCAGACCAGGGTTAGGAACCGGAACTTGGGCAAAGTCAAGCCAATCAGTATAGGCGCGTAGCAAAAGCCGTGCAAGGACCATCCCCGATACGGCACCGGCCCCCAGGGCGACGCGCCGGGGAACCCCCGTGAACGGGGCGGAAAGGCGTGAGGGCGCCCCCGGGGGTCCGGGAGCGCCCATACGCGCAAACTACTGTCAACAAATGGCTTACTTGAGAGCGACCTTCGCGCCGACCTCTTCGAACTTCGCCTTGAGGGCCTCGGCCTCTTCCTTGGACAGGCCCTGCTTGACGGGCTTGGGCGGGTTGTCGACCAGGTCCTTGGCTTCCTTCAGGCCCAGGCCGGTCGCGTCGCGCACGACCTTGATGACCTGGATCTTCTTGTCGCCGGCGCCCTCGAGGACGACATCGAACGAGGTCTGCTCCTCGGCCTTGGCCTCGCCGCCGCCGCCGCCCGCGGCCATCATGACCGCGCCGCCCGCCGCCGGCTCGATGCCGTAGGTGTCCTTCATGTAGTCGCCCAGGTCGACGGCCTCCTTGAGGGTCAGGCCGGAAAGCTCGTCGCCCAGTTTCTTGATCTTGTCGCTGAAAGTCTTGGTGTCTTCTGACATGGTGCAAATCCTGTTCTTGCGCTGTGAGCCGCGTGGCTCCGGTCATTCGCTCCGAGAGGGGCCGACCAATCGGCCTTTAACCCCGGGGGGCCAGTCGGAGTCGGATGGTGTCTTGGTTCGTTCGGCTCAGCCGACCTTGGCGATGGCCTCGCCCTTCTCCAGTTTCTCTTCGATGCTCTTGACGATGCTGGCGATCTTCGAGCCCGGGCCCTTGATCGCGCCGACCAGCTTGCCGCCGGGGCTGAGGATCAGCGTGACCGCCTGCGACAACGCTTCCTCGCGGGTCGGGAGCTTGCTCAGGCGTTCGACGCCGGCCTTGCCGGCGAAGAGCTCGCCGTCGATCACGGCGCCCTTGAGCTCGAGCTTCTCGAGCTTCTTGGCCCACACCATCACCTCGCGGGCGACATCGATCACCGACTCCGCGCCGTAGGCCAGCGCGCTGGGCCCTTCCAGCAGGGGAATCAGCGATCCGAGCGGGCTGTCCTTGATCGTGTTCTTCGCAAGGTTGTTGCGAATCACCGTGATCTTGATGTTCTTCTTGGCCAGCTCGTTGCGGAACTGATTGTTGTCGAACGCGGGCACGCCGCGGATCGAGATCAGCAGCGCATCCTCGACGCCTTCCAGGCGCGTCTCGTAGTCGCGCATCAGCAGTTTCTTGACAACCTTGCTCATTGCCGTGTGCTCCTGCGCGTTACGCCGTCGCGACGACGGGGACCTTCACCAGCACGCTGGGGGTCATGGTCCCGCTGATCGCGATCTTCTTGATGAACTGGCCCTTGACGGTCGAGGGGCGACGCGTCGAGATCGTGTTGATGAAGTGCTCGAGGTTGGAGGTCAGGTCGGTCTCGCTGAAGCTCATCTTCCCGATCGGGGCGTGGACATTCCCGCCCTTGTCGTTGCGGAACTCGACCTTACCGGCCGCGTACTCGGTGACCGCGTTGGCCACATCCTTCGTGACGGTGCCCGCCTTGGGCGAAGGCATGAGCCCCTTGGGCCCCAGCACGCGTCCGAGCGTGGAGATCACGCGCATCATGTCCGGGCTGGCGATCGCGACATCGAAGTCGAACCACCCCTTCTCGACCTCGGCCACGAGCTCCTCGCCGCCCGCCTTGATCGCCCCGGCGTCCATCGCCGCCTTGACATCGCCCGGCTGGCAGAACGCGATCACGCGCTTCTTCTTGCCGATGCCCGCGGGCAGCGCCACCGAGCCGCGGATCGCCTGATCCGCCTGCTTCGGGTCGATGCCCAGATGCAGCACGATCTCGACCGTCTGATCGAACTTCGGCGCCTTGTACTTCTTGAGCATCTTCACCGCGTCGGCCGGATCAACGGCCTCCTCGGTGCGCGTCCGCAGATTCTCGCGGTGACGCTTGTGGAAACGAGCCAGCGGGTCCTTCTTCGCCTTGGCCATCGCGTCAGCCCTCCACCACGATGCCCATCGAACGGGCTGTGCCTTCGACCATCCGCATCGCCGCTTCCACGCTCGCCGCGTTCAGGTCTTCCATCTTCTCCATCGCGATCTCGCGGACCTGCTTGGAGGTGACCTTGCCGACCTTGTTGGTCTGCGGCACGCCCGAGCCCTTCTCCACACCCGCCGCAGACTTCAGCAACGACGACGCCGGAGAGCTCTTGAGCACGAACTCGAACGAACGGTCGGAGTACACCGAGATCACAACGCCGACGATCTTGCCCTTGAGGTGCTGCGTCGCGGCGTTGAACTGCTGGATGAACTGACCGGGGTTGACGCCGTTGCCGCCAAGCGCGGGGCCGAGCGGTGGCCCGGGAGTCGCGCTCCCGGCCGGCGCCATCACCTTGAATGATTTGACGAATTCTTTCTTGGCCATTGTTCTCCACCTCCCACCGGCCCGGGCCTCGACAATGGCCCTGTGCCCCGTCCGGCCAAGGCGCGGGGCGAGCAGCGGTGGTGCTGACGGTTTTGGGTTGTGCGCGTCCCCACCAAAACGAGACGCGGGGCGGAAATATACCGCCCCGCGCGAAAAACTCAAGTCGCTCTCCGGCCGAGACCCTCACTCGCCCGGTATTTCGATCCCCAGTTCACCGGCCAGGTGGGTCATTGCGTCCGAGCGGTCGCCCGCCTCGATCGCCTGCAACGCCGCGAACCCGGCCGCGTCCGACTCACCCCGGATCGACTGAACCACGCTCAGGACGATCCAGCCGTCGCCGCCGCCGGTTTCCTCGGCACGCTCGGCCAGGCGCGTAGCAAGGGCCTCAAGCACCTGCTCCATACCAACGAACTTCTCCCGAACGGACTCGAGCCCGACGCCGGAACCGAGCGCCCGCCGGATCGACCACGCCGCGGCCGAGTCCCGGCCGTCGAGCGCATTGGCCAGCCCGAATCCCAGTTTCATCTCGCTGGAGTCCGGCATGGTCTGCGTCAGTGAAGCGAACGCCGAGCGTGCCGAGGTGTAATCACCGTCGCGCATCGACTCCCACGCCTGATCCGGGGTCGCGCCGGCGCGCGCCGGAGCCGTATCATCGAACATCGAAGTCCGCGGGCGTTCCGGCTTGGTCACGCCCTGCTCGATCTGACGCGGCTGAAGATCGACCGTCGTCCATTGGGAGCCCTGCTCCAGCTGCGCCACCGGCGCCGGGGAGGGCTGCGCCGGGCCGGGGTTGTAGGAGGGGTACACGGGGGCCGGGGCCGCCGCGGGCGCCTCCATCTCCTGCTGCCAGACGCGGTAGGTCGATGCGCCCGCCGGAGCGGTCGGGTAGCTGTAGGTGTTGTACGAATAGTTGTTGTAGTAGGTGTTCACCCGCGGCCGGTCGTCGTAGTACTCGTACCGGTAACTCGGCCTCGCGTAGGAATACCCGTACGAATACCGGGGCGAGCAGTCGTTGGCGTACCCATAGCCGTACGACGAACGGTACTTCGAGTACCCGCCGGTGCCGATGTGCACGCTGAACCCGACACGCGAATTCGAGCGGTGCCTGTAGCCATACGACGAGTGATGCGACCTCGACGGCTTGCAGTCATACCGCGAGCGGTTGCCCGCCTCGGCGGACTGCGCCGGGATCATGGCCGCGGCCCCGCAGGCGATCAGCACCGCCATCACCGAGCCGCGAACGCCTGAAAACTTACTCATGGGGTCCTCCCTTTGCTGAAGCGGCACGCCCCGCTCGCCGCGTTGCAGGCGAGCGCCCCGCTTCTCCGATATCCGACTCATGCTTCACGCTCGCCACGCGATGTTTCTCTGCGTGCTCACGCTGCTCTGCGTCGGCGTGCTGGCGGTCAACTCCGCCACATTGTCTGTCTCAGAACACGGCGGCGTGACCCTTCGATCCATTATTTTGTCAAAATCCTCGGGATACATGGCCATGGCGGTGCTGGTGATGGCGATCGCCGCCCGCCTGCCTCTGGCCCGGCTCGCCGAGCGGCTCGTCGCCCGGCCCTGGATCGGCCTGCTCCTGCCCTCCCTGCTTGTCCTGCTCTTGCTCCCCTATGTGCCGGGGCTGGCCCATGTCGTCAACGGTTCGGCTCGCTGGATCCGCGTCCCCGGCACCTCGTTCACCTTCCAACCCTCCGAATTCGCCAAATGGGGCGTCCCGCTGATCCTGGCCTGGCACGCCGCACGCCGGCTTTCTGTCATGCACACTTTCAACTCCGGTCTTCTGCCGGGGCTCATCGTCATCGCGCTCATCGCGGGCCTGGTCACCAAGGAAGACCTGGGCACCGGCATCCTCATCGCTTCCGCGGGCGCGGTCGTCCTCATCGCCGGCGGCGCGCGCATCGCGCACTTCGCGTGGATGGTCCCCTGCGCCCTTCTGGCGTTCGTCGCCGCGATCATCACCAGCCCGTACCGCGTCCAACGGGTCACGACCTTCCTCGACCCGTACGCCGATCCCGAGGGCGCGGGGTACCATGTCATTCAGTCACTCGTCGCCATCGCCAACGGCAACGGCTACGGCCGCGGCCTGGGCTTCGGGCTCCAGAAGTTCGGCTACCTCCCCGAGGACGAAACCGACTTCATTTTCGCAATCATCTGCGAGGAAATGGGCATTGTCGGCGCCCTCATCGTGGTGCTGCTCTACATCGCGGTGCTCCTGGCCGGCTGGTCCATCGCCCGCCGCCAGTCCTCGCTCCTGCTCAAACTCTTCGCGGTCGGCGTGCTGGGAACTTTCGCGATGCAGGCCGTCATGAATCTCTTCGTGGTCACCGGGCTCGCCCCGACCAAGGGAATCGCGCTGCCCCTGCTCAGTTCGGGCGGCACCGGCTGGGTCCTCACCTCCGCATCACTCGGGCTGGTCATGGCCATGGACCGCGTCGCCTCGACAGCCCGCGCCGCATCCGCCGTGCCCTCCTCCGCGCACGCCTCCCCGCCCACCTCTCCCACCCCCCCCGCCGCGATCGCGACATGACAGGCGATCACTCGCCACGCGTGCTCTTCGCCGGCGGCGGGACGGGCGGGCACATCCACCCGAACCTCGCCGTCCTTGAACGCCTCGCCGCACTCGCTCCGGCCACGTGCGCGCACTTCATCGTCTCGGGGCGTGAGATCGACGCCCGCGTGCTGGCGCACGAAACCGTTCCGTGGACCGCGATCCCCGCCGCCCCGGTCAGCGCGAGGCCGCGGGGTCTTCTGCGCTTCATTCGCCGCTGGGGGCCGAGTCTCCGCGCCGCCCGGTCGCTCATCCGCGAGTTCCGCCCCCACGCGCTGGTGACCACCGGCGGGTTCGTCTCGGCACCGGTCGCCCGCGCGGCCCGGCTGGCACGGGTGCCGATCGTTCTCATCGCTCTCGATGATCCTCCCGGCAAGGCCAGTCGCCTCATCGCCCGCCACGCCGACCACCGGCTGCTCGCCTCCTTCACCCCCCCCGGCGCGGGGTGGGAGCGTATCCCCCCGATCGTGCGGCTCCGCGCGACCGCCGACCGCCCAGCGCCGGAATGCCGCCGTCGGCTCGGGCTCGATCCCGATCGCCCCACGCTGTTCGTCACCGGCGGTTCCCAGGGGGCACGGTCGATGAACCAGACCCTCGCGCGGGCCACCCCGCACCTCGCCGCCGCGCTTTCGGGCTGGCAGATCTTCCATCAGTGCGGTGCGGACGCCAGCGCGGTCCTCGAAGCCGCGTACGCCGCATCGGGCATCCCCCACCGCGTGGTCGAGTATTGCGAGTCGATGGGGGACGCATGGGGCGCCGCCGACCTGGCCGTCGCCCGGGCCGGGGCGGGGACAGTCGCCGAGGTCGCCCGCAACGCCGTCCCAACGGTCTTCCTGCCTTACCCACACCACCGAGATCAACACCAGAAGCGGAACGCGGCTCCGCTGGTCCAAGCGGGCGGCGCGGTGCTTCTGGAGGACACAGCCGACCCCGCCGTCGACGCGCCGCGAATTGTGCGCACGCTCGCCGAACTCGCGGCCGACAGCGGTGTGCGCGCGCGGATGCGGGCGTCACTTCATCAACTCGCCTCGGGAGACGGCGCTGAAACTGTCGCCCGACTCGTTCTTTCGCTTGACATGGTGCGACGCGAATCGGAAGTTTGAGCGTTGACTCGGCCAATGTCGGGCGCGCCGCTGCTACACTCACACCAATGGAAGAATCACGCTCAAAGCCGACCGATGCCGAACGCGGCGGACGCTGCGTCCTCGTGTCGATCACGCCGCCGCCCGCCGAGTTGATGGGCGCGCTCTCTCGCAAGCAACTCGACATCCGCGAGCACCGCTCCGTCGTGACCGCGATGGCCGAGGTCATGATCCACGCCCGCGAAGTGAAGGCCGGCGCGACGCGCCAGCCGCTTGTGGTGCTCATCGTCGGCCGCGCCGAAGTCCCCCGCGCCGACGAGTTCGTCGGCGCGTGCACCATCTACGCGCCGCACGCCGTCGCGTGGACCTACGACCACGGCGCCGAGCCGCCGCTCCGCTCGTACCACGCCTCGGCCAACGGTGCGCCTAAGCCCACGCCCGCCGTCGCCCCACCCGCACCGGACGCGGGCGCCAAGCCCCGCATCTTCATCTCGTCATCGCCCCCGCCGCCCCAGGTGACCATCGTCCGGCGGCCATCCAAGCCGAGTCTGCGGCTCTCGGGCGGCGACCGCGCCGCGTTCGCTGAACAGCCCATGAGCCCCGCTCGTACCGAGTCTGGCGCGGCCCCGGCGCCGCCGGACATCCCGCCGCCACTGACGGATGAGGAACTGCGGATGCTGCTCTCCGACGATTACGACCCCACGCGGGGCGGGCCGGGCGGGAGCGGGAGCGTGAGAGACCGATGACCATGACCGCCGCACCAAACCAGATCGTCCGCATCCTCGCGCTGGGGCGCACCCAGCCGGCGCGTTCGCTGGCCGCGGACCCGCGCGCCCGGCTCGTGCCCGCGTCGGACGACCTCACCGCTCTTGGCGAACTCGGCTCGATGCCTTCGTCGGGCGATCAGGAGCCGATCCTCGTGCTCATGCCCGAGCGCACGGCGCTGGCCGACAACCTGGGCCAGACGATCGCCTCGATCCGCACGCTCGAACCCGGCGCGAAATTCGTCGCCGTCGCCGAGACCCCCGGGAGACTCGGGTCGGTTGAGGGGATCGACGCCTGGGTCCGCGCCAATGAGTCCCCCGATGTGATCCTCGACCTGGCGCGTCCGACTCCAAAGCCGACGCCCCCACCACCCACATCCTCGCCCACGCCGTCTCCGGTTGAGCGCGATGCGCGGCCGAACCCGGCCCCGCGGCCCGATGCCGTCACACCGACACCCGCCCCTGTTTCGGCGCGCCCCACGGCCAACGAGGCGGCCGTGCTGGAGGCGCTCACACGCGGGAGTGACCTGATCGCCCCGGCGATCGATCTGATCAAGCGGCGCGTCGGCGCGGGCTCGCTGCGCTTCATCCCCGCCGGCGATACCTCTGACGCCCCTTCGGCGCCGGTCGGAGAGTTTGTCGCGCCGGTCGCGTCCGGCGCGCACACACTTGGGTGGCTCATCGGCCCGGCCTGCGCCGCCGACGCCCTGACCGCAGAGGCATCGCTGCTGGCGCTGTGGTTGCTGGCCCAGAAGCAGGTCGCGCAGCTCCGCCACGAGGCCTACACCGACCCGCTGACGGGCGCGTGGAACCGTCGGTATTTCGAGCGGTTCGCCGAGTCGCTGATCCGCGACGCCGCCGCCGGCCGGCGTCCGGTCACGATCCTGCTCTTCGATATCGACGACTTCAAGCACTACAACGACGCGTACGGACACGAGGCGGGCGACGACATCCTCAAGGAGACCGTCCGCCTGCTGAACTCGACCGTTCGCGCCGACGACCGTGTCTGCCGCATCGGCGGCGACGAGTTCGCCGTGATCTTCCACGAGCCCGCGGGCCCGCGCGAAACCACGAGCAATCACCCCAAGTCGATCTTCGACATCGCCAACCGATTCTGCCGGCTCATCCGCGACTGCCGGTTCAGCCACCTCGGCGACGAGTCGATCGGCACCCTGACGATCTCTGGCGGCCTGGCGACCTATCCGTGGGACGGTTCCACCCTCCCGGACCTCGTCCGCCACGCCGACCGATTGATCCTGGAGTCCAAGCGGCAGGGCAAGAATGTGATCTGCTACGGCTCGTGCCCCCCACACGGGTCCGGCACGAGTCTCTGACCGACCGCCTGCGGGCGGCGGCCGGTCGTCCCCGCCCCCCGCCCCCTCCCGGGGGCGGATTTGCCAACCCGGCCCCTTTCACGACAAGATAAAGCGTTCAGGGTGGCCGGACGGTGAATGTCCGGGATCTCCCCTGCTGACCCCCGACGACCTATCAAACGGAGACGAAACCGTGCAGGAATACGAACAGCTCAAGACGCTCGTCCATGAGGTCGCCGAGGACATCGCCAAGGCCGAGGGCGGCAACAAGGCCGCCGGGACCCGCGTCCGCAAGCAGATGCAGGAGATCAAGAACCTCTCCCAGGAGATCCGCAAGAAGGTTCTCGAGTTCCGCCAGGAACCGGAGTGATCCCCCAATAGCCTCCCCGGGCGCGCCGCGTCCGGAGCCGCCCGGAACTCTCATGGCCAGCGAACTGATTTTCGATATCAGTGCCGTCGATCTGCGTGCCGTCGCGATGGACCGAGAGGCCATCATGCGCTGGCTCCCTCATCGCAATCACATGCTGCTGCTCGACGGCGTCGTATGGAACGACGACTCGCTCGATCACGCGATCGCCGTCAAGCATGTGCGCGCCGACGAGTTCTGGTGCGACGGGCATATCCCCGGCTACTCGCTGATGCCGGGGGTGCTGATGGTCGAGGCGGGCGCGCAGCTCTCCAGCATCATGTACTACCGCCGCTCGGGGATGTCCTGGTTCGCCGGGTTCACGCGAATCGAGGAGACCGCCTTCCGCGGGCAGGTCCTGCCCGGCGACGACCTGTACATCCTGTGCAAGCGCGTGCGCTATTCGATCAAGCGGTTCGTTTCGCAGGTGCAGGGGCTGGTGAACGGGCAGATTGTCTTCGACTCCACCATCACCGGGATGGCGTTCCCCAATGTCCTGAAGGGCCAGCGCGTCATCGAGGGAAACACCCCGCCGCCGCAGCCGGCCGTCCGGCGCTGAGCCCGCACGCATCCGCGTCTCGGGCTACCCTCCAACGGCCCGTGGAAGCGCCCGCCCTCAATGTCGTTGTTGAACTGACGCCCGGCGCGCCGATCGATCTCACTTCGTGCCCGAAAACGCGGGCCGTCGCGGTCTTCGAGGCCGAGGGCGGCCGGCCGGTGCTGATTCTGAGCACCGCACGCCTGCGCGACGCCATTCAACGCCGCCTCGGCCCTGATGAGGCGCCGAACGCGCCCTCGCGCAGCGCCGACCTCCGCCCCGTCGTCCGGCGCGTCCGGGCCGCGTCGGCGTATTCCGTCTTCGAGACCGACCTGCTGTTCCTGCGGCTTGCGCACGCGATGATGCCCGCGACCTTCCGCGCGGTCATGGATCGCCGACGCGGATGGTTCGTCCACATCGATGCGCGGGAACAGTTCCCGCGGTTCACTGTCGTCCCGACCAGCGCGATGCCCGGTTCGGTCCCCGCGGGCGGTGAACTCATCGGCCCCGTCCTGGACAAACACGCCGCCCAGCGCCTCACCCAGACGCTCGAAGACCTCTTCGACCTCTGCCGATTCCATCACATCCTCGTCAAGTCGCCGGACGCGGCACCCTGCGCCTACAAGGAACTCGGCAAGTGTCCCGCACCGTGCGACGGCTCGGAGTCGCTCGACGCCTACCGCTCCCGTATCGCCGAGGCGATCGCCTTTGTGCGCGATCCCGTGCGGGCCGAGGCAGCGCGCACATCTCAAATGGAGATCGCGGCTCAATCGCAGGACTTCGAGGCCGCCCAGCGTCAGAAAGCGTGGCTCGACAACGCTCAATCGATCCAAAGCAACCACCGCACCCGGCACGCGCTGGGGGACTGGCGTCGCGGCTGGGCGGTCATCGCCTCCGGCTCCGCCCCGGACCGGCCGCGTGCGTTCATCATCGGGCCGACGGGCGTGAGCGTGACGCACGAGCCGGACGCCGACCAGTTGGCCCACGCGTGTGCCAGGCCCGCAGTTGAGCGTCCAACGGATGAGTTCACGGCCGCGGCCATCGGCCTGGTCTGCGATGCGCTCCACCGCGCCCCGCGCCGCACCGAGCGGATCATCGCCCTGCACGCACCCGACGCTGCCGATCAGATCCGTGCCGCGATCCGCGCCTTGAGCCGCGACAGCGCTCCGGCCGATGACGACCCCGAGGAGCGCGACACCGAGTTCACCGCTGAGCCGACTCCATGATCGCCGAACCGCTCATCTTCGAGCCGATCCTTTCCGCCAAGGTGTGGGGCGGCGATCGACTGTCGCGCTGGAACAAGCGTGTCCGGGCGGGCGATCGCATCGGGGAGTCGTGGGAGATCGCCGATCTCGCGTCCACGAGTGTGGACGGCGCCGGGGGCGGCGGCGCCCGCTCGGTCGTGGCCGAGGGGCCGCGGACCGGCCGTTCCATCGCCGAACTGATCGCCGAGAGCCCGCGGGACATCCTCGGGCCGCGCGGCGGTCAGCAATTCCCGCTCCTGATCAAGTACCTCGATGCGCGCGAGAACCTCTCGGTGCAGGTCCACCCCAGCCCCGAGTACGCCGCGACGCATCCGGAGGCGCACCTGAAATTTGAGTCGTGGTACATCCTCGAGGCCGAGCCCGGCGCTGTGATCTACAAGGGTGTGCGCCCCGGCCTGAGCGGCGAGGAGTTCGCCGCGCACATCCGCGACGGTTCCATCGTCGATGACCTGGTCACTTTCCCGGCGCGTCCCGGCGACTGCCACCACCTGCCAAGCGGGACGGTCCACGCGCTGGGCGCGGGCGTGCTCATAGCGGAGGTCCAGACCCCGTCGGACACGACATTCCGGGTGTACGACTGGGGCCGCACCGACCGCGCACTGCACATCGAGCAGGCGCTGCGGTGCGCAATCCTGGCGCCGCCCGACGCCTCGGAACTCCGGCGCGCCGACGGCTCGGCGCGTGGCGCGCTGGGCGGCACGCGGTACTACGACCTCGCCGAGGTCCGCATCACGCCCGGCGCGGATCAGGAACTGATCTCAGCGGCCGATGGACCGCGCGTCTGGATGACCATCGCCGGGACAGGCGTGCTGTCCTGCCCGCGCGGCTCGTTCGAGCCGGTCTCGGTCGAGCGGGGGCGCACTGTCCTCCTGCCGGCCGCGTTGCGCGCGGTCCGGGTCTCGGCGGCATCGCCCATGGTGATCCTTGAGGCCGTGCCGCGTTGATGCTTACTCGCGGAACGCGTCGGCGACCTTCGCCAACGCCTCGCCGACGCCGGCCACCTGCCGCTCGGTGAGGTCGTGATGGATCGGGACGCAGAACAGCGTTTCAGAAAGCCGGTCGCAGACGGGCAGGTGCTCGATGCCGGGGCGCTCGAACACCGGCTGACGCGTGAGCGGACGCGGGTAATGCACCGCCGTCATCACGCCCTCGCCCTTGAGGGCCTCGCAGAACGCGTCTCGCAGCCCGGCGCCCGGCCCCGCGCCGGCGAAGGCCTCGGGCTCGATGCGCACCGCGTAGAGGTGATACGCGTGGTTGCCGCCGCTCGTAGTCACCGGGGCGTGCAGCCCTTCGATCCCCGCGATCGCCTGGTCGAGCGCCCGCGCGTTGGCGCGGCGGCGCGCCGTGACCGCGGCCAGTCGCTCCAGCTGCGAGCTGCCGATCGCGCCCTCGAGGTCCGTCATGCGGTAGTTGAACCCGATCCGCCCGTGGACATACTTGCTGATCTCGCCGTGCGAGCGGAGCAGGCGGATATCCCGCGCCAGATCGTCGTCGTTGGTCGTGACCATGCCGCCCTCGCCCGTCGTCATGTTCTTCGTCGGGTAGAAGGAGTAGGTCACCGCGTCGCCGAAGGCGCCCAGCCCGCGCCCGCGGTAGGTCGCCAGGTGCGCCTGCGCGGCGTCGTAGATCACCGAGAGGCCGTGGTCGGCGGCGAGCTTCTCGACGCCGTCGATGTCCACCGGGTTGCCGTAGAGGTGCGTGCAGGCGATGGCGGTGGTGCGGGGCGTGATCCGCCGGGCCGCGTCCTCGACATCGATGTTGAAGGTCTTCGGGTCCGCCTCGCAGAAGTTCGGGTTGGCCCCCGCCGCGACCACCATCGAGACCGTCGCGATGTAGGTCCAGCCCGGGACCAGCACATCGTCGCCGGGGTTGATGAGCGCGCCGTACGCGAGCTGGAGGGCGCAGGTGCCGTTGGCGCACGACATCGCGTGGCGTGCCTCGGTCATCTTCGCGAATCGCTCCTCGAACGCGGCGCACTTCTTGCCCTGCGCCAGCATGCCCGACCGCAGCACCTCAACCGCGGCCTCGATGTCGCTCTCCTCGAGCTTCACGGAAATCATCGGGACCGGCGACGCATTCACCGGCGTCCCGCCCCGCACCGCAAGCCCCCGCGCCCGCGGACGATCAAGAACATTCGCGCTCGACATGCCTGCCCCTTGTCCATGTTCGGCCGCCGATGCGGGTGCATCCGCGGCGGATGGTGCCTGAAACTGAGCCGCACAGGATATCGCCGAATCCACGCCCCGGCATCGTCCGAGAACGAACGCCGTACGGGCGTCATACCGGCGTTTCGATCCGAACCGTCCGCATCGACACCGCCACGCGCCGACCGAGGTCGATCCCGATGAGGCAGCCCGTCGCCGCCAGGCCCCCCTCCTCGATTTCAAGCCCGCCTCCCCCCACGCCCGTGAAGATGCGGATGGACGACGCGGGCGTGAACCCGATCACCCCGGCCTGCCCGCCGCACATCCCAAGGTCCGTGACCGCCGCGATCCCCGGCGGGATGACCCGCGCATCGCCGGTCGGCACATGGGTGTGCGAGCCGACGACCGCGACGACAACGCCCGCCCAGTGGCCGGCGCAATGGTGCGCCATGGCGATCTTCTCGCTGGTCGCCTCGCCGTGCGACTCGACGATGAACACGATGCCGGGGTGCGCCGCCGAGAGCCGCCGGAGTTCCTGATCCAGCGCCACGAACGGGTTGCCGCGGTCTTCCTTCATGAATAACCGCCCCAGGACAGTGATGACACCGATCCCCGTGGCGTCGCCGCGTCCCCGGACCCAGGTCTTGGCGCCCGCGCTGCCTTCGTAGTTACAGGGTTTGGCGATCGGCTCGGCCGGGTCGGCCAGGAATGTCGCGATTCGGACATCATCCAGCGCGTGATCCCCCAGCGTCACGATGTCCGCGCCCGCGGCCCGGAGTTCGCGATAACCCTCGGGGTGCAGGCCGCGCCCGTGGCGCGCGTTCTCGCCGTTGACGATCACCACGCCCGCGCCGAGCTCGCTCCGCAGGACGCCCGCGGCGTGCGCGAAGGCGCGCCGCCCGGGCTCGCCGACGACATCCCCCATGAATGCGACCACCAACTCGCTCATCCGGCCAGACTATCAACTCAACCACTCGCGCCCTGAACTCCGCCCATCCGGCACAGACCGAACCACACTTTCAGGTCCGACTCGTTACCGGGTGTCCCTGCCCTCGGAGCGGGCCGATAGCCCGGTGTCACTCAAGGAGGAGTCAGATATGGCGACATCACCCGAGACGCTGGCGCAGGTCCGAGACCTGCTCCGCAAAATGGATCGTTCGATCGACGACGCCCGCGACCGTCGACTCTCGACCGGGGAGCCCGAGGCCGCCCCCGCCCCCACCAACGGCGCCGCCCCGGCCGCCGGCGACCCGCGCCCCGGGCGTGCCCGCCCGCTGGCCACCCGCCGCCCCGACTGGCAGAAGAACCCGACCGAGCGCTGGACGCGCCCCGAATAACCCCAACTTGCCGGGGTTGGTCATGCTGCTAGGATGAATCCGTCCGCGCTTCGCCGCGCGAACGACTTTGGGGATTGGTGTAACGGTAGCACGACTGATTCTGGTTCAGTTAGTCAAGGTTCGAATCCTTGATCCCCAGTTCACTCGCCACGGGCGGCCCCACAGGCCGCCCGCTTCGCTTTTGCACGCCGGCCCCGATCCATCGATCATCCGCGCATGACGGCGCCGGCGCCCCACGACCTATCACCCACTCGCTCATCGCGGCCGGCGCTGCTGCTGGCGGCCATCGCCACGCTCACCGTCGTCGCCGTCCGCGTTGCCGCGCCGTGGGACATCCTGGATAACGACCAGCTCCGCCCGCTCTCCTATGTGCTGGACATCGTGCGCAACGGGAATTGGCTCGTGCAGCACGATGGCTCCGGGGATGTCGCCTCCAAGCCGCCGCTCTACGCCTGGATCGCCGCGGTCGCGGCCATGGTCACGGGGCGCGTCGGCCAGTTCGAACTCGCGGTGCCTTCCGCCCTGGGTGTGATCGTTGGCGGCCTCGCGGTGGCGATCGCCGGCGCCCGCGTGTTCGGGACGCGCGCCGCCTGCATCGCCGCCCTCGCCTTCGTGCTGACGCCGCTGATGCTCAAGCAATCCGCGCTCGCCCGCACCGACGCCCTCTTCGCCGGGCTGACGACCTCCGCGGCGCTGCTCGCCTTCCGCGCCTTCGAGCGCCGGACGGGTTGGTGGGAGTTCTGGCTGGTCGCGGCACTGGCCACGCTGACCAAAGGCCCGCTGACGCTGCTTCTGGCCACCGCCGGGCTTCTCTTCATCGCCCGCCAGCGACCCCCCGGGCCGACGGCGACGCGGCGAGAGTGGCCGGAACACCTGCTCGGCCTGGCGCTCTTCCTGGCGCTGACCGCCGGCTGGTTCGTCGCGGCGTGGCTGCATGACGGCCAGCCATTCATCGACAAAGTGCTTGGGCGCGAGCTCTTCGGCCATGTGGTCGGCGCGAGCAAGGAGCACCTCGACGAGTCGTCGTTCATCGAGAAGGTCGGCCTGTGGATCGTCGGGCTGTTTAAACCGACGCTCTACCTGCTCGCCCGCGCGTTGCCGTGGAGCATCCCCGGCGCAATCGCCCTCGTCGCGGTCTACCGCTCGCCCGCGCCGGATCCGCTCGAACGGCGATTCGAGCGATTCCTCGCCGGATGGCTCCTCATCGGTCTGGCCGTTTTCAGCGTCGTCCCGCACCAGCGGGCCGATCTGCTCTCACCCATCTGGGCGCCGGGGGCGCTGCTCGCGGGACGATGGATCGCCGGGCGCACCGCCTCGTGGCCCGCGCGCCGACTCCGAGTCGCGGCCGTAGTGACGATCCTGATCGCCGCGACCGGCGCGTTCCTGCAATTCCACATCGCGGCGCGACATTCCGACTCCTACCGGCGGCTCACCGAGATCCGCCAAACGCTCGCCGAGGCGGAACGGGAGGGCGTGCCGCCGGCGATGATCATGCCCGCCGACGGGTCGTACCTCCTGACCGCCCTCTGCGATACCGCGTGGCCGCGAGTCGATCTGGCCGAGGCCGCGCGGCTGCTGTCATCGGAGTCCGCGGCGTTCGTCTCGACGCGCTCGCCGGAAGATCTCCTGGCCGATCTCCGCTCGATGCGACGCCCCGGATTCGTTCTGGCCCGTTCGGACGAGATCGCGATCGTTTCGAACCGCCAGACCGTCTCTCCGCACGACTCGTTTGCCGCCATGCTCGACGGCCTGTTCATTGAGACGGCCGGGTGCCGGCTCGGCCCGGCACGGATGGGCACGCTGATCGTCGATCGCCCCCCCGGGGCCTCGGCGGTGCTCTCGATCCGCAACCGCTCCGAGACCCCCCGCACCATCCGCTGGCGCGACACGCACGGATCGGCCGGGGTCGTCGATCTCGCCCCGTTCCAGGAGACCATCATCACGTTGCGCCCCGTCGCCGCGCCCTAGACTGGCTCCATGCGCCATCGCACCCTGATCGGGATTGTCGCGGCAGTGATCACGCTGGGCGCGCTGTCGTTCGCCTCGGCCGACGCCCGGTCCCGCGACGCCGCCCAAGCCACGCTGGCCCGTGCGTACATGCGAGTGGATCGCGCCTACATGAAGGCCGGTGAGGTCGAGCCCGGCGAACGCCGGCGCATCAACCGGGCGTTCGATATCGCGACCACTCAGTTCTTCGCCGGCGATCTCGGCCGCGCCGCCGCGTCGCTTGCTTCGCTCGCCTCGGACCTCTCGCCGCCCGACACCCGGGCCCGCCAAGTCTTTCTGGCGTCGTTGCAGGGCCATTTCACTCCGGGCGTCGCGCTTGCGGGCGTTGAGGATGAGGTCCGGCTCGCGCTGAGCACACTCTTCGACGCGCCGCGCGACGACCATCAACCCCTCGCGCTCTCGCTGTCGACGCCCGGCGCCGCGCCGGTGTGGCGACTCGATCTCGACCCCGGCTCACCGATCCCGCCGGAGATCGATCTGACCGCTGTTGTCAGAACACTTGAGCCCACGCGTTATGAACTCCGCGCCTCCATCGCCTCGGACACCGAAACAATCGCCTACCTCGACATCGTCACGGCCGATCCGTCTGATGCCGTCCGCGACCTGGCCGCACGGCTGCAAGCGATCGACGCCGACGACATGCCAACGCGCACCGCCGTCGCCGCGGCACGCTCCCGCCTCGCCCTCCTCTCGCCGACAGCCGACGGCCTGCTCCGCATGCTCCACCCGCTCGAAGCGACGCGCCGCGAGATCGAGCGTGAGATCGAGTCGTTGGAGGCGGGCCGAGACCCGTACGCCGGCCGCGCCGGGCACCTTTGGGCGACGCTCCCGCTCGACGGACGCGAGGTCGCGCTGCGGCTGTATGTCCCGGAGGGGTTGCGGGCGCCCGCGCCGCTGCTGATCGCACTTCATGGCGCGGGCGGGAACGAGCACCTCTTCCCCGAGGCCTACGGCGACGGCGAGATCATCCGCCTGGCCGATGAGTTCGGCTTCATTGTCGTCGCTCCGACGACCTACCAACTCATCGGGGCCCCCCGCGTGCTGGCGGCCCTCATCGACTCCATTGATCATTGGACACCCGTCGACCGCGACCGTGTCTACGCGCTGGGCCATTCGCTCGGCGGCATCACGGCCTCCTCGATGGCCCGACAGATGCGCGCCGACCTCGCCGCGGCCTGCTGCC
The DNA here is from genome assembly GCA_964607595.1 of uncultured Phycisphaeraceae bacterium. Classification (GTDB taxonomy): domain Bacteria; phylum Planctomycetota; class Phycisphaerae; order Phycisphaerales; family UBA1924; genus JACKHC01. Next base: position 17,417 of record CAZSLT010000035.1, read on the forward strand.
TCGCCGGGGTCGCCCCGCTCCCGCCCGGGCCTCAGATCGCGCCGCTGCTGGTCATCGGCGCCCAGTTCGACCCGATCATTCCGCTGTCGCGCATCGAGCCGGTGGCACGCCGCCTGATGAGCGCCGATGAGCCCGTCGTGTTCCGCGTCGCCGCCTCCGAGGGCCACACGCTCATGGTCGGCCCGGCGCTGCGCGAGTCGGTCCGCTGGCTGCTCTCGCACACCCGCGTCCCCGACGCCGGGCCACTCGCTCCCGGGCGGTGAAATGAAAACCCCCGCCCATAAACAGGCGGGGGCAATCGGAATGTGCTTGATTTCGAGGGAGCCGGACTCGGCGTTTACTTGATCGCCAGCGCCGCCTCGATCGCCCGGTCGATCTCGCTGTTCTTGACATCGGCCATCAGCAGGTTGCCGTCGCGCCCGATGATGTAGTAGTCCGGGTAGCCGTTCACTTTATACGCCTCGATCGTCGCGTTGGTGGTGTCCACCGCGATCGGGTACGGGATCTTGCGTCCGTTGATCACATCCGGAATCTTCTCGGAGCCGCGCTGCGTGCTCACCGCCAGGAACACGACATCCTTGCTCTTGTACTTCTCGTAGATGTCGATGTTGTGGGGGATCGATGCCATGCAGGGCCCGCACCAGGTGCCCCAGAAGTCCAGCACGACGATCTTGCCCTTGAGCGACTCGTTCGTCAGCGCCTCGGTGTTGTACCAGCTCGAGAGCACGAGCTTGGGCGCGGGCTTGCCCTCGATGTCCGCCAGTCGCTTCCGATCGCCCGCCTGCGACTCTTCGAGCAGGCGTGGGTCCACGCCGCTGCTCTTGCCGGGGGCGGCGGGCTTCGACTCGCCGGTGTCCGGCTGCTCCTTGAGCATCTCGTCGAGCGCCTTGTCCACCATGTCGGGCCGCAGCCCGGTGGCGCGGACCACGCCCTCGCGGTCAACGAGCACATAGAACGGCCACCACTGCACACCGTACGCCTGCGCCGTGGCGTCATTGACATCCGCGGCGGTCGGGTACTTCATCCCCTTGGACTTCACCGTCGAGGGCATTTTGTCCGACCCGCGTGTGTTGCAGACGCCGAAGACGACGACGCCCTTGTCCTCGTACTTGCGGGCGACCTCGTTCGTGTGCGGAATCGCCGCGATGCACGGGCCACACCAGGTCGCCCAGAAGTCGATCAGCACAATCTTGCCCTTGAGCGCGGCCATGTCCTGGTTGTCGCCGATCCACGCCGAGGTCTTCAGGGCCGGCGCCCGCTTGCCCACGAGCTTCTGGAGCTCCGCGAACTTCGCCGGGCTGTCGGCGTAGGTCCACGACATCGGGAACTTCGCCTTGTGACCCGTGCCCTCGGGGCCCATCCTCGCCCCGGCCAGCGATGCCACACCCGCAACCATCAGCGCCGAAACCAGCGCCGCCACCCGACCGTTGAATTTCATCACAGGACTCCTTCGCAGTGCCAATGGCTCACGCGGGCGACGACGCCCGCCGCCTGACCGGCCACCCGGCCGAGCCGCGATCCCGACACAACATGTACCACGAGCATCGGTGCCCGTGACACCCCTTTCTTGAATGTGCGCTCTTCAATTCCGGTCCCGCGCGCCATGACGACTCGCGGGTCGGCCCCGCCGCCACCCGCCGCGGGATGGGTTATGATCGGGTCGGCCGCGTCGGAATCGACTCAACCCCATGATCAGCACACTCATCATTTTCTTTGCCATCGCCCTGATCGTCTCGTTCCTCTGTTCATTGCTGGAAGCGACGATTCTCTCGGTCACGCATTCGCATATCGAAGTGCTCCTGCGCCAGAACCGCCCGTCCGGGCGGGTGCTCAAGCGGCTCAAGGACCGCATCGACCGCCCCCTCATCGTCATCCTCACGCTGAACACCATCGCCAACATGTTCGGGGCCGCGGGCGTCGGGGCCGAGGCCTCCAAGATCGCCGCGGCCAAGGGTCTCAGCGAGCCCCTCATGGTCGGGCTGGCCTCGGCCGCCCTCACCGCCGCCATTCTCATCTTCTCGGAGATCGTGCCCAAGACTCTGGGCGCCGCGTACTGGAAGACCCTCGCCCCGCCCGCCGCTCGCCCCATCAGCATCATGGTGGCCGTCCTCTCGCCCCTGGTCGCCCTGCTCGAGTTCCTCCCGCGGCTGATCGCCCGACGCAGCACGCCCGGCGGCGTGACCCGGGAAGAGATCGGCATCCTCGCCGAGGTCGGCAGCCGCCACGGCACCATCCGCGCCGAGGAGAACCGCGTCATCTCGAACCTCCTCCGCCTGCGGGACATGCAGACGCATGAAGTGATGACGCCCCGCGTCGAGGTCTTCTCGCTTCGCAGCGACCTCACCGTCGCCGAGTCCCTGCGGCTCCACGACCAGCTCCATCACTCGCGGATCCCCGTCCACACCGGCTCGCTCGACACAACGGTCGGCTTCGTCCTCCGCGCCCGCATCATGGAGCGCATGCTCGCCGGACGGGGCGACATCAAGCTCGCCCAGCTCTGCCGCCCGATCCATGTCGTGCCCGAGACCAAGACGCTCGCCTCGCTGCTCGACGAGTTCCTCACGCGCCACGAGCACCTCTTCCTCGTCGTCAACGAATACGGCGGCGCCGAGGGCGTCGTGACGCTCGAAGATGTCGTCGAAGCGCTCCTGGGCACGCAGATCATGGATGAGAGCGACGCGACGACCGATCTCCGCGCCGCGGCCCTCCGGCGCGTGCAGGAGCACCGCAAGCGCGTCCGCGACCGAGAGGCCGAGTCTCAGGACATCGCCGACGACTGATCCTTGCCCGTAATCTCAGACGCCGAGCACCGCACGCGCCGCCTCGCGCACCATCGCGGGCTCCGCGGCGTCCGCGGCGATGCTTTCGATGCCCGCACGCAGAGCCGCGTCCTCGGAACGCCGCAGCGCATTACCCGCCGCGATGACCGCGTTGCGCCGGATCATCTCGAGCGTCGCCCGTTTCATCGAAGAGCCCGAGAGCGCCGCGGACCGGTCCGCCGCGGTCCACCGCATCACTCCGAGCAGGTCCATCCCTTGGCGCGCTGGCGCGTACGACCCGTGCGGC
>CAZSLT010000036.1:0-20062 GCA_964607595.1 uncultured Phycisphaeraceae bacterium
GGCCTTGGCGAGAAGCGTCTTGCCGCAGCCGGGCGGCCCGACGAGCAGCACGCCGCGCGGGATGCGGCCGCCGAGCTTCATGAACCTCTTGGGGTTCTTGAGGAACTGGACGATCTCCTGGACCTCTTCCTTGGCCTCTTCAACCCCGGCGACATCGGCGAAGGTGACGCCGGTCTGCTCCTTGGCCAGGACACGGTGGCGCGACTTGCCGAAGTTGCCGAGCACACCGCCGGCGCCGCCGGCGCCGCGGATGCCCCGGGCGATCATGACCCAGATGAAGACGAAGATCGCGATGAGGATGAGGAAACCGGGCGAGAGGAGTTCGGTCCACGGGCTGGGGCCGCGTTCGCGGAAGTCGCCGTTGGTCAGGTCGATCAGTTGCTTCTTGGTGGTGTCGAGCGATCCGGGGTTGAGCCGGACGGTAACGGCGACGGGCTGTGTGTCTTCGACGGCCTTGCGCGTGGCGTTGATCGAGGTCGGTGAGAAGACGATGTCGGTGACGGTCTGCTCTTTGTAATACCGCTCGAACTCCTCCCACTTGATTTCCTTGCGGGGGGGGCCGAGCGTCTGGAAGGCGATAAACAGGAGCATCGCGACGGCGGCGATGAGGAACCAGCCGAACTGACCGCGCGGGCCCCGGGCGCCCGCGGCCGTGCCGGGCGCTTCGGTCCCCTGACCGCCCTTGCCCGCGCCGCCGCCGCTGGGGGTGGGTGGACCGCCGGCGTCGCCCTTGCCGTTGCGGGGCTGGGGCCCGCGTCCGGGCGCGTCGCGGTCGGTGTTGTGCTTTGGCTTCTGATCCATCATCGCGGTGGGGTCCCTCGATCTCCGTTCGTCTTGTGATCGGACGATGTTCCCTGTGGCTTGCGAACAATAGCCGCGTCGGGGGCTTTGGGGCGTCCGGGCCTACCAGGAGGACCGCAACTCGGCCACGATCGCCCGGGCCATGTCGTCCAGTGCCCCGCGGCGGGCGATCTCGCGGCCTTCCCCAACGGGTCGGCCCGGCACGAAGGGATCGGAGGTCCGGAAGTTCCGGCGCGCCACGAGCACCCGGCCGTCGGTCCGGCGCTTCCATTCGAAGGAGACGGCGACCTCGACGGCGAGTTCCTGGGTGAGGCCGCTGCCGTCCTGCGTGCTGAGCCGACGCATCATGACATCGGTGATGGACCCGGAGAGGACGGTCTCGGCGTTGCCGTCGGAGGTGACGCGCCAGGGTGTGGTGCGATGGATCTCTTTGATCAGCGCATCCGTGAGCGCTTCTTCAAGGTAGGGCTCGAAGGTGTCGTTCGCGAAGATCGGGACCTCGACCGTGGAGATATCCAGACGGTAGGGCGAGGCCATCGTGTACCCGCTCTCCGGGTCCGAGGCGCACCCGACGGTCACTGCGACGACCATGAGCGTCGCGGCCCACGCCGAAACGGCGTACCGGCGCCGACACCTCACGGCGCGGCCTCGGCTGGCGCGTCTGTCTCGGCTTCGGTTTCAAGGGCGGCATTAGACGCCGCGGCCGGCGCGGGAGTTTCCTCCTCAAGCCAACCCCGCTCGCGCATGATCTGGCGCGCATGCGCCGCGGCCACGGTGGCGGGGTATTCGCGGTCGACGCGCCGGAACATGAGGCGGGCCGACGGCCACTCGCCCTGGCGGAGGTACCAGCGGGCGTTCTCGAGCATCTGGGCCGCGAGCGACTCCTCGATGCGGGTCTCCATGCCGGCCGAAAGCCCGGCCTGCTCGGCCTGCATCGGGGCATCGCGCCGGAGCTCGCGGATCTGGATCTGGGCGTCGATCAGGCCGGAGGCGTCGTACTTGGGACCCTTGAAACGGGCGATGTCGGAATAGATGCGGCGTTGGCGGGCCTTGAGGAGGTTGGGACCGTTGGGGAAGTTCTCGGTGTAGAGGTCGTACGCCTCGGAGGCCAGGGAGATCTCGCCGCGTCGGTAATAGAAGTCGGCGAGTTCGATCGCGGCACGCTCGGCGAGATTGCTGCCGGGGGTGCGTTCCTGGACACGGATGAAGAGTTCGACGGCGATGTCGGTGGCGTCGAAGATTCGCATGCCCCAGACGCGGCGCTTCATGCCGCCGGCGTATTTGAGGGCGATCTGGAGCTCGCGTTCGACGGCGATGAGGAATTCGTCGCTCTGGGGGAAAGCGCGGATGACCTCTTCATAGTCGTAGAGCGCCTGGTATTCGTTGTTCAGCGCGACCTGAGCGTCGCCGCGCAGGCGGAGGGCGGTCGGCCGCCAGACGCTCCCGGCGTTGTCGGCGTCGTCGAGCCATGAAGAGAGCTCGGAGCGGGCGCGGCCGGGGTTGTCCTCGGCGAGGAGTCGGCGGGCCTGATCGATGGCGCGTTCGTCCTCGTCGCGTTCCTGCTGCTGGGCCTCCCACTGCCCGCCTTGGCCGAGCGTGTACGACTCGGCCTGCGCATCGGCGCGGGCGCCGATGCAAGCCGCGAGCGAGACCCCGAGAATCGGCCCGATCCATCGGGCCCGTGTCGTGCTGGTCATGGCGGTAGCATACTCGCCCGCGCATGGAGCGTCGGGACGCGGGGTCCGTTCATGAGTGTGCTGCTGGTGTTCAACCCAAAGTCGGGGCGCGGGCTCGGCCTGCGGGCGGCGGCGCGGCTCGAGGATTTCCTGCGGGAGCGGGAGATCGGGGTGGTGTCGGCGTCGATCCGCGACCGTTGGACGGACCTGATCCCCGGGGCGCGCGCGGTCATCGCCGTGGGCGGGGACGGGACGGTCCACGCGGTGGCGTGCCAGGTGCTGGGAACGGGCATCCCGATCCACCAGTACCCACTTGGAACGGAGAATCTGTTCGCGCGGGAATTCGGGATGTCGCGGGAGCCCGATGCGGTGGCGCGGGCCATCGAGCGGGGTCGGACGCGGGCGATCGATGTGGGGATGTGCAACGGGCGGCCGTTCGTGATCATGTGCTCGGCGGGGTGCGATGCGAATGTGATCCACCGGCTGGACCGGCGGCGCGGGGAGTCGATCACGCACCTGAGTTATGCGAAGCCGATCTTGCGGGAGTTCGTTCTGCCGGCGACCCCTCGGATCCGCGCGTCGGTCGATGGGCGGGTGGTGGTCGATGGCGCGCGCGGGACGGTGATCGTGGCGAACTCGCGGCAGTACGCCTCACGGATCGATCCGGCCCGGAACGCGAGGGTGGATGATGGGTTGTTGGACCTGGTGTTCTGGCCGCACACGACCGTGATCGGCGCCCTGATGCACGGGGCCCGATGGCGCTTTCGGTGGAGGGACTCGCGGACAGCCGTGCGGGCGCGGGGGACCGAGATGCGGATCGAGACGATCGGCGGGGATGCGGTGTATCAGTTTGATGGGGAGGCGAGCGGTCGGCCGCCGGGCGTGATAGCGGGCGGGCTTTCGGCGGGCCTGGCTCCCCACGAACTCACGCCGATGGCGATTTCCGTGCGCGCCGGGGCGCTGACGGTGCTGATGCCCGGTGATTGAAGGATCAGGCGCGGCGGGGGTTCCGCCCGCGCGCCGGGGCGCCGGGCGCCGGGCGCGGCGTATCGGTGTGGGGCGGGGTGGAGTCCGGGGGCGTCGTGAGATCGTTGGGAGTACGACTCGGTGGGGCTTCCTGGCTCGGCGGCGTGGAGGCGCGTTGCGGCTCGCCGGCGAGGGCCGCGTCGGTGTCGAAGCGGCGCGCGAAGATCAGCCGGCCGTTGCTGGTCTGGACGGAGCTCGTCACGGACATGGACTGCGTGGTGCCGATGTAGGGCGCGCCGTTCTCGGCGACGACCATCGTGCCATCGTCGAGGAAACCAACGGCCTGCCCGGCCTGCTCGCCGGGGCGTACGAGCTCGACGGTCAGGAGGTCGCCGGAGACGACGGCGGGCCGCAGCGCGCGGGAGAGGTCGTTGATATTGAGCACACCGACGCCCTGGATCGCGGCCACGCGCCCGAGGCCGGTGTCGCCGGTGACGACCAGCGCGGGGAGCGAGCGGGCGAGCTCGACCAGTTTCTGATCGACGCCTTTGCCGGGGAGCTGGGTGTCGTCGATGGTGACATCGAGGCGTGGGGAGTGCTGGAGCCGTGCGACGACATCGAGTCCGCGCCGGCCGCGGGCGCGCTTGGCCTTGTCGCCCGAGTCGCTCATGGTCTGGAGTTCGTCCAGGACGCTGCGGTGGACGATGAGGGGGGCCTGGAGGAATCCGGTCTCGGCGGCGTCGAGGATGCGTGCGTCGATGAGGGCGGAGGAGTCGAGGATGAGCGGCTTGGTGCCGCGGAATTGCTTGGCGAACTCGACATAGGGGATGACGAGACGGAAGTCCTCGGAGGTCTGGAGGACGGTGGTGACGCCGAGGTAGCAGAGCCCGATTCCCAGGAGGATTTTGACGGTGAGGAAGACGCGGTCGTACTCGTCGGTGAAGACGAAGGTCTCTTTGAAGAGATCGACGACAAACGAGAGCAGGGCGGTGGCGAGGATGCCCGCGAAGACGCCCAGGAGTATGGAGGAAATCGTCGCGAGCTTGCGTGTGGGCGAAAGGATGTCGATGGCGACGATGAGGCCGAAGAAGGCGAGTGTGCCCACGACGGCGACCCACCAGTTGCCGACGACCTCGAGCCCGATGGAACTCTCGGAGGAGAGTTTGACGATGCCGAGGGAGGTGATGACGAACATCAAGAGGAGGACCGAGGCGCGCAGCGCGATGAGCGCCCGGCGTCGGGCGCGGGCCTCGTCGGGCGGCGGGACTCGCGGCTTCGGCGGGAGATCTGGCATCGGGTGTGAGTGTATCCGGGCGGGGTCCGGGCGGCCCCGATGGTCGTGCTACACTTGGCTCCCCGTCGCGTCGGTTGGCGACCGGGCCCGGTGCACGGGCGGCCCGTGAACCTGGTCAGGGCTTGACGGCAGCAGCCATAAGCGGCAGTCGTCCGGTGCCGCCGGTGTCCTGGTCGCCAACCCTCACGACGGCGCTCCTTCGAACGATCATGTCATACACCGTACTCGCACGCCGATACCGCTCGCAGGGCTTCGACGAGGTCGTCGGACAGGGGGCGATCGCGCGCACGCTGAGCCAGGCGATCGAGCAGGACCGCGTGGCGCACGCGTACCTGTTCGTCGGGACGCGGGGCGTCGGCAAGACCTCGATGGCCCGGATCTTCGCCAAGGCGCTCAACGGCGGCTCGCCCGAGGTCGACAAGGCGATCATGACGGGGCAGGACACCGATGTCATCGAGATCGACGCGGCGTCGAACTCGAAGGTGGACGAGACGCGCGAGCTGATCGCCAACGCCGTCTACAAGCCGCTGCGGGGCAAGCGGAAGATCTACATCATCGACGAAGTTCACATGCTCTCGACGGCGGCGTTCAACGCGCTGCTCAAGACGCTCGAGGAGCCGCCCGAGCATGTGATGTTCATCCTGTGCACGACCGAGACGCACAAGGTGCCCGCGACGATCCAGTCGCGCTGCCAGCGGTTCGACTTCCGCAATCTCTCGATCGCCGAGATCACCGAGCACCTGACGCAGGTGTGCAAGGGCGAGAAGGTCAAGGCCGACGAAGAGGCGCTGCACGCGGTGGCACGGCTGGCCAACGGCTCGATGCGTGACTCGCTCTCGCTGCTGGACCGTCTGATGGCGGCGCGGAGCGGCAAGGAAGCGATCACGGTGTCGCTGCTGGAGAGTCTGCTGGGCCTGCCGGCGCGGGAGTCGATCGAGAAGATCGTCGCGGCGCTGGCGGGGTCGGACGCGAAATCGGCGCTGGAACTGTGCGACACGCTGCTCTCGCAGGGCGTCACGATGGAGCAGTTCTGCGAGTCGCTGATCCTGCGGCTGCGGGATCTGATGCTCCTGTGCGTCTGCGGCGATGACACCGAGCTCGTTGATCTCACGGGCGCGGCGCGCGACCGGGCGATCGCCCAGGCGTCCCGCTTCGACGAGGGCGGGCTGGTCCACATGATCGCGCTGTGCGAGAGCGTGCAGCGGATGGCCAAGAACAGTTCGACGCCCCGGGCGCTGCTGGACGCGCTGGTGGTGCGGCTGGCGATCACCGAGAAGCTCGCCGATGTGACGCGCCTGCTCGAGGGCGGGCCGGCGCCCGAACCGAAGCCCGCGGCCGCGGAGCGATCGAGACCCCCCGCAAAAAAAGCGTGACGGCGGAGCCGGACACGCCCCCCCTACCGTCCCGACCGGCCCCGCCCATCGCATCATCCACCCCGGCCAGCGCGGGCGTCGAACGCAAAGCGATGCCCGCGGCGGACGCTGCGCCGGCTTCGCTCACGAATGTTCACGCCGGCCCGGAGTCGCTGACGCTGGCGGAGCTGTGGTCGCGCGTGATGGCCGCGGTCGAGCGGATGCCGTCGATCTCCGTGGCGACCGAACCGATGCGTCCCGTCGAGCGTCAGGGCTCGACGCTGCGGCTGTCGGCGCCCGAGCGGAGCGCGAAGATGTTCACCGAGTTCCAGCGCTCGAAGCTCGAGGAAGAGATCGAGCGCATCTTCGGTGCGCCGCTGCGCGTCGAGCTGGTGGCCGAGCGGGCGTCGGAGGCGCCCCCGGCGGAGGCGACGGCGCGCGAGTTGGACGCCTCGGCGCGGTCGCGGGCGATGCAGCACCCGGTGGTGCGGAAGGCGACGGAATTGTTCGATGCGCGGATCATCCGGGTTGATCCGCCGGACTCTTGAGTGGCTCGAAGCCGGGAAGGTCTGTGGATGTTTGATCAATTCAAGGCGATGGGCGCGCTGGCGGGGCTCCTGAAGGACAAGGACCGTCTGCGCGAGATGACCGAGCAGTTCAAGGAGAAGATGGAGCGGACGCGCGTCACCGGGGCCGCGGGCGGTGGCGCGGTGCGCGTGACGATCTCGGGAAAGCTGCGCGTGACCGACATCGAGATTCAGCCGGCGCTGGCGTCGGCGATGGGATCGGGCGACGCGTCGCGCGTCGAGCTCCAGAATCTGCTGATTGAGGCGACGAATGATGCGTTGGAGCGGGTGCAGGAGCTCATCCAGGCCGAGGCGGCACGCCGGGCGCAGGAGCTCGGCCTTCCCGACATGCCGGGGCTCTCCAATCTGATGCGCTGAGCGCGGGATAGACTTGCATCGTGGCACGGAAGCGGGAACTGATGACGGATCACTCGGGCGCATACCCCGGGCCGGTGCGCGCGTTGCTCGAGGAGTTGGCGCGGCTGCCGGGGATCGGGCGCCGGTCGGCCGAGCGGCTGGCGCTGCACATCCTCAAGAGCACGCCCGAGCAGGCGATGGCATTGGCGGACGCGGTGGCGCGCGTGAAGACCGAGGTCGGCCAGTGCCCGATCTGCTTCAACTTCACGGACGACGACCGGTGCGCCGTATGCCGCGACGAGCGGCGGGACCGTTCGCTCGTGCTGGTGGTCGAGCAGCCGCGGGACCTGATCGCGTTGGAGCAGACGGGGATGTTCCATGGGCTGTACCATGTGCTGCTTGGGCGCATCAGCCCGCTCGAGGGCGTGAGCGAGGACGACCTGACGATCGGCGGCCTGCTGGCGCGCGTCGATCAACCGCAGAAGAACGCGGGCGGCGTGCGCATCGCCGAGGTGATTCTTGGGCTGAATCCCACGCTCGAGGGCGACGGCACCGCGCTGTACCTCCAGCAGGCGCTGAGCCGCCGGGGCGTGCGGGTTTCGCGTCTGGCGCGGGGCCTGCCCACGGGGTCACAGCTCGAGTACGCGAACAAGGCCGTGCTGGCCGACGCGATTCTGGGGCGTCAGTCGGTTGAATAAATGACAGGCGGGGTCGATGCGTCGCCGGCCCCGACCGATATAGTCTGGGGCGGCACGGACGCCGCGGGAAGACCGATGATGCGCTTCGACACTTCACAGCACATGCGGATGGGCCAGCACATGAAGCTGGCGCCTCGCATGATTCAATCGATGGAGATTCTCCAGATGGCGCTGCCCGCGCTGGAGGAGCGCATCGAGCAGGAGCTGGAGTCGAACATCGCGCTCGAGGCGTGGGAGCCGGGGGGCGACACGCAGACGATCGAACTGGAACGGGCCGAGCGCGACCGCGACGACCGCGAGAACGAACGCCCGCTCATGGTCGAGGACGGCGGCTCGGGCTCGGGGGATTTCGAGCGGCTGGGGTCGATGGAGTCGGATTACTCCGAGGCGTTCGACAACGAGTACTCCGCGGCGGCGCTGCACGCGCGGCAGTCGCTGGAACCCGGCCAGTACTCGCCGTCGCGGATGGCGGGCGAGCGCGACGCCAAGATGGACGCGATGGCGAACGCCGCGGCGCCCGCCAAGTCGCTGACCGATCAGTTGCTCGAGCAATGGGCCTTCGCGGATGTGGACGACGAGACGCGCGCCGCCGGGCGGCTGCTGATCCAGCACATCGACGACGACGGGTACATGAAGTCGGACATGGCGCAGGTGCGCGAGTCGATCCCCGAGAGCGCCCCGCCGCCGGGGCGCCCCACGATGGAGACGCTCGAGCGGGCGCTCAAGGCGCTGCAGCTCTATCTCGACCCACCCGGTCTGGCGGCGCGGGACCTTCGCGAGTCGCTGCTGCTGCAACTGGACGCGATCCGGGAGACCGACCCCAAGGCCGACATCACGGCGATCCGCAAGATCATCGAGAACCACTTGGCGGACCTGACGCACAACCGGATCCCGCGGATCGCGGAGAAGACGGGGATGACGATCGAGCAGGTGTCCGACGCTCTGGCGCATGTGCCGCGACTCGTGCTGCACCCGGGGCGGCAACTGGTGGACTCGACGCCGCCCTCGCTCGTGCCGGACGCGATCGTGGAATACGACGAGGACGCCGATGAGTATCTGGCGTACCTGACGGACGGGCGGATGCCGAACCTTCGGATCAACAAGGAATACGCGACGCTGGTCCGCGACCGGGCGCTGGCCAAGCAGGACCGGGAGTTCATCCGCACGAATCTCTCGAACGCGAACTGGCTCATCGACGCGCTGCACCAGCGCCGGCACACCCTGCAGCGCGTGCTCAACGCGGTGGTGTCGGCGCAGCGTGACTATTTCGACCAAGGCGAGCAGGCGATGCGCCCGCTGCCGATGACGCAGGTCGCCGATCAGCTCGGGATCCATGTGGCGACGGTGTCGCGCGCGGTGGCGGGCAAGCACCTCCAGACGCCCCGCGGCGTGGTGCCGCTACGGAAGTTCTTCACGGGCGGGATGCAGACGCAGGACGGCGACGAAATGTCCTACGACGCGATCAAGGCCGCGCTCAAGGATGTGATCGACGCCGAGGACAAGTCCAACCCGCTGTCGGACGATGCGCTGGTCAAGGAACTGGAAAAACGCGGCATCGACATCGCCCGGCGGACGGTGGCCAAGTACCGGGCGCAGCTGGATGTGCCCAGCGCGCGGCTGAGGAAGAAGTTCTGAGGATGAGCGGAAGTGGCGCGTCCCACGGATCGGGGGCGGGGACATGACTGAGGCCCGCGGACTGGGCACAATGTCCGGATGAGCACGGCAACACATGCTTCCGGTCGACTCCGCCGCGTCAGCGTTCTGCTGCTGGCGGGCGTGCTGGCATTTACCGGATGGTGGCTCATGCGATCCCGCACGCTGACGCCCGGCGGGTCCATCGACTTCGCCTCACGGTTCAACGCACTGGCTCGCCAGAACCAGCCGGGGGGACCGGACGCGCCGAATCGCATCGAGGAAGTCGATCGGCTGTTCACCGACATGGACGCGGCCATGCAGACCGCTCACCTCAAGCACTTCCCCGGCGAACCATTGCGGAAGTACGGCGGGTACTCGAATGCGCTCACGAATACACGCGCGACCGAGACCCATCGCGCCGCATGCCGGACGGCGCTCGCCGAGCTCCGCAAGACAGATTTTTTCAACCGGCTCGACTCCCTTCGCGGGGCCGCGGCCTGGCGAGAGTTCCCGCCGGGATCGACGCTGGAAGAGCAGGCAGACATCGTTCGGTTGAGCGACTTCCGAACTCTGGCCAGACTCTGCCGTTCCGAGATGGTCTGGGCCAGGAGCGCGGGTGAGTACGAGCGCATCGGAGAGGCGTTCTCGCGTGGGTTGATCGTGGCGGACCTGGTCCGTCAGCAGCCGACGGTGATGAGCCAGATGACAGCCGTGGCGTGCGCCTCGACGATTCTCGAAGGGATGCGCCGAGAGATCACAAGGGAGGGATCGCTTCCTTCGACTCGCGCGGGGTTGTTGCCGAGTATCGAGTCGATCGAGGGCACGATTGACGAGCGACTCGCGACGGAGGCCTATCGTCTCAATCAACTTCAGTATCTGCAGTCGATCCACGCCGATGGCGGAATGCTTGTCGTCTCCGAATTGAGTAGTTACCCGCTCTTTCGTAACGATGAGGCATGGATTCGTCGGGTCGCCAGGCACCCGCTCGGCAACGCGACGGCGCCGATGTTCCGCCGGTTGAGCGGGAGGGTTTGGCGTGTCAACGAACTAGTTGATGGGATGCTCGGTCGGATCGAGGATCGTGCCGCGGGCCGGACGCCGTCGTTTGATCCGCACGAATTCGCGCGTAAACGGCTCTCCTGGCGTGATGCCCCGCTTCATGCAGACTATGCCGTCATACCTGGGATCGAATCGCAGCTCCTCAATGAGCAACTTGAGCGCCGCGCCCTTCGTGTGCTCTGGGCGATCGAGATGCACCGCGCGATGTCCGGCGAGTACCCGGAAACACTTGAAGCATTGCGGCCATCGCTGCTGGGAGAGACACCGCGTGATCCATTCGCTCCCGCGCATCCGCTCGGCTACCTCAGACGAAATCCGACCGACACGGACCCACGCGGCTACCTGCTCTACTCGGTCGGCGTCGACGGCATCGACAACGGCGGGAACGAACACCCCGATTGGGCGCTCACGGCGATCGACGCGGCCCGGGGCGCCGGCTACGACCTCACTGTGAATCGAAGGCCCGGTGAGTGGTAATCGCTCGCGCGTTACTATCTCGCCCGTGCCACCACTGCCCACCGCCACCGGCTACCGCAAGCACCTGCCCAACGCGCTGACGATCGCGCGGCTGGCGCTGGCCGCGGCGTTTATCGCGGTGCTGAGCGTGTACCGCTACCCGGATGCCAACGCTTGGGCGCTGTGGGCGGGGATCGTGCTCTTCGTCGTCGCGGCGTTGACCGATGCGCTGGACGGCTACCTGGCGCGGCGGTGGAACGCCGTGAGCGTCTTCGGGCGGGTGATGGACCCCTTCGCGGACAAGATTCTTGTGCTGGGGGCGTTCATCGTGATGGCCGGGCCGCAGTTCATGGAGGGGAAGCACGGCGATCAGATGACCGGCGTGTTGCCCTGGATGGCGGTGGTCATCCTCGCCCGCGAGTTGCTCGTCACCTCGATCCGCGGCGTGATGGAGGGGATGGGGATTGACTTCTCGGCCTCGTGGACGGGGAAGATCAAGATGATCGCGCAGTCGGCGGCGGTGCCGGTGATTCTCGCGATGCTTGTGCTCGCGGTGAATGGGACGATTCACGAGCAGCGCGTTGTTTCGATCAACACGCTCATCGCCTATGCGGTGACGCTGGCGACCGTGCTCTCGGCGATTCCGTATGTGACGCGAGCGATGACGGCGCTACGGGGGCGCGCATCGTGAGCGCCGGCGAGCACAAGAACAAGACCCGCGCCCCGATCCGGCCGCTGAACGCGCCGACGCTGGCGCTCTCGACGCTCGGGCTGGGGTTCCTGCGCCCGGCGCCGGGTACCTGGGGTTCGATGCCGCCGTGCGCTGTGGCGGGGGTGATGCTCGTGGGGGGAGCGTCGTACTCCGGTCTTCAGATCGCGATGGCGGCGGTGGGCATCATCTCGTGCGTCCTCTGCGTCTGGCTGGGGCGGTACGCCGAGCGTCGGTTCGGGCGCAAGGACGCTCCGGAAGTCGTCATCGACGAGACCGCGGCGATGTGCCTGCCGCTGCTCTTCTGGCCCGCGTCGTTCGTGTCGTTGTGCGCCCTGCCGGCGGAGTGGACGCTCGACGGCGTCACACCCCCCCTGCTGCGAGCATTGGGCGCCGTCGGGGCGGCGTTCGTGCTGTTCCGCGTCATGGACATTCTCAAGCCGTGGCCGGCGCGCCGGCTGGAAGCGCTGCCCCACGGATGGGGCGTGCTGGCGGACGATCTGATGGCCGGGGTGTATGCCGCGCTGATCATGCAGGTTGGGCTACGATTGACCTGGGGCGTGTGAAACCGCGTCGGGTCGAACCCGACAGATCGAACGGAGGTTTTCCATGCCCTGTCTTGTCGCGCTCCTGGCTCTGGCGTTCCCGCGGGTGGCGATCATCCTGACGGTGATCTTCTCGGATTACATCGGGAATGCGTACCAGACGACGCTCTGGCCGCTGCTGGGGTTTTTCTTCGCGCCGCTGACCACGCTCGCCTACGCGTTGGCGATGAACGCGAACGGCTCGGTCAGCGGGTTCTACCTGGTGATCGTGGTGATCGCGGTGCTCGGTGACCTGGGCATCCTTGGGATCGGGGCGGGAGCGGACAAGAAGCGGAAGCGGCTGCGCTAGACCCCCTCGCGGTCGAGCAGGCGGTACTGGATGGCCTCGGCGATGTGGGCGATGCCGACGCGCTCGGCGCCCTCGATGTCGGCGATGGTTCGGCTGACCCGCCGGATCTTGTCGTAGGCCCGGGCGCTAAGGCCGAGCTCGGTGAGGGCGCCGCCGAGCATGGCGCGGGCGTCGTCGTCCATAGGCGCGATTTGGTCGAGCTCCTTGCCGCGGAGCCGGGAATTGAGCGTCTCGCCTTGGCGGGCGCGCTGGCGCTCGCGGGCGGCGGCGACGCGGTCGCGCATCTCGGCGGTGCTGGTGCCCCGCGCGCCGTTGGTGGAGGAGAGGTCTTTCCACGGCACGGCGGGCGCCTCGACATGGATATCGATGCGGTCGATGAGCGGGCGGGAGATGCGCCCGAGGTAGCGCTTCATCTCGCGCCGGCCGGTTTCGTTGGCGGGCATCTCGCCGGAGGCGGTCGGGTTCATCGCGGCCACGAGCATGAAACTCGCCGGGAACGATGCCGAGGAGTGGGCGCGCGAAATGGTCACATCGCCGGACTCCAGCGGCTGGCGGAGCGTGTCGAGCACGGCGCGGGGGAACTCGGGCAGTTCGTCGAGGAACAGCACACCCCGGTGCGCCATCGAGATCTCGCCGGGCGCGGGGACTTTGCCGCCGCCGATGACGGCGATCGCCGAGGCGGTGTGGTGCGGCGTGCGCACGGGGCGTTTGGTGATGAGGCCCGCGGCGGCGCTGCCATTGAGGCGGCCCGCGGCCGAGTAGATTCGCGTGATCTCCACGGCCTCTAAGGGCGTGAGCGTCGGGAGGATGCCGGGCAGTGCACGGGCCATCATGGTCTTGCCGGTCCCCGCGGGGCCGAGCATCAAGATGTCGTGTCCAAGACCCCGTAACGGTTGGCGGTGGCGTGAGAGCCCTTTCTGGGGATCCCAAGGTGGAATGTGACCGTACGGAGGGTCCAACAGGGGGCTTTGGCGGAGGAATACTGGCCTTTCTCTTTCCGCTCCTGGCCGATGGAGGTGCGATCGGCCTTGGCATCGATTCGACGCACGACCGATCTCAGAACGGCCCGCTTCTGGGCATCGGAAAGCCGGCGATGCCCCGCGACGAGCGATCGCACGGCCGACACCACCGCCGTGAGTCGCTCGGGGTCAGTCGAGGCTTGCGCCGCCCGCAGGTCGCCCAGACGCTCCTCGGCCTGTTTCAGGGAGTCCTGGGTACGACGCGATCGGTCGGCGTAGACCGTCTTGTCGATCTCCCCATCGGCCCGCATGTCGATGAGGGCGTCGAGGCGCTTCCGAAGTTTCTCTGCCGT
Source organism: uncultured Phycisphaeraceae bacterium (assembly GCA_964607595.1). Classification (GTDB taxonomy): domain Bacteria; phylum Planctomycetota; class Phycisphaerae; order Phycisphaerales; family UBA1924; genus JACKHC01. Next base: position 13,776 of record CAZSLT010000036.1, read on the forward strand.
CTCTTCCACGCGGCGGACATCCGCAGCGAGCGACTGGGAGCGGGAGTCATTCTCGCTTTGGCGGATAAGTCGCGACAAGAACCGCTCGTCGGTGCCGATCGACACGAAGGCGGTCCAAATCGACTCCTCCGTGTAGGGCACCGGAAGCCAGGGCAATCCTTCCACCCCCCGAGGTCCGCGGTAGAACCCGACTTGTTGGTTCGAGTCCCCCGAGACCCGGTGCCCGTTGACCCAGAGCATTCCCGTGAGCAGCCGCGGCGTTCGTGTTCGTGCCGGCTTAGGACGGTCATGGACCAACGCCCATTGTTCCCGGGTGATGATCGGCGGGTGGGCGTCGGGAATGACAATCGCCCGTTCGTTCTTGAGGTCGAAGCGGAATGTGCGTGATCCCGGTGCGGCCACCCAGCCGCCGGTCACATGCACGCCGAGGTAGCAGGGATTGTTCAGGATGCGGAAAATCGAGGTCTTGCCCCAAATCCCGCCCTTGGGGGCGGACATCCCCTCTCGGGTGAGCGTCTCGGAGATTGCTCGGCTGCTCAATCCCTTGCCCGCAAGATCGAAAATCCGACGCACAACTCTCGCTTCGTCCTCGACGATCCGGAGGATGCCACGATCGGGGTCGCCCACGGGGGGATTGCGGTATCCGAGGGGGGAAATGCCGCAGTTCTTTTTGCCTTGCTTGGCCCTCTCGCGTTTCCCGCGTGAGACGCGTTCCTTAATCCGTTCAGACTCGGCCCGATCGACGAGGCTCTGAATCCCAACCATGAATCGTTCATCGATGCTGGCCATGTCGCGGATGACACCGCCGACGATGATCTTGACCTGCTGTTCCCGGAGTTCGCGGAGAAGGCGCGCCACTTCGAGTTCGTCGCCGCGGGTGAGGCGTGACTGCTCGTGGACATAGAGGGCGTCCGGAGCCTGCTCGGCGATGCACGCCAGCACCTCTTGAAGGACCCGTCGCTCCGTTGCAGCCTGTGTCGCGGACTCGGCACCGCGAAAGGTCGTGACTGTTCTCCACCCGCGCTCACGCGCGAGTTCGTGGTAGATCCGCTCTTGGGCGTCGAGTGACGCCCCTTCATTGGCCTGTCGTTCGGTTGACACCCGGAACATGGCAACCACGCGCATGATCTCACTCCCCTCGGTGCGTGATGACCCTCAACTCGATCACCGCCATCGGCACCCGTCAACTCACTTGCCGCAATTCCGGATCATGTCGAGCACTTCGCGGGCGGGGCGATCCATCCACACGGCGATCAGGGCTCGGACCTGCGGAGCATCGCCTTGCTCGGCAGCCTCGATGAGGGCGCGCTTGAGGCACTGCTCGTCGCGATCGACCTCGGCAGCAACTTCGAGAAGTGTTCGCGCCAGAGCATCGGCGGCACCGCCCGTCAGACCGTTGCCGGCGGTAACGAGATGGGCAGACAAAGAACTGCCACCCGAAGGCGCCTGCCCACATTCGCATGTAAGCATTTCTGTTAACGATGATTGTGGAGAAACAGTGGAAGACTTCATGGCTGTCTCCCTGTCAGGAGGTCTTGGACTTGGAGGGGGTACGAGCGGCGAGTTTCCTGGCCTGCTCGATCAGGGCATCCCATTGAGCCTGATCGAAGCCGCTGGCGGTCCGGAGGAGTTCGGGGGCTCGGGATGCGGCCACCGGGTTGCTCGACGCGATTCGGCCCACATCGGTCTCTGCCTTGCCCCAGCCCGCCCTGAGCTCGGCCTCGGCGATCCCGTACTTGTCTGCCATGAGGATCAGCAGATCATCAGACGGCGACCGACGCCCCATCTCAAGATCGGAGAGGTAGGGCGCCGTGATCGCGAGCTTCTTGGCCATCTCACGAAGCCCGATCTTCAGAGTCTCGATCCGATGGCGCCGCAGCCGCTCGCCAATCGGAGACTCGGATGTGTTCGGGGTGGCCATCGGGGAGGGCTCCTGCCGTCGTTGTCATGTATGCTAACGCGCATTAAAGCCGCGTCAAGGCGCGGCCGGTCCAGAATTTAGCTCTCTTGGGATTGCCGGTACCTTCCGCCTCGTGGCCGACTTCTGCCGAGACTGCTCCATCCGGGTCCACGGACGCGATGCCGGTGACCTGAAGCCGTTCCTCTGGTGGCTCCGGCGCCGATCGTCCCGCTGGGTCGCCCTGTGCGAGGGGTGCGGCGGAGAGATCGTGGTGGATCGCCAAGGCAAGCGCGATCGGAGAAGAGCACTGCCGAGTGAAGTCGACGATGGTGATGAGGACATCTCGGCCGACACTAGCCAGGACTGACGGGGACGCCGTCTACGACTCGGACTCGTTCAAGGCCGAGGGATGTCACCGCGGGCTCCGGCGCCAGCACGAGCGGGATCAGCTTCGGTCGGATGAGGCGTTTGCGGTCGTGCAATCGAACTTCGCGGCAGCGATAGACCATCGCCGCTTTGGAGACGCCGTACCAATCGGCCAGTCGTGGCAGCATGCAGCGCCGCCACAACCAGACGGCGCGGGCATCGTCCCCGCGCAGTAACTCCAAGCACTTCGGCGCGAGTTGCTCTGCCGACAAGGCTTGCGTGATCGCGTCCCCAAGGGTGTCCCCGGGCATCAAGAACGCGGCGGCGAATCGGTCGGCCTCGCGTTCAACCTCGGGGGCATCTCCATCGTATGGAAGACTGGCATCGGAGTAAGCGTTGGCCATCGCACGATGAAGCACCATGTGTCCGAGTTCATGAGCGCAGGTGAAGCGGTAGCGTCCCTGATGAACCATAAGCGACTCTGAGACCGCGATCTCCCCCAGTGTCGGCCGTGCCCGGCCCAGAATGCCGACGCCGAGTTCATCCTCGCCCACGATCTCGAATCTGAACCCCAAGGGCGACTCGATCCAGTCGTCAACGGGGATTGGCAGCGGCAGTGCGCTCAGTCCCCGACTCTGCTGACAGCGACGCAAAGTCGCGATTGCGGCGAGTTCGACGCGGGTATCGGCGGCACGAATCCCGAGGCGGGGCAGGTGCGTGGAGTCGGTCTGACCACACATGACATTTTCCTGCAGACGATCGTCTTAATTCGTGAAGATGGGGACGGGGACAGGGTTCAATCGACGGTTGCGATGCGCTACATGCGAGGGATGAAACTCGCAGATTACATGGCCAAGCACCATATCACCCCACAGCAGCTCCGATGGATGCTGGGCGTGAATTCACGAAGCACAATCATGCGTTGGGTGCGGGGCGACCGCATCCCGACCTCTCCCATGCTCGCCCAGATCGAAGCTCTGACCGGCGGCGCCGTCACGCTCGCGGATTTTCACGATCCGAGGCCGCCGAAGTGCATGTGGATCGTTCTGGATCGCAACGGCAAACAACGCGAGGTATACCCCTGGAGCACCCCGGAGCCGCGATCCCGCGGCAAGATGAATCGGCCTCTGCCGAGCGACCCGAACCGCAGGAATCCCATCCCACGAACGGTGGCCAATGACCGGAAGGATGTCTCAGAAGAGTGGCCCACCCCCCCGGTCAGGCGGGCGCTCTGTGTGCTCGGAAAACGGGCGGGCCCGGATGACAAGTTCGGCTTCCACCTCGATGGCCGCCCCGTCGATGCCCGCCGGCTCGTCATCGAAGCCAATCGGGTGCTTCAGCAGTTCGGCAAGCCCCCGATCCCATACCCAGGAACAGGAGGCAACGGATGAACCAGGAGGCAGAACCGCGAGATAGTCAAGGGAATGGTGATCGAGACAGCACGCCGCAAGCTCTCACCACTCTCGACCGAGGCGCTGAATCCGCGCCACAGGCGAATGCAACGGAGGCCCGCGATATCAGGTGTGCCTTGACGAGGGACGATCGGCGCGCGCTTGATGAAGGAATCACCGCGGGGTCGTTGAATGTGCCGCGTCTGCTGACAACGGCCGAGGTCGCCGGCGTCCTGCGGGTGCATCGGAATACGGTGCATCGTGAGCGGAAGGCCGGTCGGCTCCACCATCTCCGGATCGGCCGACGGGTGTTCTTCACCCTCGCGCATGTACGGGGGTTTCTCAAGGTGGTGGAACAGGAGGGGGAAGAATGTTCTACACGCCCATCTGGGAGTACGAGGGATACACGCTTGTGCAGCGACCCGACACTCCCAACTATTTCATCTACTGGACGCCGCGCGGACGAGGGGGCGCGACTGGCCGCGCAGTGCGCAAGAGCACGCGCACAAGCGATCTTGATGACGCCAAGCGACAACTCGTCGCCTTCGTCCGCGACCGATCGAGTCTGACCGGCGCCAAACGGTCCGCCGAGGACACACCGCTGCTCGAAGTCCTTTGCGGCTATGTCCAGCGGCATCTGGATCGTCAGACGCCCTTCGTCCCCGCCGCCCGCACCGCGCTGAAACACATGACGGTCTTCCTCGACTTGACAGGTCTGGAACTCGTTTCTGAATTCACACTCGATGTCCAGCGGCGGTACATGGACTGGCGGTTTGACACGATCCGCCGGGAGGGGCATGCCGGGTCCAACGCGACAATTAATCGTGAACTCGGCGTCGTAAAAGCGGCGATGCGATCGGCCTGGAAACGCGGCCACCTTGCCACGGTGCCGCATGTTGAACTGCTGCCAAGCCCGCCGCCCCGCGACCGGTTTCTGCGAGTCCCCGAGGTCCGGCGCCTGCTGGAAGCCTGCGAGCGCGACCACCTCCGGCTTTATGTCATGCTGGCCCTGCACACGCTGCAGCGGCCGATCGGGATCTTTGGCTTGAGAGTGGAGCAGGTCGATCTTGAATGGGGACGCATCGATTTTCTGCCGGCCGGGAGCATTCAGTCCAACAAGCGACGCCCGGTCGTCCCCATCACCCCGAGCCTGCGTCCCTATTTGGAGACCGCGATCGCCTCATCGGAGTCCGGGTTCGTGGTCGAGTACCTCGGCCGTCCGGTCAACAGCATCAAGTACTCCTTCCGGCGGGCGTGCAAGCGGGCGGGGCTGGAGGATGTGACGCCCTATACCCTCCGGCATACGGGCGCCACGCTGATGGCGGCCGCGGGTGTGCCGTTGCGTCAGATCGCGGGCATGTTGGGCCACACCGAGACCCGCACCACGGAGATCTACGCCAAGCACCACCCGGACTTCCTGCGGACGGCGGCGGAGATGATTGAAATCCTTTTCGGGGAGCAGGTTGCTCACCACCCGGAGACAGAGAATCCGGGGACGCTACCGGCGCTTCCGCGCCAGATTCGCGCCAATGTCGCTTGAGCACTCCCGCATGCACTCTCTGAACCCCGCGGATTCATTGGACTGGAGATGGTGGGCCTGGGAAGATTCGAACTTCCGACCTCACCCTTATCAGCTTTAAAAAGCGTCCCCAACCCGTTGTTTGGGAACACTTTTCAGCACTCCTCGACACCCTGAATCACTCGTTTGCACACCGTCGCTGCGCCAGTTCGCGCCAGAGCGTCCCCACAAAGCGTTACCGATATATGACTTTCGACATTGCTAAACAGCGCCAGGCAGCTTTCGAATCACTCGGCCGGGGATTCAATATGAAAGCCCTTCATCCCTGGTGCCGCAAGGTCGAGTATTTGCTTTTTGCGCTTTAGTCTTGAATAAGCACTGTCCGGAGATGCCAGCAACCGAACCGAGTTTCGTAACAGATCGAAAAATCGGCCACTTAATACGCTGTTTGAGCCAACCACGGCTTCAACAAATCCTGTGCACTCAGGGTCATGTTCCCAATGGAGACTACACATTAGCTCATCTGCCCGCGGGACATTCACATTGACGAATTCGTTCTTGCGAGAATCGTTCTTCCCGTCCGACTCGCGAAGAATGCCATACAGTCGCTTAGCAACGGGCTTCGCCTCGTCCGTCCCATGCATAGCAAGAAAGTATCGCATCGCATCGACTCGCCACCGCTCCACTTTTGTATCTTTCTCGGCACGCCGTACACTATATGATGCAAATACCTAGTATAAGCGTCTTCCCTATCAAGACCAACAACCATCTCCTCGAGTGGGCCGCTTACACCAAAAACCGCGCTAATTATCCACGGAATCGCATGCATGTAGTATGTCTCTTCGTCTAGTCGCGAAAGAAACGGTAGCACCTCGTCGGTCTCCGACCGAGCACAAAGCAGGGGCAGCAGCTTTTCTAAGGCATCTCTCCCATACTTGGACAATGCCTCCGCCGTAAAGTATTCCTGAAAAGACCTATGAAGAAATTCATAGTACGAACCATCCCTCACAAGAACCGATAGGGTGATCGCGAGATCTTCGAGAACATCCGATGCTATCGTGTTAGATATTCGCAGTTGTTGCAAAATGTCTTGCAACATTTTCTTTGCCCA
>CAZSLT010000037.1:0-20019 GCA_964607595.1 uncultured Phycisphaeraceae bacterium
TTCTTCGAGAGAGGTTGTGATCGCGACCGAGCAGAATTACTGAACCGGCGAGGGCAACCAATAGCCGGCGATCGTCCCGACCATTCCGTACGCCCACTTCCGATCCGCTTCGTCTTGTTTGAAGAAGATGATGGCGAGGGCAGCAACGCCTAGAACGACGGAGACCACCACCGATCCGATGAGTCTCACTTGCTTTGGATCCCAGCCACTCTCGACCGCGCCTTGTGGCATTATGCTTGGGAGGAGAGCAAGACAGATGAATGCAAGCAAAGTGGCCACGGTGAGAATGGGGATAAATCTCATATGTTTCTCCAGTCGAATGGCTGTCGTTGAGCACACACCATGCAGATTGTATACGATGGCCGGGTACGGCCGCTTTGCGATTACATTCAGCGCCCCGGTGGCCGCTAAAGAGCGATGGTGCAAACAGTTCCGAGCGATCGAGAGAGTCAGCCATGCCACCTCGTTTCCTTTGAGCGGAGACCGCGCGCGATGACTTGAGTCTCATTGCTCAGGTGCGGTGAGACTTAAGCCTCGAAGCGACGCATCCTCAAAATCGTCTGTTTGAAATGCCGCCTCGACGGCGTAACCCTCGTCCCGACAATGAGTAAGCCCTTCGATGTGCTCGTCGAAGGGCTTGACCTCTCGAGAAATCAGGGTGACGGGATTTGATCTGGGCGGAACCGCCCCATTCCATCTCAAAGACCATCGTTGACAGGTACCGCAACCGTCACTTGTACACAATCACAAAATATTGTGCATTCCCGCGGCTGCGACGGTCATGGCGCGCTTGACGCCCTCCTGGCCGCGTACCTCGGCGAAGTCGATGTCGGCGCTGGTGAGCTGGATGAGTTCGCCGACATTGGTGGGCGGGGCGGGCTCGGGCGTGATCTCGGCGTGGATGAGGCCGACGACCTCGGCGAGCGTCTGAACGCCGTAGACATCGACGCCCTCGACGATGGAGGCCTCTGGCGCGTTCTCGGCGGGGACGACGACGCCTTTAAGGCCCTTCTTGCGGGCGAGGGCCGCGACGGAGAGCGCGCCGCGGATCGGGCGGAGACGGCCGTCGAGCGCGAGTTCGCCGGCGAACAGATGGGCGCGGGGGTCGAGGCCGTTCTCGCGCTCGCAGCGGGTGCGGGAGATCGAGCCATCGGCGGTGAGCATGCCGACGGCGATGGGCAGGTCGTAGACCGGCTCCTCCTTGCGGACATCGGCGGGCGCGAGGTTGACCAGCACCTTGCTCTGCGGGAAGCGGTACCCCGTGTTGAGGATGGCCGCGCGAACGCGGTCCATCGACTCCTTGACCGCGGCGTTGGCGAGCCCGACGATCTGTTCGCCGCTGAGCCCGGACTCACCGACATCCACCTCGATCTCGCAGGGCTGGGCGTCGATGCCGTGGAGGATGAACGATTGGATGCGTGCCAGCATGGGGTTGTTGATACCCGAACGGAACCCTCTCGTCAAGACTTTTGTTAGGAATCGGATCGTGCAAACACCCCCCGACAAACGAGCCGCCCCCCCGCCCCCCCCGCAGGACCGCCTGACGCGGTTTTCCACCCGGGCGGACGACTACGCCCGGTTCAGGCCGTCTTACCCGGCCGGGGCGATCGAGGCCATCCTCGACGGGCTGGGCGACCCGGCGGGGCTGACCTGTCTCGACGTCGGCGCGGGCACGGGGATCTCGGCGCGGTTGCTGGCGGAGCGGGGCTGCCGCGTGATCGCGGTGGAGCCGAACGCCTCGATGCGGGCGAAGGCCGAGGCGCACCCGCGCGTCGAGTATCTCGAGGGCAACGCCGAGCAGACCGGCGCCAGAGATGCTTCGATCGACCTGGTGCTGGCGGCGCAGGCGTACCACTGGTTCGACGAGGGGCCGGCGCTGGCAGAGTTCGCGCGGGTGCTGCGGCCGGGGGGGCGGCTGGCGGTGATGTGGAATGTGCCGGACGAGAAGGACGCGGGGGGCGCCGGATACCGGGAGATCATGCTCCGGTACGCGACCGAGCCACCGACCTCACCCTGGAACAACTTCAACCCCCCATCGCTCGCCGGCGACGCCCGGTTCGAGGGGTTCCGGGAGCGGGTGTTCCTCTTCGCCCAGGACCTCTCGTGCGAGGCGCTGATCGGACGGGCGATGTCGGCGTCGTATGCGCCCTCGAGCGGCCGGGCCCGCGAGGCGATGGAGGCGGATCTGGCGCATCTCTATTCGCGTCACGAACGCGCCGGGCTCTTTGCGCTGCGGTATCTCACACGCGTGTATCTCGCCGAACGGACACGGGCATGATCGAGCCGACACGGACACCGCCGGGCCACGCGCACCCCTGGGGCGATGCGCCGACGCCCTACGACGAACTGGGCGGCGACACCTCGGTGCGCGCGCTGGTGGACTCGTTCTACGACATCATGGACGCCGAGTCGCCCGTGGTCCGGGCGATGCACCCGGCGGACCTGGGCGAGTCGCGCCAGAAGCTCTATGAGTTCTTCTGCGGGTGGCTGGGGGGGCCGCCGCTGTATACGGAGCGTCACGGGCACCCGCGGCTGCGGGGCCGGCACATGCCGTTCCCGATCGATCAGCACGCTGCGGATGAGTGGCTGCGGTGCATGGGGCTGGCGATGGACGCCCGGGGGGTCGCCGGGGCGCTTCGGGGTTTCCTCGACGCCAAACTGGATCACCTGGCGAACTTCATGCGGAACCGGTGATGGCGTTGGGCGTCACACCTATGATCCGGGGATCACTGCGCCCAGAGGAGGCCCCATGATCCGTTCAGGCATGTTGCGCGCGGTCGTCCTGGCGGCGCTGGTACTGGCGGTGACGCTCGGGGCGATGGCGCGCCCGCCGAAGCCGGCGGCGCCGAAGGACCCCCGCCCGCGCGCGCTGACACGCCACGAGTTCAACTACCGCGAATGGACGGTGGCGCCGATCGTCCGGTTGTTTGCGTACCAGTTCCGGACCGCCGACAACGAGCCGCTGGCGCCGACCTCGCCCACGGAGCTCGATGAGGTCTCGATGGTGTACCCGCTGATTCCGGGGAGCGCCATGCACGACGCGTACCTGGATCGGATGACCTCCGAGATGACGCTGGGGAACCGAAAGCTGGACCTGACGCCGCGGACGCTGCCGAATTATCAGGGCGGCACCATGCTCGGGGTGTGGGACGCGAAGAATCTGCGATCGACCGAGCCGCTGACGCTGCGGGTGGACATCCCGATGACCTCGTACGAGACGCGGATCGACGAAGACATCGCGATGACCTACGAGTGGCCGACCGGGCCGTACAAGCCGATGATCGCGTCGTGCCTCGAGCCGCAGTTGTTCGTGGAGCCCGGGCATCCGGCGATCGTCAACCTCGTCAACGAATGGACGAAGGGCAAGCCGAAGAAGGCCAAGCCCTACTACCTTGCCAAGTACCTGGCGGGGCGGGTCGTCGAGCATTTCCGTCCGACCGAGGGGATGTACCACGCGACCGGACGCGGGCCGCAGCGCGGCCAGATCACCGCGGTGTTGCTCTCGGGGTTCAATGTGAACGGATCGGCCTACGCGGCGATCGAGCGGCGCGGCTCCCGGTACGACATGGCGTGCCTGTTGACGGCGGTGTATCGCGCCGCGGGCCTGCCGGCGCGGATGGTGATCGGGCTGGACATCACCGAGAGCGAGGAGAAGGAATTCACGGTGCTCCACGCGTGGACCGAGTTCTACCTCTACGACGAAAAGGTGGAGGCGGGTGAGTGGATCCCGGTGGACATCTACCGTCAGAGCCAGTTCTCGAGCCGCAGCCCGCCGATCGACCAGCGGTGGCAGCACTTCGGGCACAACGAGGAGTCGGACTTCTACGCACCACTGGCGTACCACTGGCTTCCGCCGACCTCGGTGACGAACGCCGGGGCGATGGGGATCTGGGGATGGGTGCCGCAACCCGCGGTGCCGCGGGTGGACGCGGAGCTGAAGTTCATCTGGAACGGCACGCCGCGTCGCGGCGACGACCCCAAAGAGTGGTGGGAGCGCCCGAACCAGCAGCCGATGCAGTAGGGTCCGCGCCGGCGCGGCGGGCCCGTGCGAGTACGGTTGGGTGATCCGGTTCGCGATCGGATGCGCGACACGAGCAGCACTTAAGGATTGCCAGGGTCGATCGTCACCACGACCTCGGCGCGGTTGTCGGCGCTGAAGATCGACTCGGCCGCGGCGGTCATGTCTTGCCGTGTGAGTGCGCCGAGCCGGGTCTTGAGCGTGCTCCAGTCGATGCCCATCATCTCGGCACGCCCGAGCCCAAACGCGACGCCGTAGGGGTTGTTCGCCAGCGCGGCGTCGGGCAGATCGGCCGAGCCGAACATCCACCCGAACTGCATCGCGATCATTGCCGCGTCGCCCGGCTTGTCCTGGGTTTCATCCGTGGCCGACGCGATGAGTTTGTCGAGCGCGGCGCGTGCGGCGGGCAGTTCATCCTCGCTCGCCACGGACGCCGCGACATAGAGCACAAAGGGATCGTCGATCAGCGCCCACTGCACCGGCGGCACGCCGCCCGGCTTGTACGCCGACATCCCCTTCTGGAAGAGCCGTGCGGCATGCACCAGGAACGGGGCGTACCGCGGCGAGTCCGGGGCGGGCACGGCGTAGGCGCGGGCGATGACGATCGGATCGCCCGTGTACCACTCCGCTGCGGAGACGGGGATCGTGGAAGGCGGTGTATCGGCACGCTTGCGGATATCCCGCATCGGCGGGAGTTCGACGCCTGACTCGATGTTCGCGAAGTGCTTCTCGATGAGTGCACGGGCGGCGGCGGTGTCGAAGCCGCCCGCGATGACGATGAGCGCGTTCCGCGGCTTGTAGTAGGCGTCGGCGAACCGCTGCGCCTGCTCGACGGTCACGGTTCGGAGTTGTTCAATGAGACCGCCCTTGCGGAAGCCTACTCCCGAGGGGCGGATCGACTCGCGGGCGAGGTTCATCGCCGCAAGGTGCGGGAGGCCGCCGAACATGTTGGAGAGTTCCGCGTCGAGGCGCGGTAGTTCGCGGTCGAGATCGGCCTGGGTGATGGTGAGCTCCCGCATGCGTGAGGCCAGGTCCGTGAGTTCCTCATCAAGTTGAACACTGGGGAAGACGGTGGCCAGCACGGTGTAGTCCTCGCCGGTCTGGGCGTTGGCGCCCCCCGTCGGCGGCCGGTACGAGGCAGACCACGACTCGGCGGTGCGGGCGGGGATGTCGCCGGCCGCGGCCGTGACAAGCAGGTGCTCCATGAGGTGCGCCATGCCGGACGCGCCCTCGGGATCGTGCCGCTCGCCGATGGAGAAGAGCGTGACGAGCGCCGTCGTGCCGGCCCCTTCGATCGGCCGAAGGATGACGCGGAGTTGATTGTCGAGGTCGAAGCGTTCGATGGTCGCGGCGCCGGCGTTCGCTGCCGCGGCCAGTGTGAGCGCGGCGACGGCGCGGGTGATCGGTCTCATGGATGATCTCCTGTCCTGACGGGTGCTGTTACACGGTGAGGGACTGGTGCTCGCGTTCGAGGCGACGCAGGATCTTGTTGACGCGGACGCGCCGGGTATCGATGTAAACGCCACCGGCGCCCCCCGCCAGGCCGATGAGCGACCCCCCGATCGCGCCGGCCCAGCCGAGCGCCCGGCCCGCTTCCCCGGTGTCCGCCCACGCCAGGGCGGCCATCATCGCGCCCATCAGGACCGCCATGGTCAGGAACAGCCCCGCGAAGAACCACGCCTTGGTGTTGCGGAGCGACGCGTACGCCGCGGCGAGTTCCGGCGTGCGTGCGACGTCCATCGGCTCGGGCTCGCGGAGCGCGACTCGGATGCCGCGTGGGAGCGTCAGGAGAATCGACGCCGGGCAGACGAGCGCGACGAGCAGTGCGATGAGCCATCGCTTCCATTCGAGCTCGGCGAGCCCGCCTGTCGGCATCTCGTCGATCAAGGGCTTGATCACGATGGCGATGACCGCCAGAGCGCAGAGCGTCCACGCGACCGCCCAGGGCCAGCGCGGCACCGGGGAGGCGTGGGCGCGGTCGCCGGTCAGCGTCGCGGTGCGCACCACCGGCTGGGCGTCATGCGGGCGGCCCCACGCGGGGTTCTTGGCGCGCATCGCGGGCGTGGCCAGGAAGAAGAACAGCGGGAAGAACAGCGGCCATGTGTAGACGGCTGGGCGCACGCCGAGCAATCGCCAGACGGCGAGCATGACGCCGATCGCGCCGATCGTCGCCATCGCGAGGATGAATGTCTTGCGCTCGGCGGTGGCGGCGTCGGCCTCGGGGTCGTCGCTCGGGCGCACGAGCAGCGCCCCGACGAGCGGGGAGATGATCATTCCTGAAGTGAAGAGCAGCCACCACGCGCTCATGACAGTTCTCCTTGTGGGCGTGCTCCGGGCCAGTAGCGCCCGAGCAGTTCGTTCATCAGTTGCGCGGCCTGGTCGCGCGAGAGGCCGGCGAGTTTCATGTCCGCCAGCGCGGCGGCGAGGGTGGACTCGACCCTGGCGCCGACTTCCGCCGGAGTGCCGCGGGGACGCTCGGTGTCGGCGGTGACGCGGGTGCCCCGCCCCCGGGCGGTGCGGACGAGCCCGTCGGCCTCGAGGGCGCGGTAGGCGCGGGCGACGGTGTTGAGGTTCACGCCGAGATCGCCTGCCAATTGGCGGACGGGGGGTAACTCATCCCCGGGATGCAGCGTCCCCAAAGCGATCAGAGCCCGAATCCCGGCGAAGATCTGCTCGCCGATGGGGACCGGGCTGTCGAGGCGGACGCTGAGCATATTCCAATAGTATCATACGATGATACATTGGCAAGTCTGGTTCAGAGAAAAGATGCGAGAATGGAGTCCATGGTGGCCATGGAGTGGGTTCTGACCATCCTCGGGGTGTATCTGGCGGTCGGGGCCGCGTTCGCGGCGGCTTTCGTCTGGCGCGGGGCCGGGCGGCTGGACGCCAACGCGCGGGGGGCTTCATGGGGGTTCCGGATTCTGATCCTGCCGGGCGCGGCCGCGCTCTGGCCCATCCTGCTGGCCGCGTGGGCACGGCGTCGCGTCCCATGCGGCGACGCGGCCATCCGCGACACCCGCCCGCATCGGCGCGCACACCTGATGGTCTGGACGGTGCTCCCCGTGCTTGTCACGGCCATGGTGCTGTGGGCGTGGACGGCGGGCGCGGACCCGACGGCGGTGGCCCCGTGAGCGCGACCTACCGGGCGGTGAACTGGAATGCGCACAAGAAGCGCTACGACGCCTTGGTCATCCTCTTGGCGATGTTGTTCGTGCTGGCATTCGTGATCGTCGCGTCGCTGGCGTTCCACGGCGACGAAGCGCTCTCGCCGCCCGTGCTGGCGATGCGGGCCCTCGGCGTGTGCGCGATCGTGATGCTGCATGTGGTGCTGGCGATCGGCCCGCTGGCGCGCCTGACCACGCTGGCCTCGCCGCTGCTCTACAACCGCAGGCACCTGGGGGTGGCGACCTTTCTCGTCGCGCTGGCACACGCAGCGCTGGCGACGCTGTACTACGGGTCGTTCGGCGGGCGGAACCCGCTGGTCGTGCTGCTGACGATGTCCGGCGGGGGCGCGGCGCCGGGGGCGTTCCCGTTTGTGATTCCCGGGTCGTTGGCGCTGGCGGTGCTGTTCCTGATGGCCGCGACGAGCCATGATTTCTGGCTGGCGAACCTCGGCGCGTGGTGGTGGAAGTGGCTGCACGGGCTGGTGTACGGCGCGTATGTGTGCGTGGTCGGGCATGTCGCCTTGGGCGCGATGCAGAGCGAGCGGAGCGTGGTGTACCCCGCGCTGTTGATCGCCGGGGCGCTGGGGCTGGGCGGGCTGCATATCGCGGCGGGCGTGCGCCAGTGGAGACGCGACTCGTGCTCGCACCATGCGGAGAACGGGTGGACGGACGTGGGGCGTGTCGATGAGATTCCGATGGATCGCGCGGTGACGGTGCGCGGAGAGGGCGGCGCGCCGATCGCGGTATTCCGGCACGAGGGCGGCGTCAGCGCGGTGCGTGGGGTGTGTGCGCACCAGGGCGGGCCGCTGGGCGAGGGGAAGATCGTGGGCGGCTGCATCACCTGCCCGTGGCACGGTTACCAGTACCTGCCGCAGGATGGGTGCGCCCCGCCGCCCTATCACGAAAAACTCGCGACGCACCGTGTCAAAATCGAGGGCGGGCGGGTGCTGGTGCGGATCGAAGGGGAAGCGCCGGGGACGCGCCTGGAGCCAGCGCGGGCGGGGGAGGGGCAGCGCGATGGCTGAGGATCGCGGCTTTTATGTCGGGTATCTCAAAGCGCCGCCGGCGCACGCGCGGTTCGTTCGGCGGGTGATCCTGTCGCTGATGTGGGTGTGCGTGGTGCTGGCGGGCGTGAGCGCGTGGGCGATGCGTCATCCCGGGCGCGGCGTGTGGGACACCGGCGCGGTGCGCCAATGGGAGGGCGTGCTGCGGGACGAGCCGTACCCCATGCTGGAGACGGATGACGGCGTGCTGCTCATCGTGCGGTCCGGGAAGTTCGGCGCGCAGGACCGGGCGACGCCGCTGGCGCACCGCCGAGTCCGCATCACCGGCTATGCGTTGGAGCGCGACGACCGAAGGATGATCGAGCTGACGGACGAGGCGGACGCGATCGAGGCCGTCTCGGGCGATGGCTACTTCCTCGGCAACGCCTTCGATCTGGGCGCGGTCACGCTCCGCGGCGAGATCGTGGACTCCAAGTGCTACCTGGGCGCGATGAAGCCCGGCGACGGCAAGGGGCACAAGCCCTGCGCGACGCTGTGCGTGGGCAACGGCATCCCGCCGATGCTGGTGGTGCACCGGGAAGGCGGCGCGAAGGAGTATTACATCGTGACGACGGATGACTTCGGCGCGGCCAACGAGATGGTGACGCCATACCTCGGCGAAGCGGTCGAGGTACGCGGGCGGGTCGTCGAGCGGGGCGGGGTGCGGTTCGTGCGGGCTTTGAACATCACCCGTTATTGATCATCGTCCACTTCTCTCCGGACTTCGCGTTCTCAACTGTCTTCTCGATGAACCGCACGCCGATCGCGCCGTCGGTCGCGGTGGGGAAGTGGGCGTCGTTGGTGAACCGGCTCCCGTTGGTCCGCGCGGCCAGCGCCTCGAAAAACCCCGCGTAGATGTTGGCAAAGGCCTCGTAGAACGCCTCGGGGTGGCCGGGCGGGAGGCGTGTGGCGCGGATGGCCTCGGGGGCGAGGCCGGCGTTGCCGCGTCGGAGGATGCGCTCCTGGCCCGCCTCGTCCCAGACGCGGAGGTCGTTGGGGTTCTCCTGGCTCCAGTCCAGCGCGCCGCGCTCGCCCCAGACGCGCAATCGCAAGTTGTTCTCCTGGCCGATGCACACCTGTGAGGCGGTCAGCACGCCCTTGGCCCCGCCCTTGAACCGAAGCAGGACGGTGGCGTCGTCGTCGAGCGCCCGGCCCTCGACGAAGGCGGTCAGGTCGGCGCAGATCGACTCGACCTCCAGACCGGTCACGAAGCGCGTCAGGTGCTCGGCGTGCGAGCCGATGTCGCCGATCGCCCCGCCGGCGCCGGCCTGGGCCGGGTCGGTGCGCCACGAGGCCTGCTTGAAGCCGCCCTGCGACTGCGACCGTTCCAGCGCCCGGGCGAGCCAGCCCTGCGTGTACTCCGTGATCACTTTGCGGATGCCGCCGAGCGCGCCGGTGCGGCAAAGGTGGCGCGCCTGGCGCACCATCGGGTAGCCGGAGTAGTTGTAGGTGACGCAGAACTCGACGCCCTTCTCGGATGCCGCGTGAGCGAGGTCCAGCGCGTCGGCGTGGGTGGTCGTCACGGGCTTGTCGCAGACGACATGGAAGCCGGCGTCGATGAAACCCCGGGCGATGGCGTGGTGGGACTCATTGGGCGTGACGATGGTCACGAAGTCGATTCGTTGCTCGGGCGGGAGCGCGGCCTCCTTCTCGGCCATCTCCTTCCACGAGCGGTAGGTGCGGCTGTCGGGCAGGCCCAGGGCGCGCCCGGAGCGCATGGAGCGGGTGGGGTCGGAGGAGAAAGCGCCGGCGGTGAGCGCACAGCGGTGATCGAGGGCCGCGGCGGCGCGGTGCACCGAGCCGATGAAGGAGCCCTCGCCGCCGCCGACCATGCCCATCCGCCAGATGCGTGGTGTCGCCATGTGCGGGGTTGTCCCCGAAGCGGGCTGGATTGGCAAGGGCCCGGTTCGGGCGTAGCGCAGCCCGTACAATCGGGGCATGAGCGATCCCCGCACCCGATTCTATGTCACGACGCCGATCTACTATGTCAACGACCGGCCTCATGTCGGCCATTGCTACACCACCCTGCTGGCGGACACGGTCGCGCGCTTCATGCGGGCGTCGGGGCGGGATGTCTTCTTCCTGACGGGCACCGACGAGCACTCCGAGCGGGTGGCGTCGCGCGCCGGCGAGGAGGGGATGACGCCGATCCAGTGGGCCGACCGCAACGCCGGGCTGTTCCGGGAGGCGTTCGGGAAACTCGGATTCACGAACGACGACTTCATCCGCACCAGCGAGACGCGCCACAAGGACCTGGTGACGAAGTATGTGCGCACGCTGCTTGATCAGGGCGATGTGTACCTCGGTGAGTATTCGGGGTGGTGGGACCACTCGCAGGAGGAGTACCTGACGGAGACGGTGGCGCGGGAGCACGACTTCAAGAGCCCCATCACCGGCAAGCCGCTGGTGAAGCGCACGGAGAAGAACTACTTCTTCCGGCTGAGCCGGTACGAGGCGGCCCTGCGGAGTCACATCGAGAACCATCCGGGTTTCGTGCGCCCCGAGGCGCGGCGGAACGAGGTGCTGGGGCGGCTGAAGGACGGGCTGCAGGATGTGCCGGTGTCGCGCGGGGGGGGCGGGGCGGGCGGGGCGGGTGCGGACGCGGCCGGCGGGGCGTGGGGCATCCGCATGCCGGGCGACGAGGCGCACTCGATCTATGTCTGGATCGACGCGCTGTTCAACTACCTCTCGGTGGTCGACACGCCGGATCGGCGCGGGTACTGGCCCGCGGATGTCCACCTGATCGCCAAGGACATCCTCTGGTTCCACGCGGTGATCTGGCCGTGCCTGCTGATGGCGCTGGGCGAGGAACTGCCCGGCTGCATCTACGCGCACTCCTTCTGGATCCGCGAGGGCCGGAAGATGAGCAAATCGCTGGGCAATTTCATCGACATGGAGACGATCGACGCCTACCGCGCGCGGTACGGGACGGATGCGCTGCGCTGGTACCTGCTCACGCAGGGCCCGATGGGGGCGACGGACGCGGACTTCTCGTATGCAAAGTTCGTGGAGGTCTACAACGCGGACCTGGCCAACGGGATCGGCAACGCGTCGAGCCGCGTGATCAACATGATCGACAAGTATTTCGGCGGCAGGTGCCCCCCGGCGTCGCCGCCGACAGACACCGCCGAGATGCCGCTGCCGGGGATGGCGCGTGATGTGGCGTTCCGGGTGTCGGCGTGCCTGGGCGAGAACGACATCGCCGGGGCGCTGCACGCCGCGCTCTCGCTCTCGAACGCGGTGGACATGTTCATCAACGACACGACGCCCTTCAAGCTCGCCAAGGACCCGGCGAACCTGCCGCGGGTCGGGCACATCCTCTATGACTGCATCGAGGCGCTGCGGATCGCGGCGGTCCTTCTCTCCTGCGCGCTGCCCGAGAAGATGGGCGCGCTGCTGGGGATGCTCGGCCAGCCCGTGCCCCGCGCGGACGGGTCGTTCGTCAACACCATCGGCGCGCTGGCCCGATGGGGACGGATGGAGCCGGGCGCCGCGATCAACAAGGGCCAGGGGCTCTTCCCGCGCGCCGACGGCGCCGATCCGGAGCCGGGCGCCACACCCGCGCCCGGGCCGTGAAGAAGATCCGGGATTACAGCTCGTTCCTGGCCGCGCAGCACGCGGCCGAGTATCTCCGCGCCCACGGCGTGCCCGCGATGGCGCTCCAGCCGTTCGGGATCAGCACGATCATCGGGCTGAGCCCGAAGTCGCTCACCTCGCCGGTGTTTGTCGCCAAGGGCGTGGACGAGGCAGAGGCGACACGCCTGCTGGACGAGTTCGACGCGAGTCCCCCGGAGTTCCCCGAGGGCTGGGAGGACAGCGACACGGAGCCGGACTTCGCGCGGCTCGACCTGTCGCGGCTCGCCGAGGGCGTCGTGCCATCGTGCCCCTCCTGCGCGTACGACCTCTCCGGGCTGGGCGAGGCGGGCGAGTGCCCCGAGTGCGGGCGCGGGTTCGATCTGGTGGACCTGATCGTGCACGCCTACGGCCCCGAGGCGCTGGCCGATTGCTACGAGTCGGGCGAGCGCGCCGATCTCGAGCACGCGGAACTGGTGCCGGTGTCATGCCCATCGTGCGAGTACTCGCTGATCGGCATGCCGCAGTCTGGCCGGTGCCCGGAGTGTGGGCAACCGTTTGACAAGCGCGACCTGCTGGACCGTCTGCGGGGGAGTTGAGGAAAGCGAGCACAAGTCAGCAAACTTGAGCCCCCCACCGCCTCACTCCGATCGGCACCTCCCCCGTTCGGGAACGGGGGAGGACGCGGCCGCTTGAACCCTTGCCGCCTGCTGTTCCGTCAGGTAGTTGCGCCAGTCGCCGGCGACGCCTTTGCGGTTGAATGCCTTGGCGTCGCCCTGGCCGCGGGCGCGCCCGGTGGTGCGCTCGAAGGAGTGGGCATCCACGATGCGGCGGAGTTCCTCCGTCGTCCGCGGCACGCCGAAGTGCGCGAAGACGCGCTCCATCACGGGCACGGGATCGGCCACGAGATCCTCGTAGGAGACGAGCAGGCCGAGCGTCGGGTGGAGATGTTCGCGCCAGCCGCGTTCCCATGCCGCGAACATGGGGAGGATGCGGTCGATGAAGTGATCGATGCGGCCCCTGACATCGAGGCCCTTGGTTTCCTCGTAGAAGGCGTTCTCGGGGCGGATGGCGACGAAGTGCGCCCACGAGACGGCGATGTCGCGCAGGTCGCGCACGAGCACGACATAGGGGCGGCCGGCGCGCTCGAGGATGGCGCGGTTGTTCTCGCTCGGCCCGGCGTGGACCTTGGTGACGGTGTAGCCGGGCGGCGGGCGGAGCAGGTCTTGCGGCGCGAACTCGTGGAAGTCGGGGTCTTTGAGCGTCTGCGTGTTGAACCGCTCGGGGAACCAGCGGAAGGTGCCGGGCAGTTCCAGGAGCATCCGGGCGATCCAGGTGGAGCCGGACTTGGGCAGCGCGGTGACCATGAGATTGCGGTGCGGGTAGCGGTAGTAACGCTGGTAGAACTCGCGCTGGAGACGGCGGAGCGGCTTGCCCCGGAGCGGCGCGGGCGTGAGCCGCTTCTTCGGAGCGCCGTCGCCACCCCCCGTGCGGCCACCGGGGCGTTCGTATTCGTGCTTGCGGCTCACAGCGGCCCCCCCCACTCGTGGCTCTGTTCGTAGCCGAGTTGGATGAGCGCCTCGCCGGCGATTTTTTTGAACGATGCAATGTGCCCCGGCGTGAAGTGGTTCCGCCAGTCCCCCGCGATGCCCTTGCGGTTGAATTGCGTCGCGTCGGCCTGCCCCTGTTCGCGCCCGGTGACCCTCTTGAACGCGTTGCGCTCGACCGCGGCACGGGCCCATTCGTCGGAGACGGCCGCCCCGACATGCGCATAGGCGCGCTTCATCACGCCGAATGAGTCGGCGAGCAGGTCCTCGTAGCGGATGAGCAGGCCCAGAGTGGGGTGCAGCCGTCGCCGCCATTCCAGCGCCCACCAGAGCTTGTCCGCAAGAATGCGCTCGATATAGAACGCGATGCGTCCCTCCACCGGCAGCGATTGCGCCTCGGGGTAGGCCACGCGGTCCCGCCCGGGAAGCGTGTTGTAGTAGGCCCACGACACCGCGATGTCGCGCGGGTCGCGGATGATGACGAGGTAGGGCCGGCCCGCGCCGTGGATGAGCCGGATGTTCTCCTCGGTCGGCGGCGTGTGGACCTTGGTGACGGTGTACCCCATCGCGGGCGGCTCGAGGTCGCCGGGGCGGAAGTCGTGCTTTTCGAGCTTGATCGAGCCGGGCGTCCAGCGGACATAGCCCGGCAGCTCGCACACCAGACGCGTCAGCCATGTCGTGCCCGCCTTGGGCTGGCCGATGACGAGGATGTTGCGGTGCGGATAGTCGAAGGCACGCTGGTAGACGAAGCGCTGGAACTTGCGCGACGGCACCCGCCCGACGGCGCGGACGAGCAGGGGCGGGGTTGGGTCGGTGAGAACGGGCACGGGAGGATTCTAACTGAGCAGGACCGCCCCCTCCGTCATGCGCTGCATGACACCTCCCCCGCAAGCGCGGGGGAGAAAGGAATGGCACGGTAAACTGCGAGTGTGAACGCCATGCGAGAGAAGATTGAGACCGCCGACGGGCTGTTCTTCATCGTCGGCACCGGACGCAGCGGGACCACGCTGCTGCAGGCGATGCTCTCGTCCCATCCGCGCCTTGCGATCCCCGAGGAGACGCACTTTTTCAGCAAGTTCGACCCCGCGCTGGGCTTCACCGACCCGCTCCGGCCCGAACAGACCAACGCTTATCTGCGGCGTTGCCTGTCCGTCCCCCACCTCAGGGACTCGGGCATCACCGAGTCCATGCTCCGCGACCGGCTCGCGGCCGGTCCCAACGACGCCCGCTCGATCTTCCTCTGGATCATGCGCACGCTGACGCCCGACGCCGGTGATCAACGCCTCGGGGAGAAGACCCCCATCCACGAGCGGCATGTCGCCCGCATCCGTGAGTTGTTCCCGCGAGCGAAGTTCATCCACATCTTCCGCGACCCGCGCGACACGGTGGCCTCGCTCATGAAGATGCCGTGGGCCGGGGGGGCGGGCCAGTCCGTCCGGCGCATCGCCCGCCGGTGCGCGCAGACCTACGAGACCATGGCTCGATGGCGCACGACGCTCGGCGACGGCGCGGTGCATGAGGTCCGCTACGAGTCGCTCATCGACGACCCGGAGGGCACGCTCCGCACGCTGTGCGGCTTCCTCGCCGAGCCCTACGACCCGGCGATGCTCGAGTACCACGCGCGCGAGTCCGGCGGTTACCAGCAGCGCGAAGAGGCGTGGAAGGGCCGCACCCGCCGGCCCATCGACAAGTCCAGCGTCGGGCGCTGGCGGAACGACCTGACAGAGCGCCAGATCGCGGCCGTCGAGCGCGCCGTCGGCGCTGCTCGTCTGCGGGCGATGGGGTACGAGCCGAGCGGCGTCCGCGACCGGATCGGCTGGAAGTTCGCCGACGCGGCCGGCGACCTCATTCGTAAGGTCAAGGGCGGTTCAGCAGCCGACGAAGCCGCGTCTTGAGCGGGACGGGCCACCCGTGCGCACGGAAGACAACCAGCAATGCCCGCCATGATGGGTCGGGGACGCGCGCCTTGGCCGCGGCGTTCAGTAGCCAGCGGGCGGACTCCTGGAAGTACCGATCGCTCGCGTCGTCGTGGTGGCGAGCGAGAATGGCCAGGAAGTTTGCGACTCGCCGCTCCATGTGGCGCGGGGCGTTGAGGTTGTCGGCGTCCGCGGCGTGCTTGGTGTATTCGACCGCGAGCGCGCCCGAGACCGCGATGGGACCGACCTCAGCGACGCGCCGGAGAAACTCGCGGTCCTCGCCGTGGCGCAATGACGGATCGAACCGGACCCCGGCATCGATGACCCGGCGTGAGACGATCATCCCCGGCGTGCCGAAGAGCGCGATCGGCTTGAAGACCGCCGCGGGCGAGGGCAGCGGCTGGTTGATCCACTCGGCGGGGGCGGGCCGGGGGACCCGCGAGCCGTCGGGGAAGACCTCGACGCGCCCCGAGACGCAGGCCGCGGCGTTGAGGGCTTCGGCGAGAGCGAGCGAGTCTTCGATCGCGGGCAGAAGGGCGTCGTCGGCGTCGCAGAAGATGATCCAGGGCGCGGCCGAGGCGTCGAGGCCGGTGTTGCGTGCGGCGGCGGGGCCGGCGTTCTGCTGATGGATAACCGTCACGCGCGGATGGGCGTCGAGCACGGGGGGGTCCGATGAGCCGTCGTCCACAACGATGACGCGGGCGACGAGGGGGGGCGGCAGCGCCAGCGCCGCCTCGACAGCGCGGCGGAGGCGCGGGCCGTCGTTGAAAGTCGGGATGATCACCTCGGCATGCGGCACGGGGGCATTGTGGGGCGGCGGAGCGGGATGGGCAATCGGTAGAGTGTGGAGATGGGATCGACCATCAATCCCCCGGAACCTGTTGATCGCGATACCGCGCTCGGTCGGGTCTCGATCGACGCCGTGCGTGACGCCGCGGCGCGGCTCCGGGGCGTGGTCGAAGAGACACCGGCGATCCGCGTCGCGGCGGTCGATGCGGCGCTCGGCGCCCGCATTCAACTGAAGTGCGAGTCCATGCAGCCGATCGGCGCGTTCAAGATTCGCGGCGCTTACAACGCGATGTCGCTGCTGAGCGATGAGGCGAAGTCGAAGGGCGTGCTGGCGTACTCATCGGGGAACCACGCGCAGGCGGTGGCGATGGCCGGGCGGCTGCTGGGCGTGCGGACGGTGATCCTCATGCCGACCGATGCGCCGAGGGTCAAACTCGCGGCCACTCGCGCACGGCTGGATACGACGAACGGGAGCCGCCTCGAGGTGTATGACCCCAAGACGCAGCGACGCGAGACGCTCGCGGCGGAGATCGCCCAGCGCGAGGGGCTCACGATCGTGCCGCCGTATGACCACCCAGACATCATCGCTGGTCAGGGAACCGCGGCGATCGAACTCTTCGAGAATTCGAATGGGCTGGACTACCTCTTCATCCCCACGGGCGGCGGCGGGTTGCTGTCGGGCTGCGCGACTGTGGCCAAGGCGGCCGCGCCTCGATGCAAGGTCATCGGCGTGGAACCGGCGCTGGCGGACGACGCGGCACGAAGTTTCCGGAGCGGGAAGATCGAGGTTGCCGGACCGGACGCGGGCAAGACGTTCTGCGACGGGGCGCGGACGCCGTACCTGGGCGCGTGGACTTTCCCGATCATCCGCGAGCGCGTGGACGACATCATCACCGCGACGGACGGAGAGGTCTCCCGCGCGATGCGGGTGATCATGGAGAAGTCGCGGCTGGTCGTCGAGCCGACCGGGGCGCTGGGGCTGGCGGGGGCGATGAAGATGCGCCATGAGATCGCGGGCAAGACGGTGGGCGTGATCGTGAGCGGCGGGAATGTGGATCCGGAAGAGCTGCCGCGTCTGCTGGCGATCGGGGATGAACAGTGAGCGAGGTCGTACGGTGCGCATGGTGCGGGGACGATCCGTTGTATGTGAAGTACCACGACGAAGAATGGGGCGTGCCGCTGCGGGACGATGACCGGCTCTTCGAGATGCTGACGCTCGAGGGCGCGCAGGCGGGTTTGTCGTGGATCACGGTGCTGCGGAAGCGGGAGCGGTACCGGCAGGTGTTCCACGGCTTCGAGATCGCGCGGGTGGCGCGGATGACGGCCAAGGATGTCGAGCGGATCTTGAAGGACGACGGCCCGCTGACGATCGTGCGGCACCGGGGGAAGATCGAGTCGACGATCTTCAACGCGAAGCTCGCGCTGGGTGTGCAGAAGGAGTTCGGCACGCTCAGCGAATACCTGTGGTCGTTCGTGGGCGGGGAGCCGATCGTGAACCGGCCGCGGTCGATGAAGGAGATCGCGCCCACCACGCCCGAGTCCGACGCGATGAGCAAGGCAATGAAGAAACGCGGCTTCAAGTTCGTGGGGTCGACGATCTGCTACGCGTACATGCAGGCGACGGGGATGGTGGATGATCATGTGGTGGGGTGCTGGAAGAAGAAGGCATCAGGCAACAGGCGATAGACATCAGGGAAGAAATCGCGGTATGAAAACACCCCGCCGGGGGTGGCGGGGTGTGTGTGGTACATGCGATTTTGAATTCCCCTCACCTGTCGTCTTCGACGACATCCTCTCCCCAGCGGGGAAAGGGAGGGGGGCGGCATCAGTCGATGCCGAGGATCGAGCCGATCATCGGGCCGTACGCCACCGTCAGGCCGGCGAACACGACCGAGACGATCGAGATGAGCTTGATGAGAATATTGAGCGACGGGCCGGAGGTGTCCTTGAACGGGTCGCCCACGGTGTCGCCGACGACCGTCGCCTTGTGGTCCTCGGAGCCCTTGCCGTAGACAAGCGCCTTGGGCTTGCCCGCGTCGACGAGGTCCTTGGCCTTGTTGCGGATCGCCTCGCGGATCTCGCCGGGGATCTTCTCGGCGGTCTTGGGGTCGTTGAGCATCGCCTCGGCGGTGATCTTGCCATAGGACTCGATGAGCTTCTTGGCGTTGTCCCACGCGCCGCCCGCGTTGGCCATGAAGATGGCGACGGCGAAGCCGGAGGTCAGGCCGCCGGCGAGCATGCCGACGACGCCGGGCACCGACAGCACCATGCCGACGGCGATCGGGATGACGATCGCGAGCATCGCGGGGACGACCATCTCCTTCTGTGCGCCGGCGGTGGAGATCGAGACGCACTTGGCGTAGTCGGGGTACTGGATGCCGTCGTACTGGACGCGCTTGGGCCACTTGGTGGGGTCGGCGATGTCGTCGGCGCTCATGCCCTGCTCGCGGAAGGCCTGACGCATGCGGCCGAACTGGCGGCGGCACTCGCCCATCATCTCGTAAGCGGCGCGGCCGACGGCGTTCATCGTCAGAGCGCAGAAGAGGAAGGCCAGCAGCACGCCGATGAAGAGCCCGCCGAGGAGGCGCGGGTTGAGCAGGTGGACCTCGTAGAACGCCAGCACATCGGCCAGCGTGCCCTCGCGGGCCGAGACGACCACGAGCGACTGGTTGCCGCTCATGATGCGGTAGCGGTGGGTGTCCTGGATGCGCGCCGACTTGGCCGCGAGTTCGCCCTCGCTGAGATCGTTCTTCCAGGTGCCGGAGAAGTCGACCGAGTCGACCTCCCAGATGTCGCCCTTGGCGACCTTCGACATCTCGATGGTGTTGTCGGCGATGGCGTCGTTCTGGGTGGCGATGAGCATGGCGCCGTCGATGTAATCGGGCGCATCGCCCTGGCCCGGGACGACGACGGCGAACTTGTTGTGGCCCTGGTAGACGGCGTAGGGCTTGGTGTCGGCGCGGGCGACCAGCGCCGAGTCGGACTGGACATAGCTCTTGGCCTGTTCGCCGATCTGCGCCTGGACGATCTGGACGAACGCCGCGAAGAGCGCAAGCGCGGTGAGCGCGGCCGAGCCGATGGCGAAGCCCTTGCCGGTGGCGGCGGTGGTGTTGCCCAGGGAGTCGAGCATGTCGGTGCGTTCGCGGACATGCGGGGGCTGGCCGGACATCTCGGCGTTGCCGCCGGCGTTGTCGGCGATGGGGCCGTAGGCGTCGGTGGCGAGCGTAATGCCGAGCGTGGCGAGCATGCCCACGGCGGCGATGCCGACGCCGTAGAGGCCCATGAGGAAGTTCTCGCCGCCGCCGGAGAAGGAGAACGAGGCGATGATGGCGACGACCACGGTGAGCAGCGAGGCCCAGGTGGACTTCATGCCCTCGGCGATGCCGGCGATGATGACGGTGGCCGGGCCGGTGACGGCCTGTTGGGCGATGCGCCGGGTCGGCGGGTGCTCATAGGAGGTGTAGTACTCGGTGGCGTGGGCGATCACGAGGCCGGCGACGAGGCCGGAAACGATCGAGAGCCCGATACCCCAGGGCGTCGTGATGCCCTTGAGCCCCTCGGCGCCTTCAAAGAGGAAGTAGAGGAGCCCGAACGCCGCGGCGATGCTCAGACCGCTGGCGACATACACGCCCATGTGCAGCCCCTTGAGGAGCTGCGCGAACGAGGCGCCTTCCTTGGCACGGACGGTGAAGATGCCGATGATCGAGCAGAGGATGCCGAGCCCGGCCAGCGCCAGCGGCGCGGTGGCCAGCAGGAGCCCGGTCTCGATCGTGAGATCGGACGAGAGGTGGAGCGAGAACGCGGCCGAGGCGCCCAGCGCCATCGTCGCCAGGATCGAGCCGTAGTAGGACTCGTAGAGGTCCGCGCCCATGCCCGCGACATCGCCGACATTGTCGCCGACATTGTCGGCGATCGTGGCGGGGTTGCGGGCGTCATCCTCGGGGATGCCGGCCTCGACCTTGCCGACGA
>CAZSLT010000038.1:0-19977 GCA_964607595.1 uncultured Phycisphaeraceae bacterium
CGCGCGGGACCACGCGCGCCCGCCCGCGGGCAGCCCGGCGACGAGCGCCAGCGCGGCGAGCAGCGCGGCCAGGCCGGTGACCACCCACCACGAACGCCCGGCGTGATCCGCGACCGCCGCGCGATGTGCGCCGCGCAGCGCTTCCAGTTCATGCGACGCCTTGCGCTCGGCCTCGATCACGGCGACCTCGCTGACGCCCGTCGCCTCGAGCGCGCCGATCCGCACGCGGACCTCGGCCGCGGCTTCTTCGAAGGCGCGCTCTTCAGCCACGCCGCCCCGGAACACGCGCTCGTGAAACTCCGGAAGAGCCCTCCCCATCACCGCCGGGCCGATGAGCGCGGCCGCGATCAGCCCGCCCAGCGCCCCGCCGCCCCACGCGCCGCCGGGCACCCCCGATCGCCGCAGCGCCCACGCCATGAACAGCGCCACGGGCACGACCAGCCCGATCTGCACCAGCAGCATCGCCCACCACGCGTCGTTCATGCTCGGAGAGTCTACGGCCCATCGCCGGATCGCTCGATCGGTACCATGTCGGCATGTCGACGCTCGCCGTCTGGGTCCACGATCTCAACCCCTTCGTCTGGCGCATCTCCGGCGATTTCGGCATCCGCTGGTACGGCCTGGCCTACATCGTCGGATTTGTGCTGGCGTACCTCATCCTGCGCCGGCTGGCCCGGCGCGGCCGGCTGCTCATGCCCGAGGACGCGGTCCCTGATCTCATGCTCGCCGTCATGATCGGCACCCTCGTCGGCGGTCGGCTCGGGTATGTGCTGGTCTACAACCCGTCGCTCTTCACCGAGTTCTCGAAGTCGCCCCCGTGGTGGGGATTGCTGGCGATCAACAACGGCGGCATGGCCAGCCACGGCGGGGTCATCGGCATCATCCTCGGCGCCTGGTGGTTCGCGCGTCGGTACAAGGTCCCACCGCTGCACGCGATGGACTCATTGGCGCTGGTCGCGCCGATCGGCATCTTCCTCGGGCGTATCGCCAACTTCATCAACGGCGAGCTGCTGGGCCGGATGATCCTCACGCCCAACCCGCCGGCGTGGGCGATCAAGTACCCGCAGGAGCTCACCGAGCGCCGCGATGAGCTGAACTCCGTGCTCTCGATCGAACAGCGGATCGCGCTGGAGGACCTCGAGTCCATGTACGGCGGGGCCGACAATCTCGTCCATGAGGTGCAGAAGGGCAACGATGTCGTCACGCACACGCTGGCGCCGCTGCTCTCGCCTCGTCACCCGTCGCAGCTCTACCAGGCGTTCTTCGAGGGTCTGCTGCTGCTGGCGTTGTTGTGGATCATCTGGCGTCGCCCGCGCCGACCGGGCGTCGTCGGGGCGTGGTTCCTCATCATCTACGGCGTGGGGCGCATCTTCACGGAGTACTACCGGCTGCCCGACGCACACCTGCTGAGCCCGCGCATCATGGGCCTCTCGCGCGGGCAGTGGCTCAGCGCGGGCATGGTGGTGGCCGGCGCTGTGGCGCTGGGCGTGATCCTGACGCTCAAGCGCGGCGAGCCCGTCGGCGGATGGGGTGTGCCGCTGGCCCGGAAGCGCCGCGACGCAACGAAAACCGGCGACGCCTGAGCGCCGCCGGTCGTATGGGATGGTGTTGTGTTGGCCGTCGCCCGTTTACGCGGCGACGATCTCGTTTAACGCGGCCTGGAGATCGCCGGCGCTGGTGAGGCCGACGAATTTCTTGCGCATCTCGCCGCCCTTGAAGATCATGACGGTCGGGATCGCGGTGACCTTGTGCTCGATGCTGATCTGCTGGTTATCGTCGACATTGACCTTGCCGACCTTGACCTTGCCGTCGAACTCGCCGGCGATGGCGTCGATCGTCGGGCTCAGAGCCCGGCACGGCGCGCACCACTCGGCCCAGAAGTCCACGAGCACCGGAACATTGGAGTCCAGGACTTCCGACTTGAAATTCGCGTCCGTGAACTCGGAAACCTTGTTGCTGGCCATACGCCGTTCCTCCTCATCGATCCGTCAATCGCGGTCGGTCCGAAGTGTATCAATCGGCTAACCGGCGGACCACCGTACAAACCATCCGCCGGGAACCGTTATTCCCCGCCCGCAATCCCCGCCCCGGGGCCGCCCATCCGCCACGCGACCGCCAGGGCGCGCCGGTGCCCCTCCACATCGTGCACGCGGAACACGCGGCCCCCGGCGAGCAGCATCGCGACGGCCGCGCCGATCGACTCGGCGTCGCGCCCCGCCGGATCGATCATCCCGGACACCGCTCCCAGGAAGCTCTTGCGGCTGGCCGCGCCGAGCAGCGGTGCGCCGAGCTCACGCTGCATCGCGCCGATCCCCGCCATGAGCTCGAAGTTCTGCGCCACGGTCTTGCCGAACCCCAGACCGGGGTCGAGCAGCACCGACTCGGCGCGAACCCCCGCTGCGCACGCCTCACGCATGCGCCGGCGCAGGAACTCCGTCACCGCGCGCACCACGCCGCCCTGCGCCGAGTAATCCGGTTCGCGTTCGTACCGGTGCGAGTATTCATCGTCGCCCGGGGCGCACAGACGGTGCATCAACACCAGCCCGCACCCGCGCTCCGCGGCCAGCGCGAGCATCCCCGCATCATCCCCGCCCGCCGAGACATCGTTCACCGCGTCCGCGCCCGCGTCGAGCGCCCGTGCCGCGACCTCGGCGCTGGTCGTATCGACGCTGATCGCCGCGGCGCATCCCATCGCACGCAGCCGCTCGATCACCGGGATGACCCTCGCGATCTGCTCGGACGAGGGCACCCGCGCCGCCCCGGGGCGGGTGGACTCTCCGCCGATGTCAAGCACATCCGCACCTGCGGCAACGAGCGCCAGCCCATGAGCTGACGCATGATCCGCCGTGGAATGCAGCCCGCCGTCGGAGAAACTGTCGGGCGTCACATTCACGATGCCCATGATCCGCGGCCGATCGAGCGCGAGCGCCCGCCCGTGCCCCAGTGCCCAGACCGCTGCGCTCACCCGCGTCCCCCGGCGGGGGCCGGCTGGGGGGCTGGCGGGGTGCGCGTGGCGCTCCACATCTGCCACCCGAGTTTGATCGCGTGCGACGGGACGAACACGCCGACATGCGCCGATCCCGCTTCCATCGCCACCGCCCCGGCGATCGGGGCCATGCGCAGCGGCACATCGATGTTGATCCCCATCATGGCCAGCAGCGGCATCACCTGCATCAGCACCGGCCGAACATTCACGAAGCACGCCGCGACCGGCCGGCCGGGCAACCGCGCCGAGAGGTCCCGCACCATCGCGTTCGAAGAGAGCATCCCCGCGGCCCGTCCGGCCAGCAGGTTCGAGACCAGTTCGTCCGGCGCGGCGCTGATGTACCCGTCCTTCTCGCGCACCGCGACAACGCCACGCGGCGATCCGCTCTGGCCGTACATCAACTGCGTCTGCTGCCCGCCGCCCGTCGGGAGCAGCATCGCCCATCGATCGACTCCGACACCGGAATACTCCCCCGCCGCGGCGTCGTACGAGACCGTCACACCGCCCGATCCGTCGAGCGACTGCAGATACGACCGGAACCACCGGCCCATCGCCGCCGGCTCTTCGGAACGCCAGTGCAGGAGCGACTTGGACAGCGCGCCCTGCACGACGATCGGCCCGGCCGGCTCGTAGATCGCCAGTTCGATGCCCGAGGCGGTGTCGAGCGCCGTCCGCGGTCGCGTGTCATCGCTCGACATCGCCGACGCCGCGAGGTCGCGCAATCCCTCGTGCGACGCGTCGATCGCGGCCGCGGCCAGGAACGGCTGGGCCGGCAGCGATGCGAACATGGCGGGCGGCTTCTCGGCGCGATCGGCGCGGGAGACGGTGTCCATCTCGCTGCCCGGCGCGAAGAGCGTCACCACATCGAGCACCGCGCCGTTGCCGTCGAACCGCGCCCCGATGACGCATCGCTCGCCATCGCGCACGAGAGCGTCGCTCAGCGCGCCGACGAACTCAATGAACGCGGGACCGCCGGGGATCTGCGCCGCCGGCGCGGCCAGCCCCGCCGTCGCCCCCCGCGCCTTGACGAGCCACTTCTCGATGAACGGGCGGAACTCTTCCACCTCACCGACGGCGAAGAGGTGAGCCCCTTGGCCGACCTTCACGCCCTCGGCGCCCATGGCGCGCCGGTGCGCCTCCATCTGACCCGTCACCACCTGAAAGTTCCTCACCGACGCCGGGTCGATGCCGACCAGCATCTCCGTGGCGCCGGCGGCTCGCATGAACCAGGTCCGGCCCCCGGCGTCGAACGACCACACCTCCGCCGCCCCCGTGCCGCCCGCCCCCCCGGCGCCGCCCGCCGCCCCGACTTTCTTCGCCTTCACCGACTCGAGTGCGCGGGCCGCGTCATGGGTCGGCACGAGCATCGCCAGCACGGGCGCCGCGCCCTCGCCGCCGCCGGGGCTCCAGAACGCCGCGGCCGGCCGCTTCGGGTCGATCGCGCCGGCGACGCCCAGCACGCGCAGCACCTGTTTGAGCGTGCTCGCCTCGGGCTGCTCCATCGCCACGAGCAACTGGGCGCTGGCCTCGTCCAGCGCGTTCACGCTGGGGATGACCACCATGACCCGCGCGTCGGCCGGAACACGGTCCATCACCTCGGGCAGGTCCGCCCGCAGCGGATGCGCCAGCGCCGTCATCAACCCGATCATCGAAACGAGCATCCGCTTTCCGATCATCACGCGTACTCCGTGCGGCCTGTTCGCGCCGGGGCGAGTATAGGTCCGCCCGCCCTCGCCGCCTGCCCCCACCCACCGACGCCGCCTCCACCCCCGCTACTCTGTCGTCATGCAGGACCTGCTGGCCCATCTGATGGCCCGAAAGCCCCTCACCGCCGAGCAGGCCGAGCGCGCCTTCTCGCAGATCCTCTCGGGGCAGGCCAACGAGGCGCAGGTCGGCGCGATGCTCGCGCTCATCGCGGCACGAGGGCCCACGCTCGACGAACTCGTGGCCGGAGCGCGCGTCATGCGCCGCCACGCCACCCCCACGCCCGTCCCCGACGATCTGCGCGGCTCCGTCATCGACACCTGCGGCACCGGCGGCTCGATCAAGACTTTCAACATCTCCACCGCCGTCGCCTTCGTCGTCGCCGGCGCGCGCGGCGATACGCCCGTTCGCGTCGTCAAGCACGGCGGCCGCTCGCGCACGGGGCGCGGCTCGGCGGAGGTGCTCGCGGCTCTGGGCGTCGATATCGACGCGCCGCCCGAGACCGAGGCCCACTGCCTCCGGGAGATCGGCGTCTGCTTCTGCTTCGCCGTGAACCACCACCCCGCGATGCGGTTCGCCGCGGGGCCGCGGAAGTCGCTGGGATTCCCGACGATCTTCAACCTGCTGGGCCCGCTGACCAACCCCGCCGGCGCGCCGCGCCAGT
Source organism: uncultured Phycisphaeraceae bacterium (assembly GCA_964607595.1). Lineage (GTDB taxonomy): Bacteria > Planctomycetota > Phycisphaerae > Phycisphaerales > UBA1924 > JACKHC01. The sequence goes on from CAZSLT010000038.1 coordinate 5,355, forward strand.
TGATGGGCGTATATGACAAATCCAAAGTGCGCCTCGTCGCCGACGCGCTGCTGGCGTTGGGCGCGGCCGACGCCATGGTCGTTCACGGCATGGACTCGATGGACGAGATCACCACCACCGACCGGACGGTCTACGCGCGCGTCTCGGGCGGCGCTGTCACCGAGGGCGTCATCGATCCGGCGGACCTCGGCATCCGGCGGGCCGCGCTCGATGACCTGCGCGTCCACACGCTCGCCGACGCCGCGGCCGTCATCGAGCGCACGCTGTCCGGCGAGCCGGGCGCGGCGCGTGACATCGTGCTGATCAACAGCGGCGCGGCGTTGATGGTCGGCGGGGCCGCGCCGGATCTGCGGGCCGGGTTGGCGCTGGCGGGTGACTCGATCGACTCCGGGCGTGCGATGGCCGCGTTGCGGTCGCTCGTCGAGATCTCCCGCCGTCCGTGAAGGACGGCGCCAATGAAAAGGGCCGCCCGCGATCGCGGACGGCCCTCGGTTGACTCACGAACTCACCGAAGCGCGAGGTTTAGTGCTCGTGCCCGTGATCTTGGGTCGGCATCGGCTGCGCCTCGGCGGGGCGACCGAAGAAGGGGAAGTTGATCATCGACGGGCCGCCGGCGTCGCCGATGTTGAAAATCGTCTGCGCCTCGACGGTGCGGTCGATCCGGGCCTTGGCGTCCTCGAGGTGCGCCAGTGTGTAGGGGTCGACCCGATCGGCCGAGCCGTTCTTGGTGAGGTTCTCGATCTTGGAGCGGATTTCCTTGATCTTGAGCATGGCCAGATCGGCGACGGGCTTGCCCGCCGGTCCGGAGAGCCCCTGGGGCATGGTCAGGTCGATCATGCGGTCCAGGTGCTCGCTCTGGAGGTTGCGCCGGAACGACGACACCATCGGCTGGCGCGCCGTGTAGCGCTGATCCATCCGCTGGTCGAGCTCGGACCAGATCGAGTCCGACACGCCGAAGAGGACTTCGGGGAGCGTCAGCGCGTCCTCGCCGGCGGGAACGCGGAACTCGTTGTCGTACACACGCCGGAGCGTGGTCGGGTTGATGAGCATCGTCATGACCGACGACTGGATCGCCAGAACGCGCTCGTGCACCGGCCACGGCGCATCCTCGACTGAGCCGCCCGCGTCGAACCACTTGTCGACCGTCAGATACCGGAGCATCTCCGGCGTCAGGCCGAACGCGCTGTCGCTGAAACCGTTCTCGATGCAGAACTTCAGCGCGGCGCGCTGCTGATCGGCCGGGACCGGCTCGATCGGCGGACGCGCATTGGGATCGCCCTTCTGGTCACGGTTCACGAACGCCCCGCCGATCCAGTTGGCCATGATCGACAACGCCCCGGACTGCTCACGCAGCGAGAGCATGTACCCCTGGCGGGCCTTGAAGTAGGACTCGCCGTCCTTCACATACTTCTCGAGCAGGTTCGCACGGATGAAGTTCGCCAGTTCGACCTTCGCCTTGGCGTACTCGATCGGATCCTTGGCCATGTCGTAGCGACGGGCCAGGGGGTCCGATCCGCCGGTATCCTCGTCGGTCGCGTAGACGAGCTCGGGCTCGGCGACGCGCTTGAGAATCTCCTTGGTGTCGCCGAATGTGTAGCCGTACTCGATCGCCCACATGTCGTAGGGACCGATCGCGATCGGGGCGTAGTCGCCCTGGACACCGTCCTTGTCGAGATTCACATTCAGCGGGTGGTAATCCATCACGCTGCCCGACCAGGTGACCTTGCCCTTGAGCTCTTCGGAGTTGATCTGGTCGAGCGTGTAGATGCTCGAGGCCTTGAAGTTGTGGCGGAGGCCGAGCGTGTGCCCGACTTCGTGGGCGACGAGGTCCGCCAGAAGCGGGCCGACGAACGACTCGGGGACGCCGTCGAGCACATCGCCCTCGTCGTTCTCGATGCCGCGTGCCATGTCGAGGAAGCCGACGATGTCGCCCATGATGCGCACCATCGCCATGTCGTAGGCCTTGCCCTCTGCGGCCATGCAGTAGCCGTTCATCTGGCTGAGGCGGCCGACCAGCCCGTCATACTCATCGTCGCCGAAGACGGTCGGGTCGCTGTTGCCGATCGGGTGGCCGCCCATCGGCAGCACGCCCATTGCCCGGCGCTGCGCCAAGAGGTACGGGCGCTGCTCGGCCGGGGCCATGCGGATCCGCGGGTCCCACTGCGGCTTGTCGTTCAGCCATGCCAGCGTCTCGGGGCTCATCCCCTCCATCACAACCTCGGTCATGATGTCTTCCCACTGGCCCTTGAACACCCGCAGCCAGCCGTCGGTCAGCACGATGTCCGCGTCGAGAATCTGGCCCGTCAGCGGGTGGACGCGGCTCGGCCCGATCGCCGTGGAGATGTCGTTGCTCAGCCACAGGATGAAGTTGTAGCGCGCATCCTCGGGGTCCTTGTCCATATGCGCGCCGGTCGCCTTGTCCTGGAAGAACACCTGCACCGCGTCCTGGATGCCGACCTTCTCGAAGGCGTTGTTCCAGTAGAGCGTGCCCTCCTTGATCCAGCGCCGATACCGGATCGGGACAGTGTGCTCGACATAGAAGACGATTGGCTCCTTCGGCGGGCTCAGCTTCAGCGAGGGGTCCGCCTTCTCGAGGTGCCAGCGGTTGATGTACCGCTTGTACTTGTTGTCGGTGTTGTACGCGCCGAGGTCGGTGTAGTTCGTCGTGAAGAACCCGACGCGGTTGTCCGCCTCACGCGGCTTATACCCGGTGTTCTCCGGGATCGTCCGGATCGAGTAGCTCAGCGTCCGCATGACGCCGTCGGGACCGGGGACCTCGAACGAAACCTCGACATTCTCGGGGAATGCTTTGGCTTTGTCGATCGTCGCCAGCCGCGTCTGCAGGCCGTTCGCCTGGCCGCCGAAGAAGTTGCGGCCCTCGTTGAGCAGCAACGCGTCGAGGTCGACCACCGGGCCGCCGCCCGGGCCCATCGTCAGGATTGGGATATCGAGGACCACGCGGTCCGTGAAGGTGCGGTTGACCGAGTCCTTGGACTGCTGGTCGCCCGACGAACGGATCCCGTAGTTGGGCTGAATCAGCGCCAGACGCTTGTCGAACCGCTTCCACTTCACATACATGTCCGCGCCCTGCAGGCCCGCCCAGCGGTCGCCCGAGGACACCGTCATCGCGAAGAAGAAGTTCTGGTTCTCGAAGTTGCGGGGCAACTCGGCGAGCATCTGCCCGTCCTTGTTGCGGACCCACAGCGTCCACATGCTCCGATCATCCGTCGAGGACACGACCTTCGTGTAGTCCTCGCTGACTTTCGAGAACTCCGGGAAGTCGTCGGCCTTCTGGCCCATCGCCGGGGCCACCAGCCCGGCCGCCAGCGCCATCGCCGCGACCTTGTTCCACCTGCTCATCACACCCATCGCATTCGCTCCTTCCGAGCCGGGATGCGGGTCACGCCACGACGCCCGGGCGACCTCCGACCGTCCATCGCGGCGAAACCCATCGATACAAACATCGGCCCACGCCGGCGTGGGCAGCCAACTCTGTATACATGCTTCCCCCCACCGGGGTCGCTCTCACTTGGCGCAAATCGGTGCCAACTTTCTGGCCGACGCCCCCAACCCCGCCGGGCCGCACCCGCCCGAAACGGCCATCACGCACTACCAAGGCCATTTTCCGCTCGTCCGCATCGACATCAGCGCGACCGTCATCACCAGGAACGCCAGCCCCGCGGCGCGGCAGCCACGGTCCCGGATCACCAGTTCCGTCGGGTCGTCGTACACCCCCTTATCGAGGAGAACGAACGACCGCAGCAGGCCGTAGGTCGTCGGTAACACCGTGAGCCACAAGAGGTTAAAGCCGTGAGTATAGGCCGCGCTCACTTCCTGGACATACAGCGCATAGATGACCAGCGTCACCACCGCCGTCACCGCCACGAACATCTCCAGCGAGGTGTCCGAGTACCGCTCCTGCACCTTCCGGTGGGCGGCCGCGGCCCCCCGCCCCCCCCCCCCCCCCGGCCGGCGCTCGCCGAGGCGCTTGCCGAACGCCAAGTACATCGCCAGGAAGAAAGTCACCGTCAGCAGCCAGTCCGAGGGGGTCACCCCCACCGCGGCGCACCCGGCCATGACCCGCAGCACGAACCCGATCGACAGACTCATCACATCCGCGACGACCTTGTGCTTGAAATAGTTGCTGTACGCCACTTCCTTGAGCACATACGCCACGAGGATGCCCAGCACGATGAGACGAGCCGTCCAATCGGTCGGCATCAGCAGCGTGACGCCGATCGACGCGCCGAAGAGTGCCAGCCCGAAGATCGTGGCCTGAACCGGGGTCACCAGCCCGGCCGCGATCGGCCGCCGGCACTTGCGGGGGTGGAGTTTGTCCGCCTCGCGGTCGGCCAGGTCGTTGAAGACATAGCACCCGCTGGAGGCCAGCGCGAACGCCAGCGCCGCGATCAGCGCGACCCCCGCCACCCATCCGAAGGGGCGGGCGAGTTCCTCTCCGATCAGCGCCGGCAAGCCGTAGAACGGCCCGACCAGCACGAAACCGCTTTTGATCCATTGCCGTGGGCGCGCCAGCCGCACCAGACTGCGCGCCAGGCCCGGCCGACGCGCCGCGCCGCCCGGCGGCGGAGCCGACCCGTTTCGACCGGCGGTCTCTGGTGCGTCTTCGGTCATCATCTCAAGGAGCCCCATTGGCTTTGAATCGACCCGGATCGGGCCCCAAGTGTAGAGGAACCCCCAGTAAACAACCGAACTTCCGCCTCATCCCTGGCATGCACGCCCCCACCCCGCAGTACGATCGACCCCTCCCCGCACGACGATGACCCAACCCGACGACCCATTTCATACGCCTCGGAACCTCGGCGGGATCGCCGGGGCGCTCTATGCCGACGCGCGGCCGCTCGCCCGTCTCCTGGCACGCTGGCGACCGGCCATCTGCCCGTTCGAGGTCCTGATCGGGTGCGTCCCCCCCGGTTCGCGCCTCCTCGATGTGGGCTCCGGGTCCGGGCTCTTTCCCGCCCTCCTGGCCTCCACGGGGCGTATCACCGCGGCCGTCGGCTTCGATACCTCAACCCCCGCCATCGACGCCGCGATCGCCATGTCCCGCCGACTCCCCGCCGACGCCCCATCGCTGGAGTTCCGCATGATCGACGCCGGCGCCGATTGGCCGACGGGGAGTTTCGACGCGGTCTCGATCATCGATGTCATGCACCACCTGCCCAAGTGGATCCGCCGGGATGTGATCGGCCGTGCCGCCGACCGCCTCGGCCCCGGCGGCACGCTGATCTATAAGGACATGTGCCGGCGTCCCTTCTGGCGACGCGCCATGAACCGTCTGCACGACCTGGCGATGGCCCACCAATGGATTGATGAGGAGCCGATCTCGAACATCGAGAACTGGGCGCATGAGGCCGGGCTGGAACTCGTCCGCGCCGAGCGAATCAACCGATGGTGGTACGGACACGACCTGCGAGTCTTCCGAAAGCCGTGAAGATCAACACCCCAGACGCCGTGGACTCACCCGCACATCCGCGTAAGAGAAGCGTCCTCGCCGGTCTCGCCGCGGCGATCGTCTTCTTCCTGGCGCTGCTGCCGCTTGTCCTCATTGATTACGACGGCTCCGCACCGACCCCTGACGACTATCGCACCCGCGCCGGATTCGACCACGGCGAGTACCACCTGCCGGTCATCGACGCGTTCGCCATGCAATTGCCGACGCCCGACCTTTCCGACTACGCCTCGGCCACCACCCCCGGTTATCACCTGCTCATGGCCGCGGCCGGCCGCGCCTTCTCGGACGACCCCCGGGTGCTCCGCGCTTTCTCGCTGCTCATCGGTTCGGCGCTGGTCGGCCTGCTGGTGGGCGCGCTGGCGCGCACAAGGGGCGTGCCCTTCGCGCTCACGCGAGCGCTGCCGCTGGCCGCGTCGCTGTATGTCGTGTCATCCGCCGCGTGGCTGCTGCCCGACAACGCCGCGTGGCTGTGCGTGCTGGGCATCGTGCTCCTGTCCCTCAAGGCGACGCTGCGCGTCCGCACACTAGCGCTGGCCGGCGCGGTGCTGATCGCGCTGGTGCTCGTGCGCCAGATTCACCTCTGGGCCGCGGCACCGATCTGGCTCGCCTGGTGGATCGGTCCCCGCGAGGAAGACCCGCGCGCCGCCACGCTCATACCCACGCCCGACAACCCGCTCCGCCATCGCGCCGCTCGCGCGGCCCTCGCCGTCGCCCTCACCGCCCCCGCGTTCCTCGTCGTCGGGTGGTTCGTTCTCGTCTGGGGCGGGATGACGCCGCCGTCCTTCGACGAACGCCTCTCGGGGCCGAACCTCGTCGTGCCCGCGACCGTTCTGACGCTCATCGCGATCTACGGCGCGTTCTTCTCGGGCGACTGGCTGCCGGGCGCGTGGCTCGCCGTGCGCAAGAACCCGCGCCTGTGGGTGCTCGTCCTTCTCGGCGCGCTCATGGGCCTGATCGTCGGCGTCGCGCCTCCCTCCTCTTACCACTTTGAGGACCGCATCTCTCACATCTGGAATCTCGTGCGCCGGTTGCCCACGCTCGCCGATCGGTCGCCGGTCATCGTGCTCGGATCGGTCGCCGGCGGCGTGACGGTGGCGCTGATCGGCGCCGCGCTGCCCCGGCGCGACGCGTTCATCCTGCTGGCCGCGCTCGCGGGGTTCGTCGCCTCGCAGACGGTCGGTGCGCTGGCCTGGCCCCGCTACTACGAGCCGCTGCTTCTCATCATGCTCGCCTTGGCGTGTGCACGGATCGCGCCTGTCGCCGAAAGGGCGCTGCCCGCACCGCTTCGCCTGCTTCACGCCGCGCGCACGCCGCTGATCCTGATGCTGGGGCTGGCGCAACTGGCGGTGACGGCCATGTCGCTCCGCTGAGCCGTTCCCTCACAACAACACGCTCGACCATGAAAAACCCCCGGCCTGCGCCGGGGGCTCGCATGTTCGTGAATGATCGCTCCGGTCAGTGCGAGACCGACGCCTGCAGCACCGGCGAACGGCCCACCGAGTGGTACACGAAGCCGTGCTTGGCCATCAGGTCGCGCTTGTAGAGATTGCGCCCGTCGAACACCACCGGGGCGTTGAGCAGGGCCTTCATGCGGTCGAAGTCCGGCTGCTTGAACTCGTCCCAGTCGGTGCAGATGACCAGCGCGTCGGCCCCGCGCAGCGTCTCGTACATGTTGTCGCACACTTCGAGCTTGTTGTTGTAATCGTGGCGCACATTGGCCGCGGCCACCGGGTCGAAGCCGCGGGCCTTGCCGCCCTTCTCGTTGACCCGCTCCATGAGCGTCAGGGCCGGCGCCTCGCGGATGTCGTCGGTGCGGGGCTTGAACGCCATGCCCCAGAAGGCGATGGTCTTGCCCTTGAGCCCGCCCTCGTCGGCGAAGTGGCCCTCGATCTTCTTGAAGAAGCGGTCACGCTGACGCTGATTGACCTCGTGCACCGCCGTCGAGAGCTGCATCTCGAGGCCGACCTCGTCGCCCATGCTCATGCAGGCGAGCGTGTCCTTGGGGAAGCACGACCCGCCGTAGCCGAGGCCGGGATAGAGGAAGTGCTTGCCGATGCGTGAGTCCGAGCACATGCCCTCGCGGACCTGGTTGATGTTCGCGCCGAACGCCTCGCACAACGCGGCCATCTCGTTGATGAACGAGATCTTGGTCGCCAGGAAGTTGTTGGCGCAGTACTTGACCATCTCGGCCGAGAGGATGTCCATGATGTAGATCGGATTGCCCTGGCGGACGAACGGCTCATAGAGCTCGCGCATCATGTCGCCGGTGCGCTCGTTCTCGACGCCGCAGACGACCCGGTCGGGGTAGTTGAAGTCGTTGATCGCGGCGCCTTCCTTGAGGAACTCGGGGTTGTCGGCCACATTGAACGGGAGGTTGCCGACGATCTTCTTGATCCGCTCCTTGACCTTCAGCGTGGTGCCGACGGGGACGGTGGACTTCACCACGATCACCTTGGGCTCCTGGTTCGGCCCGAGCGACTTGATGACCCGCCCGATCGCGTCGGCCGCGTCCCAGACATACTGGAGGTTCGGCTTCCCGTCCTTGCCGGTGGGCGTGCCGACGCAGATGAAGATCATCTGCGCGTCGCGATAGGCGGCCTCGCAGTCCGTCGTGAACTCCAGGCGGCCCGCCTTGACATTCTTCTCCATCATCTCGGTCAGGCCCGGCTCGTAGATCGGGCAACCGCCGTTATTCAGCACATCGATCTTGCGCTGATCGATGTCCGCGCAGATCACATCGTTGCCGGTGTTCGAGAAGCAGACACCCGTCACCAGGCCCACATAACCGGTTCCCACCATCGTCAGGCGCATCGTCGTCTCTCCTGCAACGCCCCTGCGGGGGCGGGTTCTCTCGTCGTTCGTCCGGTCCGTTCGATCAATAGTTGGGCGTCGGCGCCCGGTACGAGTCAATGTCAATCGACCGGAACCACGCCACGGTTTCGCTCAATCCCTTCCTCAGCGGCGTGGTCGGCTCCCAATTCAGGTGCTTCCGCGCCAGCGAGATATCGGGCTCGCGGCGCTTGGGGTCGTCCGCCGGCAGCGGCTTGTAGACGATCCGCGATTTCGACCCGGTCAGCTCCACCACCAGCTCCGCCAGCTGCTTCATCGTCGTCTCGCCGGGGTTGCCGATGTTGATCGGCCCGATGCACGAGTCCGGCGCGTTCATCATCCGGATGATCGCCTCCACCAGATCGTCGCGGTAGCAGAACGACCGCGTCTGGCTCCCGTCCCCGTACATCGTGATGTCCTCGCCACGCAACGCCTGACGGATGAAGTTCGACACCACCCGGCCGTCGAACGGATGCATCCGCGGCCCGAAGGTGTTGAAGATCCGTACGATCCGGATGTTCACCTTGTTCTGCCGGTGGTAGTCCATAAAAAGCGTTTCGGCGGCGCGCTTGCCCTCGTCGTAGCACGCCCGCGTCCCGATCGGGTTCACCGACCCGCGGTAGGACTCCGGCTGGGGGTGCACCTCCGGGTCGCCGTACACCTCGCTCGTCGAGGCTTGCAGCACCTTGGCGTTGCAGCGCTTGGCCATCCCCAGCATGTTGATCGCCCCCATGACCGAGGTCTTCATGGTCTTGATGGGGTTGTACTGGTAGTGGCCCGGGGCCGCGGGGCACGCGAAGTTGTAGACCTCATCCACCTCGAGCCAGATCGGGTGCGTCACATCGTGGCGCACAAGCTCGAAATTCGACCGACCGAGCAGGTGGGAGACATTCGCCTTCTGGCTCGTGAAGAAGTTGTCCAGGCAGATGACATCGTGCCCCTGATCCACCAGCCGCTCGCACAGGTGCGAACCGAGAAACCCGGCGCCGCCGGTGACCAGAATCCTTTTGACCGTTCCCAAGGTGCATCCTTCCGAAATAGGTGGGGCCACCACACCCGCCGTCCCCGCGTCGGGCCGACCGGCAAAGGCCGGGGCGGGGAAAGAAGGGCGGAATCGGCCGTTGCGAGCGGGGCGACCATGCTAGCAAGCCGGGGGCCTCGGCCGCCCGGATTCCCCGTGAGATTCGTGTCAGCGACACCATCGGCCGCCTTCCTCTCAACCGCCGACGCCGACCCCTCCGATACACTCACGCCCCCATGCCAGCCGAGAACCCCCCACCGCGCCACGCCCCGCCGGACCCGCCGGCGCCCCACGCCGGGAGATCGGTCCTTGGGGCCGTCGCGATGCGGGTCCTGGCCCCCGCTCTGGGCGCTGTCCTCGGGTACTTCCTGCTGGCCGCGGTCTACCTCCCCCGCGCGGGGCTGGGCAGCGAGCTCCAGCGCATCCCCGAGATGGCCGGGTTTGCGGCCTCATTCACTCCGGACCGCCCCACCCTCTTTATCCTCGGCGACTCCCTCATGATCGAAGGCGTCGACGCCGCACTCATCGAGGCCGTCGAGCCGCGATGGGCCGCCCGCAACCTCGCCCTCAACGGCAACACCCCCACCGCCATGAGCGTGCAGTTGCCGACGCTGCTGCGCGCCCGGCCCGCGGCGGTCGCCCTTTCCTTCCGGCCCGAGGACCTCGGCACACCCCCCGCCATCCCCGGCGACCGCGCTTATGCCTACGCCTACGCCGGGTTCGCCGATAACCTGCCGCGACCGCTCGACTTCCCCGGCATCGACGCCGAGACCCGGCGAGCGCTGGACTCCTCCCGCTACGCACAGAACATCCGCTTCCGTCCGGTGATGATTCGGTCCATCAACGACCGCCTCCGCTTTGTGCTTCGTCGCGGCCTTCGAGCCCCGGCGGACGACGACTGGACCGCCCCCTTCAATATGGCCGCGTCGATCGGCGGGCCGCGCCTCCGGCGCCATATCGAGGACACGCTCGATGCCCTCGTCCGGCGCACCGACAACGGCAAGAGCGTGGACGGCGTGGCCCTCCCCCCGCTCATCGTCACCATCCGCGACGCCGGGGCCATCCCCATCATCATCATCCCGCCGCAGCACCCCGAACTCCGCGACGCCTACACGGGGCTGACCCGGCGACTCCGCGAAGCCGCGGACGCGCTGGCGTTAACGCACTCCGGCGTTGTCATCGACGCCTCTTCGCTCCTGACCGCCGATCAGTTCGCCGACGCCCTGCACCCCAACGAAGCTGGCCGCGCCGAACTGTCGCGTTTCATCGCCGAGCACCTCCCCGCCCCGCCACCGACGCCCGCCGCCGCCACGCCCTGAGACCCCATGCTCTTCCAGACCTACGAGTTCGTGATCCTTCTCCTGGCGGCGCTGGCAGGGATCGCTGTGCTCCGGCGGGCTCGGCCGCAGCACTACTGGCTCACTTTGCTGAGTTTCGTCTTCTACGGCTGGTGGGATGTCCGATTCCTTTCGTTGATCCTGCTGAGCACGATGATCGATTATGCCGCGGCCCTGGGCATGCAGGGCGTGCGGCTCTCGGTCGGCAAACGGCTGAAGATGAGCGGGCTGATCGCCGGCTCTTCGCTGATCTTCCTGGGGGTCAACTGGCCCGCCATCCAGAACCCCGAGAAGGCCAACCCCGCGCTCACCAGCGGCAACTGGCTCGAAGTCCTGTTCAACCCGAACTGGCCCGGCGCGACAACGGCGCTCATCGTCTGCCTGGCGTTCGCCGTCGTCGGCCCGGGGCTCTACGGCCTGTATTTCAAGCTCTCCGAACGAGCCCGCCGGCGCGCATTCCTCATCACCAGCGTCGTCTCGAATCTCGGGATGCTGGGCTTCTTCAAGTACTACGGCTTCTTCGCCGGCAACCTCCAGGGCTTCGGCTCGTGGCTCGGCCAGGACCTCTCGCTCCCGGTGCTCGAGGTCGCGCTGCCCGTCGGCATCTCCTTCTACACCTTCCAGACGATGTCCTACACCATCGACGCCTACCGGGGCATCATCCGCGCCGAGAGCTCGCTGCTGCGCATGGCCCTCTATGTCTCGTACTTCCCGCAGTTGGTCGCCGGACCGATCCTCCGGCCCGATCAGCTCCTGCCCGCGCTCAACGAACCCTGGCGCCTGCGCGTCCAGAACATCCACTCCGGCTTCAACCTCGCTCTCGTCGGGCTGGTCAAGAAAGTGCTCATCGCCGACTGGATCGCGCCGATGGTCAACCTCGTCTTCGCCGACCCCTACGGCCAGCCGACCGTCGCCATCTGGCTGGCCACCGCGCTGTTCGCCGTGCAGATCTACTGCGACTTCTCAGGCTACACCGACATCGCACGCGGCGTCTCCCGCATGTTCGGCATCGAGATCCCGCTCAACTTCAACTTCCCCTACTTCTCCACCTCGATCATCGACTTCTGGCGGCGCTGGCACATCTCGCTCTCCACCTGGCTCCGCGACTACCTCTACATCCCGCTCGGCGGCAGCAAGTGCTCCGTCCCCCGGACCTACCTCAATCTGATGATCACGATGGTGCTGGGCGGGCTGTGGCACGGCTCGGCGTGGAACTTCGTCATCTGGGGCGCATACCAGGGCGGCCTGCTCTGCATCAACCGCCTCCTGCGCGGCTGGCTCGAACGCATCCCGCGCGTCGACGCCTTCCTGCACACCAAGCCCGGAACCGTCATCCGCTGGGCTGTGACCGCCTACCTCTGGATGCTCGGGTGGCTCATCTTCCGCGTCACCGACACCCAGGCGTTGCTGTACTGCATGAAGAAGTTCGTCTTCTTCGACGGCCAGATCGCACTCTCGGCGCTCGGGCTCGGCCGGGGCGACCCTTTCATCGCGCTGGGCGCGGCCGCGATCTTCGCCGTCTGCCACGCCTTCGGATTCTTCACGACCCGCTGGGGCGACCGCCTCGACCGAACCCCGCGTCCGTTGCTCCCGGTCATCTACTTCCTCGCCGGGTTGATCTTCTTCTTGGCGTGGCCCGCCGCGAACCAGGCATTCATCTATTTCCAGTTCTGACCCGACTCCCCCCCGCCCGCCCCCCCCCGCCGATCCCCGGGCCTCCCGCCGTTCCCCTTGTTCCACCCTCCGCCGATCCTTGCGCGATCCTGACACCGGGGGACTTGCGGCCCCCCCACCGATCCGCGACCATCGCTCCCCCGATCCCTTCCCGGCCGCCCCCACCCATCGGAACGGGCGTGAAGCCCGGCGTCGGAAGGGCCGATCAATCCACTTGTCGCCGCCCCACAGCCACCCGTGGGTTACCGGACGCTTTTCCCGGAAGGACTCGCCAAGATGCATGTACTCGTAACCGGCTCCAGCGGGCTGATCGGCGGCGAGGCCGTCACTTTCTTCGACGACCTCGGGTTCCGCATCACGGGCGTCGACAACAACATGCGCGCCGACTTCTTCGGCCCCAAGGGCGATACCTCCTGGAACCGCCAGCGCCTCGAAGAACGCTGCAAGCACTTCACCCATGTCGGGCTCGACATCCGCGACCGCCAGGGCGTCGATCAGCTCTTCCAGTCCAACAGGTTCGACCTCATCATCCACGCGGCCGCGCAGCCGAGCCACGACCTGGCCGCCTCCCGCCCCTTCGACGATTTCGATGTGAACGCCGTCGGCACGCTCAACCTCTTGGAGGCCTGCCGCCGCCACACGCCCGAGGCGCCGTTCATCCATGTCTCGACCAACAAGGTCTACGGCGACGGGCCGAACCACATCAAACTCAAGGAGCTCGAGACCCGCTGGGACTACGCCGACCCCGCGTTCACCCACGGCATCCCCGAGACCTTCTCCATCGACCACTGCCTCCACTCGCTCTTCGGCGCCTCCAAGACCGCCGGCGATGTGCTGGCCCAGGAGTACGGCAAGTACTTCGGGCTCAAGACGGGCATCTTCCGGGGCGGCTGCCTCACCGGGCCCACGCACTCGGGCGTCGAGCTCCACGGCTTCCTCAACTACCTCGTCATGGTCGCGCTGCGCGAAGGGCCGTACACGATCTTCGGCTACAAGGGCAAGCAGGTCCGCGATCAGATCCACTCGTTCGATGTCATCAACGCCTTCTGGCATTTCGCGCAGAACCCCCGCCCGGGCGAGGTCTACAACCTCGGCGGCGGCAAGGCCAACGCCGCGAGTCTGATGGAGTGCGTCTCGATGATCGAGGAACGCACCGGCAAGAAGCCCAGGCTCACCTACTCCGACCAGAACCGCATCGGCGACCACATCTGCTACTACTCCGACCTGCGCAAGCTCCACGCCCACTACCCGACCTTCAAGCTCAAGTACTCCCTCGACGCGATCGTGGACGAGATGATCCAGGTCATGAGCGATCTGTCCCGCGTCTGACGCGGCACGGGCGACACGCCAAGATTGGGGCGGGGCGACGCGCATGCGCATCACCATCATCAACCAGTTCTACGCGCCCGACATCAGCCCGACCGCGCACCTCTCGGCTTCGCTGGCCGAGCACCGCGCCGCCCTGGGCGACGATGTCACCGTGGTCGCCTCGCGGGGCGGGTATGTCGAGGAGTCGCGCGACGGCCGCGCCGCCCGCGACGAGAACCCGCGCGTCCACCGCGTCTGGACCCCCAAGCTCGGCAAGAAGACCACCATCCGCCGCTGCATCGACTACGGCGTCTTCTACGCGATGGCGTTCCTGCGGCTGCTGACGCTCAAGCGGCAGGATGTCATCGTCACGCTCACCACCCCGCCCTTCATCGGGCTGACCGGCGTGGCGCACAAACTCCTGCACCCGCGCTGCAAACTGATTCTCTGGTGCATGGATTGCTACCCCGAGGCCGCCGAACGCTCCGACATGCTGAAGGAGACCGGCCTGCCCTCGCGCCTCATGCGCTTCCTCAACCGATTCCTCTTCCGCCGGCTCGACCACCTGGTCTGCCTCGACACCGCGATGGTCGAACTGCTCATGAGCCAGTACGCGCCGAAGAAGCGCCCCCCCCACGCGCTCCCCGTGACCGTCATCCCCAACTGGGAGCCGCTGGCCTTCTTCCCCGCCGACGCCCGCCCCGCCCCCTGGCCCAAGGCCGCCGAACTCATCCCCCCGGGCAACCTCGTCGTTCTCTACCTCGGCAACATGGGCGTCGGGCACGACTTCGAAACCGTCCTCGACGCGGCCAAGGAACTCCACGCCGACCCCGTCTCCTTCCTCTTCATCGGCGGCGGCGCCAAGAAGGAACCCGTCGCCAAAGAAGCGTCGCAGCGCGGATTATCGAACATCATCGTCCACGGCTATGTACCAAAGGAGGAGACCCCCTCGGTCATGGCCACCGCCCACGCCGCGCTCATCAC
>CAZSLT010000039.1:0-3480 GCA_964607595.1 uncultured Phycisphaeraceae bacterium
CGGGAGAGTGGGGAGTAGTTGAGGCCCTCACGCTGCCCTCTCCCGCCCCCCCCGAGGGAGAGGCGGCGGAGGCGGGGCGGGGGGAGAGGAGGGGGGGATTATTCGCCGGCGGTGGCGACGCGGGCGATACGGCGGTCGGGGATGATCCACATGACCGCGACGGCGATGTACAGCGACAGCGAGATCCACGGCGTGACGAACGCCAGCGGCACGGCGGCCGCGTAGAGCACCGGGGAGACTTTGCCTTTGTAGTCCCTTCGGACGGCGCGCCGGATCGGCGAGTCGTCGCCCTGATCGGCGATGATCGCGCGCTGCAGGACGAAATAGGCCACGGATGACGCGAGCAGGACGCAGCCGTAGAGAGCGGTGGGGAGTTCCGTGAAGTGGTTCTCGCCCATCCAGCCGGTGGCGAAGGGGATGAGCGAGAGCCAGAAGAGCAGGTGCAGGTTCGCCCAGAGGATTGCGCCGTTCACGCGTCGCGTCGCGTGCATCATGTGGTGGTGGTTGTTCCAGTAGATGCCGAGGTACACGAAACTCAGGATGTAGGTCAGGAAGACCGGCAGCAGCGGCTTGAGATCGCTCAATTCGTGCCCGTGCGGGACTTTCAACTCGAGCACCATGATGGTGATGATGATCGCCAGGACGCCGTCGGAGAACGCTTCGAGCCGGTTGGGTTTCATGGGGATTCTCCGAGCCAACGAGGATTGCTGCATCCCTCACCTGTTACGCACACTTTTCGAGTCCCCCACCGCCTCACTTCGTTCGGCACCTCCCCCGATAGGGATCGGGGGAGGACGGAGTCGATCACACATTGAAGAGGAAGTGGCAGACATCGGCGTCGTGCATGATGTAGCCCTTGCCCTCGGTGCGGAGGCGGCCGGCCTCGCGGATGGCCTTCTCGGTCTTGAGTTCCATGAGATCGGCGACCGAGTAGACCTCGGCCCGGATGAAGCCCCGCTCGAAATCGGTGTGGATCACGCCCGCGGCCTTCGGCGCCGTCGCGCCCACCGGGATCGGCCAGGCGCGGACTTCCTTCGGCCCGGCGGTGTAGAAGGACTGCAGGTTGAGGACCTTGTAGATCGCGCGGGCGACGGTGTGCAGCGCCGGCTCGGAGAGGCCGAGGGACTGGAGCAGTTCGAGTTTCTCCGGGCCGTCGAGATCGGCGAGCTCGGCTTCGATGCGTGCGCACACGGGGACGCACTCCATGCCCTCCTCGGCCGCGCGGGCGCGGACTTTCGTCGCCAGCGGGCCCTGTCCCAGGACATCCTCCTCGTCGACATTGGCGATGTAGAGGACGCGCTTGGCGCTGAGGAGCCCCAAGGTCTTGACGGCGCGCTGCTGCTCGATGGTTCCGAATTCGCCGGACTCGACGATGCCGCGTGCGGGCTTGCCTTCCTCGAGGACGGGCGCGAGGGCGCGGAGGACTTCGAGGCGTGCGGCCGCGTCGCGGTCGCCGGACTTGGCGGCGCGTTCGGCCTTGGGGAGCGACGAGGAGACGGTCTCGAGATCGGCGAGGATAAGTTCGGTTTCGATGATCTCGATGTCGCGGATGGGGTCGACCGTCCCCTCGACATGGGTGATGTCCTCGCCGCCGGGTGCTTTCTCGAAGCAGCGGACGACATGGCAGATGGCGTCGACTTCGCGGATGTGGGAGAGAAACTTGTTGCCGAGGCCTTCGCCCTTGGAGGCGCCGGCGACGATGCCGGCGATGTCCACGAGGCGGAGTGCCGCGGGGATGATCTTCTGGGATTTGATGAATGAGGCGATGGTGTCGAGGCGGGGGTCGGGGACGGGGACGACGCCGACATTGGGCTCGATGGTGGCGAAGGGGTAGTTCGCGGCCAGGGCGCCCGCGGCGGTGAGTGCGTTGAAGAGCGTGGACTTGCCGACATTGGGCAGCCCGACGATGCCTGCGTCCATGGGTGCGATTCCGGTGGAAGGGAGTGGGAGAGCGGTTTGGGGCGGGGATGATAGCGGGGGGGAGGGGGGGCGGCGGGCAATGATCAAAGGGCCAAATCGCGAATGGCCAAATGGCAAATCGGGGATGGAGGGTGTTAGCTCACATTGCGCCCTCCCCCCCCAACCCGGGAAGTCATGGCGGCGAGCGTGAGGTCACCCGAAGTCAATCTTGTTGAAGAGGTCCGGGGTTTCTGTGCGCATGGCGCGGGTGAGCATGATGTCGAACTCGGATTTGGGAATGGACTGCGCGCCGAAGCGGGCGACATGGGGGGTGACGACCTGGGTGTCGCAGAAGTGGAAGCCGCACGCGGCCAGATGGCGGATGAGGGCGACGAGGCAGACGGAGGAAGCGCCCGAGCCGTCGAGCGGATCGCGCGAACCGTCGGGGAGGCGTGGCTGGGGGGTGTGGAACATGGACTCGGCGAAGAAAGCGCGGCCGAAGGCGACGCCGTAGATGCCGCCGACGAGGAGGGGTGTGTCGGTGTCGGGGTCGGGGCGCCACGCTTCGATGGAATGGGCGATGCCGCGGGAGTGAAGGACGGTGTACGCGGCGATGAGGTCTTCGTTGATCCAGGTCGAGCCGGACTGTGAACTGGGGGACTCCTTGCGCGGGTCGGCGCAGCGGCGCATGACGGCCTCGAAGGCGGTGTCGGCGGTGATCGTGAAGCGGCCGGAGCGGAGGTCGCGCTCGACGGTGCGGGGGATGCGGAGGCCGTCGCCCCCCCCGCCCTCCCGCAAGGGCAGGATGCCGCGTGGATCGGCGGCGTAGAAGTTGATCTCGCCGGTTTCGGGGTCGGCCATCGGGAAGAAGCCCGAGGCGTAGAGCCGGCGCATCTGCTCGGCGAAGAAGGCGGGGTCGGCGCGGGCGATGTCGGCGAGGCGGATGGGCGCGGGGGCGTGCATGTCGTTAGTTGGGGGACTCGACGCCCTCGAGGATGAGGTGCAGGATGACCTGATGGGCTTCCTGGATGTGCTCGGTCTCGTTGGCGCGGACGATGATCGAGTGGTCGCAGAGCGAGGCGCAGGGCCCGCCGGTCTTGCCGAGCAGGCCGATGGTGGTGACACCGAGCGCTCGCGCGCGTTCGAGGGCGATACGGATGTTGGGGCTGTTGCCGGATGTCGTGAAGCCGACGAAGCAGTCGCCGACGCCCTTGCGGGCAAGGCCTTCGAGTTGGCGGGCGAAGATCTCGTCGTAGCCGAAATCGTTGGCGATGCAGGTGAGGGCGGTGGGGTCGGCGTTGAGGCAGATGGCGCGGAGGGGGGCGCGGGGGTTCTTGTATTTGCCGATGAGTTCCTCGGCGAGGTGGAGGGCCTCGGCCGCGGACCCGCCGTTGCCGGCGGTGAAGACGCAGCCGCCGGAGACGAGGGACCGTCGGATGGCGTTGATGGCGTCGCGGATGTCGGGGACGATGACGCCGAGGGAGGCAATGACCTCGGCGGAGCGGGCGATCTTGTCGCGGATGAAATCGTCGTTGAAAGGCATGGGGGGAGTGTCGCAGGGAGGCGGGGGGGATTCCAGCG
>CAZSLT010000039.1:3490-19804 GCA_964607595.1 uncultured Phycisphaeraceae bacterium
CCCCGGGCGGGGCCCGGTCGGGTGCGACGATCTTCGGTACACTGTTCCGCTTCCCTCGCGGGAAGGGGGATGTAGCTCAGTCGGTAGAGCAGCGGCCTTTTAAGCCGTTGGTCCAGGGTTCGAGTCCCTGCATCCCCATTGGCGGAGTGCTCCGTCGACGGATGGCGCTTCATGGAGGGAGCCGGGCGGATGCTTGTGGTGCATGCGAACTGGAGCGGGGGCCTCCTGTGGCTATGGGGAGAGGGGTCGGAGCGCGCGCCGCGCGGCGAGGGCTTTCATCCGATCTCGGCGGAGCACGACGAACTTGAGCGCGCGTTGCGTTCGGTGTGCGCGGTCGAGGCGGCGCGTCGCGGCGAGTTGGTGCTGCGGCTGCCGACGGTGGAGGGGATGCCGCTGACAAGCCCGCAACTGGCGCACCTGCGTGGGTCCGGCGCGACAGACCCGTCGGGCGCTTCGATCGACCGTTGGCGGGTTTCGGCGATCGGCTTCGATGCGACGCGGATCGCCGGCGTGCTCGAGGCGCTGGAGGACCTCGACGAGCGGGCGCACGACGGGCTGGTGGATGAGGCGGTGGGGCACGGCGACGCGGGCGCGATGATCGTGGCGGGTGGATCGGTGCGGTTCTTCGTGGTGGCGGCGCGGCTGGCGGTGTCGCTGGTGGCGCAGCAGCGGGTGGTGCCGGCGGTGGTGGGTGATGAAGCAGGGGGCGTGCGTGGGCAGTGGCGGCCGTGGCTGAGCGATGAAGAAGCGTCGGGCAAGGTGCTGGCGCTGGTGCGCTCGATGCCGGCGGCGGCGCGTGCGGCCGAGGATGTGTTCGCGCACGACGGGGCCGCGATCATCGACGACATGCTCGCGGCGGTGGTGGACGCGCAGGTGCGTCGTTCGCTGGTGCAGGAGAATATGCGCGAGGCGCTGGAGGGTTGGGACGCGGGGGTGGAAGCGCCGGTGGCGTGGCTGAACGGGCTGCTGGGCGAGGGGGCGGTGATCGAGGCGAAGCCGGGCGGGTCGAACGGCGATGCGCTGTTGGCGCGGGTCACGCGGCGCTGGCTGATGCAGCTCGAGGACAAGGGGCGGAGCAGCGAGTGGCGCCTGCTGCTGCGGCTGAGCGAGCCGCTGTTCGTCGGCGGGCTGAAGGACCTGGCGCCGCCCGGTGAGGATGTGGTGTGGACGCTCTCGCTGCATCTTCAGTCGATGGAGAAGGATCGGCTGATCATCGACGCGGAGGATGTGTGGAGTTTCCACGGCGACTGGGCGACGGTCGAGGGCCGGCGTGTCGACCAGCCGCAGGAGTTGCTGCTCGGTGAGGTGGGGCGGGCGGCGCGGCTGTTCGGGCCGCTGGAGGAAGTGCTGGAAGAGGCCAAGCCGACGCAGGTTGAACTGAGCACGGTGAAGGCGTACGAGTTCCTGCGCGAGGCGCGGGCGCTGCTTGTCGATCAGGGGTTCGGTGTCGAGGTGCCGGCGTGGTGGGAGACGCCTGCGGCGCGGTTGGGCGCGCGGTTGCAACTGAGCTCCGACGAGCGGCCCCCGGGGCAGGAGGAGAGCGGCGGCGCGCCGGGAGCGACGCGGGCGATGCTCGGGCTTGAGACGATGGTCTCGTACGAATGGCGGCTGGCGGTGGGTGACACGCCGCTGAGCATGGCGGAGTTCGAGCGGCTGGCGTCGCAGCGGGCGCCGTTGGTGCGGGTGGACGGGCGCTGGGTGGAGATCCGCCCCGAGGATGTTCGCGCGGCGGTGAGCTTCATCCGAGCGAATCCCGGCGGAAACATCGGCGTGGGTGCGGCGCTGCGGCTGGCGTACGCGACGGACGGCGGCGCCCTGGGCGTGCCGGTGCTGGGGATCGACGCGACGGGGTGGATCGCCGGGCTGCTAGACCCGAACGGCGTCGAGTCGTCGTTCAAGATGCTTGATGTGCCGGCGGGGTTCCACGGCGAGCTGCGCCCATACCAGCAGAAGGGGCTGTCGTGGCTGGCGTTCCTCGACTCCATCGGTCTTGGCGCGTGCCTGGCGGACGACATGGGCCTGGGCAAGACGATTCAGTTGCTGGCGCTGCTCATGCACGAGCGCGAGGAGGCGGTGCGGGCGGGGGCCGGGGCGGGAGAAGTCGGGCCGACGCTGCTGGTCGTGCCCATGTCCATCGTGGGGAACTGGAAGCGCGAGGCGGGCCGGTTTGCGCCGTCGCTGCGGGCGATCGTGCATCACGGGCCGGAGCGCCGGACGGGTGAGGCGTTCCTGGGGGCCGCGCTGGACTCTGATCTGTTGATCACGACCTACGCGCTGGCGCACCGCGACTCGTTGCTGCTGGAGCAGGTGAAGTGGCGGCGGGTGGTGCTCGACGAGGCGCAGAATGTGAAGAACCCGCACGCCAAGCAGGCGCAGGCGGTGCGGCGGCTGGAGTCGCCGCGGCGGATCGCGCTGACGGGCACGCCGCTGGAGAACCGGCTGAGCGAGCTGTGGTCGATCATGGACTTCTGCAACCCCGGTCTGCTCGGCTCGCAGGGGGAGTTTCGGCGGGTGTTCAGCGTGCCGATCGAGCGGCACCGCGACCCGGCGCCGCGGGGGCGGCTGCGGGAACTCGTGCGTCCGTTCATCCTGCGCCGGCTCAAGACCGACCCGCTGGTGATCAGCGACCTGCCGGACAAAATGGAGACCAAGGAGTACTGCCGCCTGACGCGCGAGCAGGCGTCGATGTACGAGGACGCCGTCAAGACGATGCTTGCCGAGGTGGACCGGACCGAGGGCATCCAGCGGCGCGGCATGGTGCTCACGACGCTCGTTCGGCTCAAGCAGATCTGCAACCACCCCTCGCAGTTGTCGCGGGATGTGGAGAGCGGCGCGGTGGCGGACGCGGCGCGCTCAGGCAAGTGCATCCGTCTGCTGGAGATGCTCGACGAGGTACTGAGCGAGGGCGCCAAGGCGCTGGTGTTCACGCAGTTCCGCCAGATGGGCGACCTGTTGGCGGGCATGCTGCGCCACGCGTTCGACCGGGAGGTGCTTTTCCTGCACGGCGGGACGCCCAACGCGCAGCGCGAGAAGATGATCGAGCGGTTCCAGAGCGAGGAAGGGCCCGGCGGGCCGGGCGTGTTTGTGCTGTCGCTCAAGGCGGGCGGCGTCGGTCTGAATCTGACGGCCGCGAGCCATGTGTTCCACTTTGACCGCTGGTGGAACCCGGCGGTGGAGAACCAGGCGACGGACCGGGCGTTCCGCATCGGTCAGACCAAGGCGGTGCAGGTGCACAAGTTCGTGGTGGGCGGGACGCTTGAGGAGCGGATCGACGAGATGATCGAGAGCAAGTTGGCGCTGGCGGAGGATGTGATCGGCTCCGGCGAGGATTGGCTGACGGAGATGAGCGTTTCGCAGTTGCGCGATGTGTTGTCGCTGCGTCCGGACGCGATGGGCGACGAGGGAGATTGATCGATGTTGCCCCCGCAGGGATCGTTCGGCAGGCCGCGTGCGGTGTCGGAGAAGGCGCGGAAGGTCCGTGGCGGCGTGCGGTTCACGGACTCGTGGCCGCCGGAATGGACCGGCGTGGCGGGGCGTTGGGGGGCGCTGGTGTCGCGCGCCGCGTCGAGCACGGCGATGGCCGAGGGCCTGGTGTACGCGCGTGACGGGCAGACCCGCGAGTGCCTGCTGGCCCCGGGCGCGATCGAGGCGCGGGTGCAGGGCCGTCGGTACCAGGCGTACCGCGTGCGGATCGCGCTGCCGGTGTTCGGCGAGGCGCAGTGGCGGGTGGTGAGCGAGGCGCTGGCCGATCAATCGAGCCATTCGGCGGCGCTGCTGACGGGTCAGGTGCCGGAGGAGTTGATCACGCTCTTCGACGGGCTGGGCCTGGCGCTGCTGCCGCCGATCGTGGGGGATTTGACGGTGTCGTGCGAGTGTGGTGTGTCGGTGTCGCCGCCCGGTCCGGAGGGAAGGGTCGAGGGTTCGGCGCCGGGGGCGGTGGGGGGTGGGGGGGGCGGGGGTTGGTGCAAGCACGCGGTGTGCGCAGCGCTCATCGCGGGGCAGGAACTGGCGTCGCGGCCAACGGCGGTGATGCGGCTGCGCGGGCTCGGCGCGGAGGAACTGCTGGAGCGGCTGCGCGAGAAGCGGAGCGGGACGCGCGTGGCGCCGACTCCGGGCGGGGTCGCCAGCGTGCTGGGCGCGGCCGAAGCGCGGGTGGAACCCCTGGAGGCGTGCGTTGACCGATTCTGGGATGCCGGGGAGGAGTTGGAGTCGATCTCGACGCCGATCCGCAAACCCGAGGTTCGTCATGCGCTGCTGCGCCGGCTGGGCCCGAGCCCGTTCGAGGGTTCGAGGTTCCCGGTCGTCGGGTTGCTTGCGACTTGTTACGACCTTCTCAGCGAGCGGGCGATCGCGGGTGAGGTCTCTGCGGGACGGACCGATAAGAACTCGGTTTGAACGGCTTCGAACCGGTCGTTGGTGGGGCGGTGCGGGGCGAGCGGTAAAATCCGGTTGCGTCGATTGAGCCGGTCTTGCAGTCAGTGATTCCGACGGTATGGTGTGTGACGGTGCCCCCGCACAGGGCACTTGAGTTCGTCAGCACAGGGCGAGTCAGGCCCGGAATAAGAGAGGTTGTCATGGGACGGCTATGGCGTATGGCGCCGGCTGTCGGCGTCGCGGTTTTCGCGTCGTCGGCGCAGGCGGGGATGTATCGTGTCCGGGATGCTGTGGGCGGCTCCTCGACACCGGGCGTGAACTTCGCGTACTACCTGACGGGCACCCAGAGTTCACCCAGCGGGACGAACTTCGGCAGCCCGCTGGTGAACCTCCCGATGGGGACCTTCGATCTCGAGATCGACCCGACCGGGACTGGGATGAGTTACGAGCAGTTCCGGACGTACTGCCTTGAACCGACGCAGACGCTCTCGTTCGAGGACAACCCCGACGACGATCAGGGCGCGTTGTATTCCACGGGGACGCTCACGGACACGCACCCGGGCCTGACGGCGCTGGAGGCGTCGCGCCTCGAGATCCTGTGGGCCAATGCCTATGCGGACTCGATGACGAGTTCGGTCAAGGCGGGCGCATTCCAGATCATCATCTGGGAACTCATCCGCGATAACGACTTCAACCTCACCAGCGGCCTGACGCGACTTTCGACGACGAACGCGCAGTCGATCGCGATCACGGCGCAGGGCAACGCGTGGTGGGCGCAGATTACGGGCGGCGGCTGGACCGACTCCACCCCGCTGATGGCGCTGACGAGCGCGGACTCGCAGGATCTGATCCTGCCGGTGCCCGCGCCGGGCGCCGCGATGCTTGGAATGATGGGCGCGGCGATGCTCGGTTCGCGTCGCCGGCGTTCCTAACGATCCGACCCAGGGGCTGAGGGGATCTTGCGAAGCGGGCCGCCCGGATCGGGCGGCTTGCTCGCTTTTTGGATCAACGCGGGCGGTTGAGATGGACGCGGCAGCGGTTCTCGAACATGCCGGGTCCGCCGACGACGATGTCCTCGGTCGAGTCGAAGAGGCGGATGGTGTGGACGGCCGGGCCGGCGCAGATGGCGCACGGGGCGGTGAGTTTGACCACTTCGTCGGCCTCGATGAGGAGCCGGGCCATCTCGCCGAAGGGCTGGTTCATGCTTGTCCGATCGAGCCCGGCCAGAAGGACATCGCTGCCGCGGGCGAGGAGGGCCATCACCGCGTCGAGGAGACCCTGGGTGAAAAAATGGGCCTCGTCGAGGGCGATGGCTCCGGGGTGGGCCAGGAGGTCGGCGGGGGCGTCGATGGGTGCGGCGGGGTGGAGGCGGTCGTCGTGGGTGGCCAGATGGGTGGGGTGGTAGCGGGTGTCGAGGCGCGGTTTCAGGGCCGTGACGGGGGTTCCGGCGTCGGCGAGGAGGCGGACGCGTCGGATGAGTTCGGTGGTTTTCCCGGCGAACATGGGCCCGCAGATCACGGTCAGGCGTGGGGGCTGGCGGCTGTTGGCGGCGGGTTGGTTCATGGGTGAGTTTGCGAGTCCGGGCGGGGTTCGTACACTACCGCCTCTTCTCCGCCATGGGGCCGACCGTGACGGAGCCGCACCGGTGTTGAACCCCGGTGGGGCGAGGCGCGGGCATGGGCATCCAAGACGCGGCATGCGTGGAGGTCCAGCCCCGGAGAGGAATTGCCGCGGTCGCGTGTGCTTGCTCTGATCGTTCGAGGTCGGGCCCGTGCATGAGCCGCGTCGCGTGGTTCGTGTGTGGGTTCGGATGCCCCGGATGTGATGAATGAGCGAGCGTGAGAGCGTTCGCGGAGCAAGCGGAGAAACGCAGCACCGCCAACATTGGCCCGTGGTGTAACGGTAGCACAGCTGGTTTTGGTCCAGTCGGTCAAGGTTCGAATCCTTGCGGGCCAGTTCTGCCGTCGGTGCTTTGCGGGTGGTGACTCGAGACACGATGAAATCATTGTCGGCGATCATTCTGGCGGCGGGCAAGGGCAAGCGTCTCGGCGGCGCGATGCCCAAGGTGGCGCGCGAGGTGTGCGACCGGCCGATGGTGCGCTGGGTGGTGGATGCGTGCGTCGCGGCGGGGTGTTCGCGTGTTGTGCTGGTGGTGGGTCACGGGCGCGAGCATGTCGAGTCGATCTTCGACGGGTATGAGGGTGTGGGCGGGGCGAAGGCCACGATCGAGTTCGCGGTGCAGAGCGAGCAGATGGGCACGGGGCACGCGGTGCAGTGCGCCGAGCCGCTGTTCGCGACGGAGCGGAAAGAGAGCGGGCACGCGGTGTTCGTGCTGGCGGGCGACGGGCCGCTGATCCGCGCGTCGACGCTGCGGGCGCTGCTGGACCGGCATGTGGTCAAGGACGCCTCGGCGACACTGGCGACGAGCGTGATCGACGACCCCTCGGGGTACGGACGGATCGTGCGGGACGAGAAGCGTCGGTTCAAGGCGATCGTCGAGGAGAAGAACGCGACGGAGGAACAGCGGGCGATCCGGGAGGTGAACCCGAGTTACTACTGCTTCGATGCGCGGTCGCTGTTCGAGGCGCTGCAGGCGGTGCGGCGCGATCCGGTGGGGGGTGAGTACTACCTGACGGATGTGCCGGCGCTGCTGCAGGCGGCGGGCCGCCGGGTCGAGGTGATCGACGCGGTGCCGGCCGAGGATGTGCTGTCGATCAACACGCACGAGCAACTGATGGAAGTGGACGCGATCCTGCGGTCGCGGATGCAGTCCCCGGCGGCGCCTGGCGCGGGAGCGGGTCGATGAGCCAGCAAGAGTCGGGCAACGGGATGAAAGTGTTCGCGGGGCGGCACTGTGTCGGGCTGGCCGAGCGGGTGTGCGAGCACCTGCGGATCCCGCTGGGCGAGGCGCGGACCGAGGTGTTTCCGGACAGCGAGTTGATCGTTCACATCGAGGAGGATGTGCGCGGGCGAGACTGCTTCGTGGTGCTCTCGACCTGCCGCCCGGTGAACGACAACCTGATGGAACTGCTGATCTTCGGCGACTCGCTGATGCGGGCGTCGGCCAAGCGGATCACGGCGGTGATTCCGTATTACGGGTACGCGCGGCAGGACCGCAAGGAGCGCGGGCGGACGCCGATCACGGCGAAGCTGGTGGCGAACCTGATCACGGAGGCGGGGTTCGGGCGCGTGCTGGCGCTGGACCTGCACGCGGCGCAGATCCAGGGGTTCTTTGATCTGCCGGTGGACCACCTGGCCGCGGCGCCGGTGTTCAGCGAGTACTTCGCCGAGCGGCGCGAGGAACTGGGCGAGCTGGTGGTGGTGAGCCCCGATGTCGGCAATGTGAAGATCGCCAACATGTACGCGGAGATGCTGGGCGGCGATCTGGCGATCATCGACAAGCGGCGGCTGTCGGGCGACCATGTCGTGACCTCGAACATCGTCGGGCAGGTCAAGGGCAAGACGGTGCTGATGGTGGACGACATCATCTCGACCGGCGGGACGGTGTGCGAGGCGGCCAAGATCGTCACGGCGCAGGGGGCGCGTCGGGTGATCGTCGCGGCGACGCACGCGGTGATGGCGGGCCCGGCGGCGGCTCGGCTGGCGGAGAGTTCGATCGAGAAGGTGATCGTGACCAACACGATCCCGGCCGACGGGCGGTTCGAGCCCGTGCGGCACAAGCTCGAGGTTCTGTGCGTCGGCAAGCTGCTGGCGGACGCGATTCACCATATTCACTTCAACATGTCGGTCAGCGCCTTGTTCAAGAAGGTCTGGCAGAGCAAGAGATAACCCACGAGAGGGCGCGCCGGAGCGGCGTGCCGCGGAGCAATGAGCGATGCGTAGTTCACATACTCTGAAGGTTCACAAGCGTGAGAAGGTCGGTTCGCGGTACGCGGCGCGTGAGCGTGCGGCGGGGCTGCTGCCGGCGGTGGTGTACGGGCACGGCGTGGACCCGGTGCATATCAGTCTCGAGGCCAAGGAGACGCTGCGCTACTTCCACAGCGGCGAGCGGGTCTTCTCGCTGTCGATCCCCGGCCAGAAGGGCGAGGAGACGGTGCTGCTGAAGGACCTGCAGTTCGACCACCTGGGGACGAATGTCGTCCACGCGGACCTGATGCGCGTGGACCTCAACGAGCAGATCACGGCGCAGGTCCACATCCGCATGATCGGCGAGGCCGTGGGCCTGAAGTCGGCCGGTGCGATCCTCGTCCAGCCGGTGACGGCGCTGACGATCCGCTGCACCGTGGCCGCGCTGCCGGACCACATCGATGTCGACATCTCCGGGCTGGGCACGGGCGAGGCGCTGCACGCGGGCGATGTGAAGCTGCCCGCGGGCATCGAGCTTGCGATGGACGCCGAGAGCGTGCTGGCGTCGATCACGGTGGTCAAGGAGACGGAAGAAGCGGGCGAGGCGGCGGCGGCCGGCGGGGCCGACGCGACGCAGCCCGAGGTCATTACGGCCAAGAAAGAGGAGCCGAAGGGGTCGTGAAGTTGATTGTGGGGCTCGGCAATCCCGGGGCGGAGTACGCGGCGACGCGTCACAACGCCGGCTTTCTGGCGCTGGACCGGTTGAAGGACCGGCACGCGCCCGGAGCGATCCCGCGCCAGCGTTTCGAGGGCCTGGCGGTGGAGGCGGTCATGCCGCCGTCGCCGGGCGGTCGCGGCGAGGGGCCGGGGCAGGAGGAGCGGTGCGTGCTGCTCAAGCCGATGACCTACATGAACCTCTCGGGCCGGAGCGTGAGCCAGGCGGTGCGGTTCTACAAGTTGGACCCGACGCGGGATGTGTTCGTGCTGGTGGACGATGTGGCGCTGCCGTGCGGGACGATCCGGGTCCGCGCGACGGGCTCGGCGGGCGGCCACAACGGGCTCGACGACATCGAGCGGTCGCTGGGGACGCGCGACTACGCGCGGTGCCGGATCGGGGTGGACGCCCCCTCCCCCCAGGGACGGATCGCGCAGAAGGACTATGTGCTCGGGCGGTTCACGGCCGAGCAGTTGGCGGGATTACAGCCGGCTCTGGACCGCGCGTGCGACGCGGCCCGGGCCTGGGCGACGCGCGGGATCGACACCGCGATGAATCGGTTCAATGTGAGCGACGCGGGCGACGGCGGCACCACGCCGGAGCGCGCCGATCGCGGCGTCAAAGACAACGGTTGATCGGGCGCCCGGTGGGGCGCACCTGCATTAGAGGAAAGGCGAACAAGGAATGGCGACGAGCAAGGGTCGGTCGAGCTGCTACGAGGGGATGTTCGTGATCGCTCAGAACCGCATGGCGGAGCTGAGCGATGCGATCGCGTTCATCCGTCACGCGCTGGAGCGGAACGGGGCGGAGATTCTGGCGCTGCGGAAGTGGGACGAGCGCCGCTTCGCGTTCGAGATCGCCAAGAACAAGCGCGGGTTCTACATCCTGACTTACTTCCGTTGCGATCCGATCGCGATCACGCCGATCGACCGCGACTTCAATCTGTCGGAGCTGGTGCTGCGGCACATGATCCTCAAGGCGGATCATCTGACGGAGGAGGAGATGCGGGTGGCCGACGCCGCGGGCGAGCTTGAGGTCGAGGCGAAGATGCGTCGCGACCGCGAGATGGAGCGCGCCACGGCGAGCGACTCTCCGCGCGACATGGACGACTCGGACATGTCCGAGGAAGAGGCCGGGGCTTCGGCGTAAGTCTGTCTGTCGGGTTGTTGTACGAATGACTGGCGAGCGCCGGACGGGCGCTGGCCGCGGGAGGTGACCGATGGCCGGGAGTTACAACAAGGTGCTGCTGATGGGGAACCTGACGAGGGACCCGGAGCTGAGGCATCTTCCGAACTCGAACACCGCGGTGTGCACGGTGGGGCTGGCGGTAAACCGTCGGTTCCGCACGGCGGACGGCGAGAACCGCGAGGAGACGACATTCGTGGACTGCGAGGCGTTCGGCCGCTCGGCCGAGGTGCTGAGCCAGTACCTCAAGAAGGGCCGCCCGGTGTTTATCGAGGGTCGTCTGCGGCTGGACCAGTGGCAGGACAAGGACGGCCAGAACCGTTCGAAGCTGAAGGTCGTGGTCGAGGGCTTCCAATTCGTGGACAGCAAGCCGGACGGGAACGGCGGCGGGGGGGGCGGGGCGAAGCGCGCCGAGGGCGCGGGTTCGCGTCAGGCGTCGTACGAGCCGATCGGGGACGACGACATCCCGTTCTGAGCGTGAGCCAGTTTTGAGACAGGTCGCTGGGGCCGCGGTGTTGCGGCTCCTGAACTTTCGAGATTGAAGAAAGGACAGCGGAGATGGCCAAGGGCGTTGAACTGTTGCTTCTCGACACGGTCGAGGGGCTGGGAATCGTGGGCGATGTGGTGAATGTCCGCCCGGGGTATGCGCGGAATTTCCTGCTCCCCCGTGAGCTGGCGACGGCGCCGAGCGAGGAACTGATCTCGCAGTTGGCGGCGCGCCGCGCCGAGGCGGAGCGGAAGCTCGCCGAGCAGCGCAAGGAGCGCGAGACGCTCGTGTCGAAGCTCGACGGCATGGAGGTCACGCTCCAGCGGTCGTGCAACGACGCCGGGCTGCTCTACGGATCGGTCACGCAGCAGGACATCGCCGAGGCGCTTAAGGCCGAGGGGATGATCGTCCGGGCGCGGGATGTCCGCCTGTCGCAGACGATCAAGCGGATCGACTCGTACGAGGTCACGATCCGGCCGGAGTCGGACCTGACGGCGACGATCAAGCTGTGGGTCGTGGCGGACCGCGAGCTGGATGTGAAGTCCGATCGCTCGGAGATCGAGTTCGACGAGGAGGGCAACCCGGTCGAGAAGTCGGCGGAAGCCGCGGCCGAGAAGCCCGCCAAGGGCGACAAGCCCGAGCGTGCCCGCAAGTCGGAGCGGGCCAAGGACTGACCGGCCTCGATCCGCGATCAGACCGCATGAACGACAAAGGGCGTGGCTCCGAGCCACGCCCTTTTGCGTTGTAGATGGATCCGGGGATCGTTGTGCCGCGTCCGGGATTACTGCTGCCGGACGGAGCGCGGGAAAGTCGCGACCTGCGTGGTGCCCAGCGAGAGGCCGGTCAGGTTCGAGTCGGAATTGACGAGGAAGAAGAGCACGAGAGACTCTTCGCGCTTCGAAACCGAGAGTTGGGGGAGACGGTCGTACGCATCGATCAGGGCGTCGGGACGGAAGCGGATGGTGGCATCCGTGCCGTCGCTGTAGACGAAGCCGACGCAGGGGAAGGCGCGGCCGTCGTCGGCGATGAGGTACGGCGGCTTCTTCTTGTCGGGGGCCTGGTCGAGCGCCTTGCCGAACTCCGAGAGCTGCGACCGCTGAGCGACGGTGACCTGCACGATGCGGGAGTCGCCGGGCATGGCGATCTCCGACACGCGGAGATTTCGCGGCACATCGCGGCTGGTGAGTTCGGCGGTGGGGCGGGTCGTCTCGCCGTTGGTGATCTTGTTGTTGGCATCGAGGAGGAAGCCGCCCTTGGCGGTGGTGACATGGAGGTTGTAACCGTAGGGAAGGTTGGCGCCGAAGAGGAGGCCGTCCGGCATGCCGCGGTTGTCGAAGGGGATCATGACGGCCTGCGAGGTGTCGATGGTGCCCAGGCCGACACCGCCGACGCTGATGCCGAGGTCTTCGAAGATGCGTCGGCCGTTGATCGCCGCGTCGCGCTTGGCGACGGTCTCGTAGACGGCCTTGGGCTCGGCGAGTTCGCCGGTGAGCGGGACGCGGACACCCCGGACGAGGAGCTCGGTCGGCGTGAGGTCGGCCGGGACGGCGAACTCGAAGGCGAAGGCGGTGCTCTCGGCGCTGCCGATGGAACCGACGAGGAAGTCGGGGGTGTTGGCGGGGTACCGGAAGAGGACGCCCTTGGTGTCGGACTCGGCGATGATCGCGATGGGGTTGTAGGCGTGGCCGTCGGTGGCGTCGGCGTCGCGGCAGACGAGGCGGACCTGGCCGGGGCCGACGACGACCTGCCCGCTGGCCTCGCGTGCCGCGGGCAGGAACTGGATGACGAATCCGTACAGCCGCGCGGGGCCTTCGAGTTCCTTACCCCGGATATCGACGACCATCTGCGTGTTGGTCTGGGTCATCGTATCGGTGAGGAGGGTGTCGGTGGGGACCGAGTCGGCGATCTGGTAGCGGGCCAGGACCTTGAATGCGTCGGGGGAGATGTGGGTGTAGCCGATGCGTTTGTCGTCGTCGTCGTGGGCGACGAAACGGGTCAGGGCGCCCTGGATGTGTGCGTCGGGCCGGTGCAGCGCGAGCGGGGTCTCGGAGCCGAAGGCGAACCTGGAGAGCGACTCATAAAATTTGACGGTAAGCGCATCGACGGGGATCCAGAGGCGGTGCTCGTAGATCAGGTTGCCGCCGTCCTCGCCGATGGGTTCGTAGCCGAGCGCCTCCTTGGAGACACGCATGTAGCTGAACGAGGTCACGATGATGCCCATCGTGATGATGCCGGCGCCCAGGCCGAAGACGACCCCGCCCACGAAGTTCGCGGCGTCGGAGAACTTCAGATTGGCCTTGATGAAGGTGTCGACGAGAATCCGCAGGACGAGCAGCGAGACGATGTAGGGCGCCAGCAGGCAGGCGCTCCAGCCGATGTTGCGGAGCAGACTGTTGTTGTTGTCGATGGGGAGCACGAACTTGTAGACCAACGGCTCCCAGAGAGCGAAGGCGATGCCGCCGGCTGCGATGCAGCAGATGAGATTGAGCAGCGCGGACCAGAGGCCGTAGCCCTTGCCCTTGGATGCCCAGAGGATGGGCACGGCCAGGATGGCCAGCGCCACGATGACATTGAGGATCGGGAGATTCATCGGCAGACTCCGGGGTCGGTGTGATCAGGCGTCGGCGGGCGCGGCCGGGGATGTCGGGGCGGCCGGACGCTCGGCGGAGCGCTCGCGGGGCTGCTGCGGCTGGGCGCCGCCCCCTCCTGCGGCTCCGCCAGAACCGCCTCCCGCCTGCAGGACGCGGACGAGTTCTTCAACGGTTGTGTCGCCGGTCATGAGGCGCTGGAGGCCGGCGGTCTGGATGCTCTGCTGCTTGCGCTGACGGAACGAGGCGCGGAGGCCTTCGTAGTTGCCGGCGCGGATGAGTTCGCGGTCTTCGGCGGTGATGTTGTGAACCGCGGCGACGGCGAGCTGGCCGTGGAAACCCGATCCCTGGCAGACGGGGCAGGTGTCGGGCTTGTCCTTGATGAGGACCTGGCCGCCCTTGCGGAAGAGCTGCTTGGTCTCCGGGGGCAGGCCGAGCTTCTTGAGGACATCCGGCGTCGGCTGGTAGGGGACGCGGCAGTTCGTGCAGAGCTTGCGGACGAGGCGCTGGGCGACAACGCCGTGGAGGCAGGCGGCGGCGGGCTTGGGGTCGCCCGCGGCCTTCATCCAGGTCTGGAGCGTCGGGATGGCGCCGTCGGTGGGCATCTGGACATACACGCGGATGTTCCGCGTGTCGGCGCGGGCGATCTCTTTGGCCGTCGCGTCGTCGCATTCGGCGATGGCGACGACATTGGGGTCGCGCCGGAGCACGGAGCGGACGGTCGTCGAGTATTCGCCGCCCTGCTCGGTCGAGAAGGCGTTGTGGCGCACGCCCTCGATCTGCGTCTGGGGGTCCATCTCGACGGTCTGGACATTGGAGGTGTAGGCATCGTGGGCGCGGACGAGGGCGTAGAGCGTCGAGGTGCCGCCGTTGTCCTTGGGCGCGCCGAGCAGGACGACGCCCGACATCTCCGAGACGATCTGCTTGAGATCGTCGAGCTGGTTCGGGAAGAGGCCGAGCTCCTCGATGCGGCGCTTGACCTGCGACTCGGGATCGAGCAGCAGCGAGAGCTGCATGCCGGCCGAGGCGCCGTAGGTCATGACTCGGGCGGTCTTGGGGACGCCGCCGGGCCGGGTGATGCTGAGCGGCGCCTTGAGCTTCCGGCGGCGGTCGTTGACATCCATGCCCGCGGCGGACTTGATGAAGTCGATGATCGCGGCGCCGTCGACCGGCGAGAGCTGCTCGTGCGGCTGGCGGACGCCGTCCATGAGGTATGAGACGCGGTACTGCTTGTCGCGCGCCGGGGCGATCTCGAGCTCGGTGGCGCGGGAGTCCAGCAGATTGGCCATGAGCGACTCGGCGTGCGCACGGACCGCGTAGAGCGGCGACTCCTTGGCCGGGACGGGAGCTTCCTTGCCGGCGGCGTCGCGGAAGGTCATGGTGACCTGACGGGTCTTTTTGGCCGCGGCCTTGGCGGCGCGGGCCTTGGCCATCTTCTCGAAGTCGAGCGACCATTTGAAGGCGTCGGGGACGCGGCTGTCGTTGTTGCGGAGGGTGGCGTAAATGCCGAGGTCGGCGACGAGGATCACGATCATGATGGGCCAGGTGATCCAGAACGACGCGGGGACGAAGAGGACGACGCCCAGCGCCACGAGGCCGGCGCCGACATGGGCGTAGTTCCAGTTCTCGCGCTTGAAGTACCAGCGTGCCGCGTCCTTGTCGAGGATCGTGGCCACGACCCAGGCCCAGAGGACGAAGGGGAGCAGGAAGAGGATCGGTTTGATCGGCGAGACGAGGAAATAGCCATCGGCGCCGAGGATGGAAGGGAGCGTGGAGGCGATGGTGAGTGGCGTCGTCATGGCGAGCTGAGGCCCCGTCGGTTAGGAGATGCCCTTGAGGCGCATGCGGAGTTCGTCGGCGTTGGGCGTGGTGTCCATCGCGACCCGGGTGTGAATGTATTCCTGCTCCACGAGCTTCACAAGGGAGGCGTTGAAGTCCATCATGCCGATCTGCTCGGCTTCCTGCGAGCGGATGATGTCGCGGATCTCGCTCTCGCGGCCTTCGAGGATGAACTTCCGCACGGGCGCGGTGTTGATGAGAATCTCGAGGGCGGGGATGCGGTGGATGTCCTTGTGGAGGGTGGGCAGGAGCTTCTGATAGACGATGGCGCGCATCTGGTACGCGAGGATCTTGCGGACCTGATCCCGCTCGTCGGGGGGGAAGAGGTCGTAGATGGGGCTGAAGGTCTCGGTGGCGCTGGAGGCGTGGATGGTCCCGAAGACAAGGTGGCCGGTCTCCGCGGCGTGCAACGCGGCCTCGAAGGTCTCGGAGTCGCGCATCTCGCCGACGAGCACGATGTCGGGGTTCTCGCGGACCAGGGCGCGCAGGCCGGTCTTGAAGTCGAGGCAGTCGATGCCGATCTCGCGCTGATTGATGGTGGCCTTGTTGTCCGTGAAGATGTACTCGATGGGGTCTTCGAGGGTGACGATGTGGACGGGCTTGCGCTCGTTCACATAGTTGAGCATCGAGGCGATGGTGGTGGATTTGCCCGAACCGGTGACGCCCGCCAGCAGGACGATGCCCTGCGGCTGCATGGCGATCTCGGCCATGACCTCGGGGAGGTAGAGGTCCTCGAACCGGCGGATGTTGGAGGTGATGAGGCGGGCGGCGACCGAGAGCTTGCCGCGGGCCTGGAAGAGATTGACGCGGAACCGGTGGCCCTCGTCGTAGTCGTAGGCGAAGTCGACGGAGCCGTACTTGTGGAGATCGGCGAACTGCTCCTCGGTGAGGATGTGCTTGGCGATCGAGACGAACTCTTCGTGGGTGATGGGGTCGGTGTCGAGGGACTTGAGGGCGCCGCGGAGGCGGACCCGGGGGGTGGTCCCGGTCTTGAGCAGGAGGTCCGAGGCCTCGAACTTGATGCAGGCCTGCAGAAACTTGCCGAAGCGTGTGGCGTGGGGGTCGTGCTTGGCGTCCGGGTCCAGCGTGCAGTGCGGTGCGATGGGCTGGGAGGCGACGGTGTCGGAGTTGAGACTCATGGCTCGTGACTCTCTCTGGCTCGGTTTCGGGCCGGGGTCCGGGCGGCCCCGCGGAAAGGTCGATACGCGGCCGGTGGGGCATCGGGTGCCCCGAAGGCTGCGGATTCGCGCCCGAACCGGCCCTCGGCGCGGGGGCGGGCACGGGGACCGATCAATGTACCAGACCGGTCAGGGGGGCCG
>CAZSLT010000040.1:0-19644 GCA_964607595.1 uncultured Phycisphaeraceae bacterium
GCCGCGGCCCCCGCAAACCCCGCCCGCCACGCCCCTTCGGCGCAACAAAAAACGCACCGGATCAGCACCGGAGCGTCGTGAACTCCGTATCCACAACCCCGGCGAACCCTTTCTCAGAGGCCGCCGAAGTATTTCCATCATAGTCGTCGGTTGACGCGCGACACCGGGCCGCGCTCACACGAAAAGTGCCCCAGGCCCCCTAACTGGCGGGCGGAGCACCCTTCTCGCAGGCACCGTCGAGCGTCCGCACAACCGGGGGCCACCTGGCGTATATACTGCCGCCGACCATGCTCGACCGTGGCAGCCCATTCCGGGCCTTCGTCAGCCTCCTCTTGGCGGTGGCGATTCCGTTCTGCTGCTGCAGTTTCAGGTCGTGGCTGGGTGGTCAGGCAGGTTGTCATGGTGGGCGACCCCTCGTCGTATCGGCGGCCGCGCCGGACGATGCCGTTCCGGCATGCCACCGTCACGCCAAAGCGGAAGCACCTGGTGAGGATGGATCTAATACCTCTCCGGCTGCCCCTGGTGATCCGACGGAAAAGCCCGATGGTCCCTGCACCTGCGGCAAGCACTACACCGGCTCGTCCGGGGTCGAAAAGCCGGGTCCGGACTTTTCGCCGCCGGTTCTCGTAGCAGTCCTCCCGGTCCTCGCGCCTGATCTCACGGGCGCCGCGCTCGCGGTCCGATCTGCTCGGCATGGGCACGTTCCACTTCGGCCGCAAACTTCGCTGCTGCGCCTGCATTGCGCGCTCGTGGTGTAGCGGCTCTGCCCTTTCACCGCGTGAACGCTGACTGCCGCACTCTGCGGCCGGCGTCCTCTCCCCAAGTCAACCATCTCGCTCCTGCGCGCCTTCTGCCAATGGCCGCTGGTTCCTGACCGCCGCGTCGCACAGCAGTGCGGGCCGGCTCGTCCGATCAGTCCCCTATCCCCAATGGGAAGGTGGCCGCTCATGACCCAGACCGCTTTACGTCCGATCGCCAGAACCATGCTCACCGCCGCCTGCGCCGGCTTGCTCTCTGCCTGCGCGGGGGCACCGACCGCCACCGAACGAGAGCGCCGCGCGGACCTCAACTCGGTCGCGCGGGTGTTCCGACCGGGGGACGCGAGGCCAGCCCTGCCGGATCTGTCCGCGGCGAGCACGCTGGCCGATCTTCTCCGGTTCGCCATGCTCAACAGCCCGCGCGTCGAGGCGTCCTACTACCAGTGGGCGGCCGGCGTGGAGCGGATCACCCCGGCCCGGTCTCTGCCCGATCCGCGGCTGACCTTCGAGGCCGACATCACGAACATGATCGAGGCACTTATGCCGGGCCTGATGATGGACCTGCCCGGGCCGGGCAAGCTCCGCGCCGCGGGCGATGTTGCCGCCGGAGAGGCCGCGGTCGGCTACTTCGCCTTCGAGGCCGAGGTGCTGCGGACGGCGCTGGCAGTGAAGTCCGCGTATTACCGGTTGCACTTCCTTGAAGAGACCGTCCGCGTTCAGCGGGCGACCCTCTCGCTGCTGGCCGACCTGGAGCAGATCGCCCAGACGCAGAACGCCGCCGGGCGCGTCACTCTCCAGGATGTGCTGCGGGCCCAGATCGACCGCGAGCAACTCGCGACGCAGATCGAGAATCTTGAGGACTCCCGCGGCGTGCTGCTGGCTGAACTCAAGGCGGCGCTCGGCCTGGGCGCGGCCGCACCCGATCCCGCGGTTCCGAGCGCGTTCGAACCCTCGCCGGCTCCGCAGTCCGCCGACGCGATCTTCGCCGCCGCCCTCGAGCGCAACCCTTCGCTCCGGGGGATGGCGGCCGACGTGCGGCGGGCCGAGGCGATGCTCGATCTCGCCAGGACCAGCGGCGTACCGGATTTTTCCATCGGGATCGAGGCGGACGTCAAGGCGAACCCGGTGCTGTGGCGTCCGTCGGCGGGCATGACGCTGCCGATCTGGCGCGACAAGACCGCCGCGGAGATCGCGGCCGCCCAAGCGGAGAAGCAGAGCGCCGAAGCGCGGCTGACCGCGGAGCAAATCTCGCTCGCGGCTGAGCTCGCGTCCATGCTCTACATGTACCGGGAGAGCTCCCGCAACATAGACCTCCTGGTTGAGAAGCTCATTCCCCGGGCAAGACAGTCGCTGGAAGTGGCCAGGTCGGGGTACACCACGGGCCGGTCCTCATTCCTGGACCTGATCGACGCCCAGCGGCAACTCCTGGCGTTCGAGCTCGGCCTCATCGAGGCACGGACCCAGCGAGAGCTGACTCTGGCCGCGCTGTCGCTCAGCATCGAGGGCGTACCGCCCGCCGGCGCTCCGGTGCTCTCACCGAACACACAGACCCAGTCATCCAATCAGACCGCTCCCAGGGAGGCCCTCCCATGAAACGCCGCTTGTTTGTCCCCGTCTTGATCGTCTGCTTGGCGGCCGCAGCCGCCGTCGGGTTCCTCGCCGGTCGTTCCGCCACCTCGTCGCCAGCGCCCGCCGGCGCCTCGGCCGCGGCAGCGCCGCCGGCGGCCAAGCAGATCTGGACGTGCTCCATGCACCCCCAGGTTCGGCTTGACCGTCCGGGCAACTGCCCCATCTGCGAGATGCCCCTGATCCCAGCGGACTCCGCCCAAGGGTCGGGCGACGGTCCGCCCATGCTCACACTCTCCGACCACGCGTTGGCGATGGCGAGCGTTGAGACGGTGGCCGTTGAACGGCGGCCGCTCGCGCGCGAGGTCCGCGCGGTCGGCAAGATCGAGTACAACGAATCGGCCCTGGCGACCATAACCCCCCGCGTGGACGGCTACGCCGAGCGGCTGTTCGTGAACTTCACCGGCATCGAGATCAATGCCGGCGACCACCTCGCGGAGGTCTACAGCCCCGAGCTGCTCGTCGCGCAGCAGGAACTCCTGATCGCGCTGCAGGGCGGGGCCAACGGGCCGCTGGTGGAGACGGCGAGGACCAAGCTGCGGCTGCTGGGCCTGACCGATTCCCAGATCACTGATCTGGTCGAGAACAAGCGCATAGCCGACCGGGTGACGCTCTTCTCGCCCATCAGCGGCACCGTCATCGAGAAGTCGATCGTCGAGCACGCCGCGTTCGAGGCGGGCGACCCTCTGTACCGGATCGCCAATCTCGACAGCGTGTGGGTGTACCTGGAGATCTATGAAATGGAGCTGCCGTGGATTCGGTACGGGCAGCGGGTCCGCATTACTGCCGAGGCGCTCCCGGGGCGGGAGTTCGAGGGACTGGTGACGTTCGTCCAGCCCATCGTGAACGAGACGACCCGAACGGTGCGGGTGCCCGTCCACATCGAGAACCCGGACCACGTCCTCAAGCCGGGCATGTTCGTGTCAACGACCATCTTCGCGTCGCTCTCGGCCGACGGCCGGGCGGCGCCCACGGGAGTCGAGGGTCGATACTCGTGCCCGATGCACCCGCAGATCCTGCGGGATGAGGGCGGGCCGTGCCCGGCGTGCGGCATGCCGCTGGAACAGATCCCCGGCTCGCCACCGGCTGGCGAGCACGCCGGGCACGACGCCGCGGGACACTCGGACGCCACCCAGGCTGGGGCGGGCGCAGCGCCCGCCCCAGCGGCCACGCGGTACTTCTGTCCCATGAAGTGCGAGGGCGAGAAGACCTACGACCAGCCCGGGCGATGCCCCGTGTGCAACATGCGGTTGACGGAGGTTCCGCCACCGGCCAGCCAGGATGGGCAGATCGCCGATGCCGCGGGCGGCCTCGTCAGTGTGCCGGTCTCCGCCGTCCTTGACAGCGGCACGCGCCGGATCGTCTATATCGAGCGGTCCCGCGGCACGTTCGAGCCGCGGGAGGTCACGCTCGGGCCACGGGCGGGCGGCTACTACGCGGTCCTGAAGGGACTCGAAGTCGGCGATCGCGTGGTGACACGCGGCAACTTCCTGATCGACAGCCAGTTCCAGGTCACAGGCCACCCGAGCCTCTTCTACCCCGGCGGGTTGCACGCCGCCCCACCGCACCAGCACGGCGCGACCGAGGGCCCCGGGCCGGCGCAGCCGCCGACACCCTCAACTCCTTCTCCCACCGGCCACAACCACTGAGGATCCGGCCATGATCAATGCCATTATCCGCTGGTGCCTCAAGAACACCTTCCTGATGGTGCTCCTCCTCGGCGGCCTCATCGCGGGCGGGTACGTCGCCCTGAAGCGAACGCCGGTTGATGCGATCCCCGACATCGGCGAGAAGCAGGTCATCGTCTTCGCCGACTGGGCCGGCCGTAGCCCGCAGGATGTGGACGATCAGGTCACCTACCCGCTGACCACGAGCCTCACCGGCACGCCCGGCGTCAAGACCATCCGGTCCATGTCGGGGTTCGGGTTCTCGATGGTCTTCGTCATCTTCAAGGACGATGTGGACTACTACTGGGCGCGCTCGCGCGTGCTCGAGCGCATGAACGTGGCGCAGCAGCGGCTGCCCGCGGGCGTTGTGCCGACCCTCGGCCCCGACGCCACCGCGCTCGGGCAGATCTATTGGTACACCGTTGAGGGAGAGGGTTTCGACCTCGCGGAGCTGCGGTCCATCCAGGACTGGTACGTGCGGTTCCAGCTCAACGCCGTCGAGGGCGTGAGCGAGGTCGCGAGCATCGGCGGATTCGTTCAGCAGTACCAGATCGACATCCACCCGGACCGGATGCGGGCGCACGGCGTGACGCTCATGGACGTCTACGAGGCCGTCCGTCGCAGCAACATCGACGTGGGCGCCAAGGTCATCGAGGACAACGGCATTGAGTCGTTCATCCGCGGCGTGGGGTTCATCAAGAGCGTCGAGGACCTGGAGAAGGTCGTGATCAGGCAGGAGGGTGGGACGCCGCTGCTCCTGCGGAATGTGGCGACGGTGCAGCTGGGCCCCGACTTCCGGCGCGGTGCGCTGGACAAGGAGGGCGTCGAGGCCGTGGGCGGCGTCGTGGTCATGCGCTACGGCGAGAACCCGCCGGACGTGCTGGAGCGGCTCCACGCGAAGATCGCCCAGATCGAGCCGGGGCTGCCGAGCAAGGTGCTCGCCGACGGCCGCGTCTCGACGGTCCGGATCGTGCCGTTCTACGACCGCGGGCGGATCGTCGAAGAGACGATCGACACCCTGAAGGAAGCCCTCTTTGAGGAAACGCTCATCGCGGGGGCGGTGATCCTGATCTTCCTGCTGCACCTGCGCACGACCGTCGCGGTGCTGCCGACACTGCCGCTCGCGATCGCGGGGTGCTTCCTGCTCATGTGGGGCTTCGGGATCGACTCCAACATCATGTCGCTGGCGGGGCTCGCCATCGCGATCGGCGACATCGCCGACATGGGCATCATCATGGCGGAGAATATCTACCGCCGGATCGCCTCGGCGACGGAAGAGGAACGCCTGCAGAAGGGGCACTTCGGTCTGGTCTATGAAGGCGCGACCGAGGTCGCCGGCGCCATCGTCACCGCCGTCACCAACACGATCGTGTCGTTCATCCCGGTGTTCTTCCTCACCGACCAGGAAGGGAAGCTCTTCCAGCCGCTGGCGTTCACCAAGACCTTTGCGATCGGCGCCTCGGTCGTGCTGGCGATCACCGTGGTGCCGTTCCTGTGCTACCTGCTGTTCCGCCCGACCAAGTGGAAGCCGGGGCTGACGCTGCTGATCGCCCTGGGCGTGGGCGTGCTCGGGACACTCGCGACACACCTGGCGTTCATGTGGAGGCTGTCGCGCGGGCACGGCGACGGCTGGCTTATTGCGGGCGCTGTGGGCGTGGTGGTCGCGCTGGCCGTGGTCCGGATGTCGCGCGAGAAGTTCTTGCCCCTGGAGCGCAACCCCGTGTCCCGCGTCATCGCGCGGGCCTACGTGCCGACGCTGGCATGGATCCTCGGCCACAAGAAGACATTCATGGTCGCGCCGGTCGTGATCCTGTTCATCGGGCTCTCCGTGTGGCTGGGCATCCACCGGACACTGGCGCCCGTCGAGTGGACGGCGAACGCCTTCGCGCGCGAACCCGCGTCGGCCGAGCTCAAGCGGGCCATGTACGCGGACCCGGACGCGGACGTGGCTCGCCCTCTGCTGGAGCTGGACCAGCTCCGGTGGCAGCGGGTCCGCGATCCCAACGGCTCTGAGCGGACGCGACTGCTCTGGCGGCGGCAAGACCCCGCCGAGCGGGACGCCGAGTCGGCCGCGGGGCTCTCGGTGCTGCGCGAGGGGCGCATCCTCCCGGGCCTCGGGCGAGAGTTCTTCCCGCCACTGGACGAGGGCTCGCTG
This sequence comes from uncultured Phycisphaeraceae bacterium, assembly GCA_964607595.1. Classification (GTDB taxonomy): domain Bacteria; phylum Planctomycetota; class Phycisphaerae; order Phycisphaerales; family UBA1924; genus JACKHC01. Next base: position 6,207 of record CAZSLT010000040.1, read on the forward strand.
CTCTACATGCCGTCGCTCCTCCCTCAGGGCTCGCTGTCGCAGGCCGTGGAGGTCAATAGCCGTCAGGACCTCGCCATCGCGACAGTGCCCGAGGTCGAGAGCGTGGTGGGGAAGATCGGGCGGGCTGAGTCCGCGTTGGACCCGGCCCCCATCGGGATGATGGAGTCGATCGTCATCCTTAAACCCGAGGACCAGTGGCGGACCAGGCCGGTCGAGCGTTTTTTCTCCGACTGGCCGGGGCTGTTCCGAACACCGCTTTCGTGGATCTGGCCCGAGGAGCGTCGCATCACCAAGAACGAGATCCTCGCCGAACTCCAGGAACGGACGCAGATTCCGGGCGTGCTCCCGACGTGGCTGCAGCCCATCCAGACGCGCCTGGTCATGCTCCAGACCGGCTTCCGAGCCATGATGGGCGTGAAAATCTACGGATCGGACCTCCGCGAGATCGAGCGGATCGGCCTGGAAGTAGAGCAGATCCTGCGGGAGGTCCCCGGGGCCACCGACATCATCGCCGACCGCATCGTCGGCAAGCCCTACATCCAGATCGAGATCGACCGTGACCGGATCGCCCGCTACGGCGTCAACATCCGCGACGTGCAGGACGTGATCGAGATGTCCCTCGGCGGGATGAACATCATGGAGTCGGTGGAGGGCCGCGAGCGCTACCCCATCCGCATCCGGCTTGCCCGTGACTTCCGCGAGGATATGGATGCGATCGAACGGATCAACGTCCCAACCACCGGCGGGGCGCAGGTGCCCCTGGCCCAGCTCGCCGACATCCGCACCGTGCTCGGGCCGCAGGAGATCAAGGGGGAGCGGGGCTTGCTTGTCGGGTACGTGACCATGAACACCCGCGACCGCGACGAGGTCAGCGTTGTCAACGACGCCGAGGCCGCGCTCCAGCGGGCCCTCCGCGAAGGGCGATTGACGGTGCCGCCGGGGTACTACTGGGAGTGGTCCGGGCAGTTCGAGAACCAGGTCCGCGCGACCAAGCGGATGCAGGTGCTCGTTCCCATCACGCTGGGCATCATGTTCGTGATGCTCTACCTGGGCTTCTCGCGGTGGTGGATCGCCCCGATCATCTTCTTCGGCGTCCTGGTCTCGGCCTCGGGCGGGTTCATCCTCTTGGCGCTCTGGGGCGCCAACCTGTCGGTGGCGGTCTGGGTCGGGTTCCTGGTCCTCTTCGGTGTCGTAGACGACGACGGCGTCGTGATCTCGACGTACCTCGAGGACGTGTTCAAGGGCAGGCGGTTCGCATCGGTCGCGGAGATCCGCGCGGCGGTTATCGACGCGGGGCTCAAACGCATCCGCCCGTGCCTTATGACCATCGCCACCACCGTCTTCGGACTCATGCCGGTCCTGTGGGCGACCGGGCGCGGCTCGGACGTGATGCAGCCGATGGCGATCCCGTCCGTCGGTGGGATGGCGATCAGCCTCATTACACTGTTTATCGTGCCGTGCGCGTTCTGTGCCGTGGAAGAATGGAAGTGGAAGCGCGCCCGGAGGCTGGGCCGCGACCCCGTGGCCGCCGAGGCCGAGGGAGGTGCATGATGGACAACGCCGTCGCGTTCGTGCAGGCGTTCCTGCGTCTGCGGGGTTACCTCACCGTGACCGAGTTCCCCGTCATCCGCCGCGCCCGGCACGGGGGCCACGAGGCGCTGACGGACCTCGACGTGCTCGCGTTCAGGTTCGCCGGTGCGTCGGGGGAGATCGCAGCCAGCGGTAAGTCGAGGAGTTCGAGCGGTGAGGACGTCCTGGGCGGCGCGCAGGACCAGGCGGACATGATCATCGGCGAGGTCAAGGAGGGGCGCGCCGAGCTCAACGCGGCCGCCACCGACCCGGAGGTGCTCGCCGCGGCCCTCGAACGGTTCGGCTGCTGCAAAGGGCACGGCACGGACGATGTCGTCACCGAACTCCTGCGACACGGCCGAGCCCAAACCCACGTCGGGCACGCGGTCCGCCTGGTGGCGTTCGGGTCACGGCCACCCGGAATCCCGGATCGCCGCTGCCGCGTCGTTCTCCTCGGGGATGTCGTGAGAGAACTCCAGGACCACATCCTGGCCCACTGGGACGCCATGCGGGCCTCAGCCTCCAAGGACCCGGGCTTCAGCGTGCTGCTGACCCTACAAAAAGCCATACAGGGAACAGCCCGTCCGTAACGCTCCACACAGCAGGATCCGATTTTGCACTTGGGAGTACAATGGCGCACGTCCAATGAGCACGCTCCGGCCCATCTTGGCTTGGGTCCTCGCCGCGACCATCGCGATGTGGTCGCCCATCTGCTTGTGCCAGAGCCACGCGGGCGCAGGCGGACATCACCGCAACGCCCGCGATCATCATCAGGACGGCCGCACGCAACCCAAGTCGCACGGCTGCGCTCACAACTGCGGCGGCGAAAAGACCCCCGGCGAAGAACCCAAGCCGAGCGATGACCAGCATCGCTGCGACTGCCCTCAGATGGTGGCGGCGCTCTCGACGGTGGAACACGGTGCTCAGGCCACCGCGATCGCGGTGCTCATCCCTTCCACTTGGGTGGTCGTTGAGATCTTGCCTCCGGTCAGCGCACAACCGATGCGCCGCCCGGCGGATCACGCCATCAAGCGACCGGTGACTTCGCTACTGCGCCAGCACTGCGCGCTCATCGTGTAGCAAGTCGCCCCGCGTGGCCCCCTTCGGGCCGCGCTCGCTGCCCCTTGGTCGCGGCGGCGCTTCGATCCACATCCCATCTTTCGTTCAATCTGGCACCGGGCAACTCGCCGACACCCCCGCGCGTGCGGCCCGTGCCCGGAGCAGCGTCCAGGCCTTTGCGCGGGAGATCCGTTTTCATCCTTTATTCAAGGAGTTCATGCGATGTTGAGGAACCAGTTCACGATTGTCTCGGCGGCACTCGCCGTTCTCGCCGGTTCGGCGTCCGCCTTGGCCCAGCACGACGGGCACAAGGCCCCCGCGCAGCCCAAGCAGCACGACCACCAGCCCGGGCACGCCGACAAGCCCGCGGACACGGCGAAGGCGCCGGAGCGCGCCGGCGATCCGTACCCCTTCGACACCTGCCCGATCTCCGGAGAGAAGCTCGGGAGCATGGGCGAGCCCTTCGTCAAGATGTACGAGGGCCGCGAGGTCCGCTTCTGCTGCGACGGCTGCCCGCCGCGCTTCGAGAAGGACCTCGCCGCGAGCACGGCCAAGCTCGACGAGAAGATTGTGAAGGACCAGGCTCCTCTCTACCCGCTCAAGACCTCCCTCGTCACCGACAAAGACCTGCCGGCGAAGCCCTACGAGTTCGTCTACGGCAACCGCCTCGTTCGGCTGGGTGCGGAGGCGGAGAAAGCCGAGTTCTCCAAGGACCCCAAGCGGTACATGGCGGTACTCGACAAGGCCGTCGTCGCCGAGCAGGGGAAGAACTACCCGCTGACCAGGTGCCCGGTGAGCGGCGAGGCGTACGGCGGAGAGATGGGCGAGCCGGTGGACCTGGTCTACGCCGGGCGTCTGATCCGCGTCTGCTGCAAGAGCTGCAAGAAGGACATCGAGAAGAACCCGGCCAAGTTCATCGCGATCGCTGACGCGGCCCGCAAGGGGGAGCACCCCCCCGGGCAGGATGCGTCCAAGCCCCACCGCCACAAGTGATCTGAGTACGCCCCGCGCGAGCGGCAGCCCGCGCGGGGACTTTGTCAACGCCCAGCCGAACGAGCACTCCGGAGAACCCGCATGAGACTCACACCTTGGATCGCTGTTCTGGCCCTCGCGGGGTGCAGCGCCACGTACCAGGAGCCCGAACTGACCGCCGATCATCCGGCCAGCCTCGATGCTCCGGTGGTTCCCCTCTCGGGACAAGCGGCCACCCTGGATCTTTCGACGGCCGACCCGGTTGTGCCGTCCGCACCGGCGACGAACGGGCACGAGGGGCACGGCGGCGCGACGCCGGCGCCGTCGCCGCAAGGGCAAGCGCACGGTGAAGGAACGCACGCGGCGCCCCCCCGCCCCGCGCCGAACCGGCCCGCGGGGAGCGCTCTTTACGTCTGCCCGATGCATCCCGAGGTCACGTCCGACAAGCCCGGCCAGCGCTGTCCCAAGTGTGGGATGACGCTCGTGCCTCGCGCCGAAGGAGAACGCCCATGAGGACGGGGACCCTCATTGCCTCCGCGATCTCGTTGGTCGTGCTCGCCGGTTGCGCGAGCATGGAGCCGGGGCTTGGGTTCGAGGACGTGCGCCAGAGCGTCGCGGACCGGACGGGGATGCGCGTGCATTGGAACACCGGCGCCGCCGAGGACCGCGAGGTCGCGGAAGCCATCAGCGCGCTCCTGGAGCGGGAGCTGGCCGCGGAGGAGGCGGTGCAGCTGGCACTGCTGAACAACCGCGAACTCCAGGCCGTCTACGAGGAGCTGAACCTGGCTCAGGCCGACCTGGTGCAGGCGGGGCTGCTGCGCAATCCGGTCTTCAGCGGTGAGCTGCGTTTCGGCGTCGACACGTCGGGCACGGCGGTCGTGCTGGATTTGACGCAGGACTTCCTGAGCCTGCTGTGGATGCCGCTCCGCAAGGGCCGCGCCCAGGCGCAGTTCGAGGCAGCCAAGCTCCGCGTCACCGCCTCCGTGGTGGACATGGCCGGCCAGGTGCGCTCTGCGTATTACGAGTACGTCGCGGCCGCTCAGACCACCGAGATGCGACGGACGGTGCTCGAAGCCACCCGAGCGTCCTACGAGCTCGCCAAGCGCGTGCGCGCGGCGGGGAACTCCCGCGAACTGGATGTCGCGAGCGAACGTGACCTGTTCGAGCAAGCGAAACTCGACCTGGCGCTCGCCGAGGAGAACGAACTGGTCCTGCGCGAGCAACTGACCGCCATGATGGGGCTGTGGGGCGAGCAGGCCGGGTGGCGTGCCGCTTCGCGGCTGCCTGCTGTTCCCGAGGACCACCTCGGACATGACATTCAGACCCTCGAACGCAGGGCCGTCGAGGCGAGCCTTGACCTCGAGGTAGCACGGCGGGAGATTGAGGTCGCGGCGCGCACGCTCGGGATCAGCCGCCCCTTCTCGTGGCTCACCGACACGGTGGTTGGGGCCACCGGCGAGCGCGACCTGGACGGCGGGTGGTCCGTCGGCCCGACGCTCTCGGTCCCGGTCCCGCTGTTCGACCAAGGGCAGGCCGCGATCGGCCGGGCCGAGGCGCAGCTCAGGCAGGCGGGCGGGCACTACTACGCACGGGCGGTCGAGATCCGCTCCCGAGCCCGGGCGGCAGGCACTGTCCTCAACTCCGCCCGCAACCGGGCCCGGTACTACGAGGCCGTGGTCCTCCCCCTTCGTGAGCAGATTGTCCACCAGACACAGCTTCAGTACAACGCGATGCAGATCCCGGCGTTCCAGCTCCTCGAAGCCAAGCGCAACCAAATCGAGGGCGGGGCCGACTACATCGAGGCGCTCCGCGACTACTGGGTCGCCCGCACGCGCGTGGAGCAGATCCTCGGCGGGCGTGTGAGCGCCTTCGAGGGAAGCGGGCCCGCGTCGCCCAGTGACCTGCCCCACACGGCGATCCCCGAAGACACATACCGACCGTTGCAGCACCGCCACACCGGGGCACGCCCGGTGGCGAGCCCGGAGTAAGCACATGCACGAGAACACACCTCAAGCGAGAGTCACACCGGCGCCTTTGATTGCTCGGACGCTGACCCGGCGAGACATTCTGGCGACCGGCGCGATGGCGGGCGGCGCCCTGCTCATCGGGGGCCGGGCCACGGCCCAGCAGGGCCAGCCGACGACACCCTCAACGCCACCGGCGCCGCCGCAGCCCGACCGGGACTTCACGTTTCAGGAGGAGAACCCGGCCCGCGACAATGTTCCGCCTGGTCACGAGCACTTCCCTCCGGGCGAGCCGGGCCGAGACTACACGCCCGTGATCGTCCCCAACGGCTGGACGCTTCCGTACACGGTCGTCGACGGCGTCAAGGTGTTCCACCTCGTCGCCGAGGAAGTGCAGAACGAGTTCGCACCGGGGCTGGTTGCCACATGCTGGGGGTACAACGGCGGCGTGCACGGCCCGGTGATTGAGGCGGTCGAGGGCGATCGCGTTCGCATCTTTGTCACCAACAAACTCGCGGCGGCGACGACGGTGCACTGGCACGGGTTCATTCTGCCAAGCGGCATGGACGGGGTGGGCGGCCTCTCGCAGCGGTCGATCCTCCCCGGCGAGACGTTCATGTACGAGTTCACGCTCGTGCAGCACGGCACGCTGATGTACCACAGCCATCACGACGAGATGACGCAGATGGGCATGGGGATGACGGGCATGTTCATCATCCACCCGCGCCGGCCGAGCGGCCCGCGACCGGACCGCGACTTCGTCATCCTGCTCCACGAGTGGCGGATCGAGCCGGGCGCCTCACGCCCGGACCCCAACGAGATGGTGGAGTTCAACGTGCTCACGATGAACGCCAAGGCGTTCCCCGGCACACGCCCGCTCGTGGCGAAGCTCGGTGATCGCGTGCGCATCCGCATCGGCAACCTCAGCGCGATGAACCACCACCCCATCCACCTGCACGGGTACTACTTCCTGATCACCGAGACCGACGGCGGGTCCATCCCAGAAGCGGGGCGCTGGCCCGAGACCACGGTCCTGGTCCCTGTCGGTAGCACTCGCACCGTCGAGTTCACCGCCGACAACCCGGGTGACTGGGCGCTGCACTGCCATATGACGCATCACGTGATGAACCAGATGGGCGAGAACCTCACCAACATGATCGGTGTGGATGCTCGCGGGCTGGACGCCCAGGTCCGCAGCCTGCTCCCGGAGTACATGACGATGGGCCAGACCGGCATGGAAGGGATGAGCGGCATGGGCATGGCTGTGCCCGCCAACAGCATCCCCATGCTGGGCGCTGAAGGGCCCTACGACGAGATCACGATGGGCGGGATGTTCACGACGCTCAAGGTCCGCGAGCGTCTTGCCAACTACGACGATGACCCGGGGTGGTACGACGCGCCGCCGGGGACTGTCGCCGACGCAGCCACCGATGAGATGCTCCGCGCAAGCGGCATCGCCTCTGACACAGCTGCCGCAGCGCGGGCGCCTGAGGAGGCCACGCGGGCCTGGCGGCAGGCGCCATCAGGTAGGCCGCAAGAACGCGCACCCGCGGGGCAGGGCGAGCATCAAGGGCACGGGAGCCATCGATGAACGCACACGCGTTACACGCCGGCCGCAGCCATCTTTTCGCACGACTGCGCACACTTGCGGCAGACCTGGGCGCACTGCTTCATCGTCTGGTCCCCGTTGGCCGTCCGGTCACACGCGTCCGCGCAGGCGTTGCAGATCTCGGCGCACTCGCGGCAGATCGCCGTCGCATAGTGCGACGCGCGGGACATGAAGCCGACGGCCACCCCGCAGATCTGCTTGCAGTCTTGCAAGAGCCCTTGGTGCTCGGGAGAGGCGTGCTCGCCGCCCATGTGCAGGCAGTGGTGGGCCGTTTGCGCACAGACGCTGGCGCACTCGGCGCAATCCTTGATGCACTGCTGGGTTTCGCGGGAGGGCATCTGATGAGGCATGGCGGTGTCCTTTCTCTGGGTGTTGGATGCTCGTCGCCGCGCGGGCGCACCCTGTCGTTTATACGACCGCACGGCCGCCGCGGCGGTGAACGACCGGTGAAATCGAGGTCATCTCAGGCGGGGTTCCCATGCGGTGATCCCCACACCGTGTCAGCGGCCAAGCCCGGTCGTGCTGCTTCCTTAGGGCTCGGCGGCTCGGACCGAGTCGCCGGTGTCTTGGGGTTTGGCCATCGAATCGTGAAGGGCGTCGTCTCTCATACAAAAGGAGATCGGTCATGATGATGAAGACTTGTTCGGTTGCCGCGGCCGCCGCGGTGGTCCTTTCGTCGCTCGCAGGAACGAGCGCCTTTGCGCAGGGCGGTCAGCCGTCGAACGCGCCGGCGCACACTCGTTCCCAACCCGCGACGACGCCGCACACGCCGCCGAGTGACCAGGCCCCCGCGCTCGTGGATCAGATCGCGGAGCTGCGAGCGCAGGTCGCGAGGCTCGAAGCCGCACTCACGCAGGTCCACTCCGCCCCGGCGCCTCAAGCCACGCCACCGCAGAGCGGTACGGGGCCGATGGGCCGCATGAGGATGCAAGGCCAGCCGATGCAGGGCGGCATGTCGTCCGGCATGCCCGGCGGCGGCCAGGGAGGGATGAGCGGCGGCGGGGGCATGGGCGGGATGATGGACATGATGGAGCAGATGATGGGCGGCATGGAGATGCCGATGGAGTCCGGCATGGGGATGGGGATGATGGGCATGGGCAAGATGGGAGCGATGCCGATGCCGAGCATGCAGGTCTCGGCATTGCCGGGCTTTCCTGGTGCCTCGCACATCTACCACGTCGGTGCGACGGGCTTCTTCCTCGATCATCCCGAGCACATCGCGCTGAGCACGGACCAGCAGGTGCGGCTCGGCCAGGCGCGCGAGCAGGCCATGATGGAGCAGGCGACCGCGCAACGCGCCATCGATCAGGCCGAGCAGGAACTCTGGAACCTCACCGCCGCGGACAGCCCCGACGCGGCCAAGATCGACGCGAAGGTGCGGGAGATCGAGAAGCTCCGGGGCGACCAGCGGCTTGCGTTTATCCGCGCGGTCGGCGCAGCCGCCGGAGTTCTTACAGACGAGCAACGCCAGCAACTCACTGGGATGCTTCCTCCCGCTCCCGCCCAGGCGCCCCCTCACGCCCCCGCCGCGCAGCCGCAACAAGGCGGCATGGGCGACCACATGTGACCGTCGTTGTGACCAGTGTGCCCCGCCGTCCTCCGTGTGAGCCAGCCGCATGTACGAGTTCGAAGCCGAGAGAGCATCCGCCAAGATGCGCACGATCGTCTGGATCGTGTCGATTGGGGCCGCCCACTTCTTGCTCGGGACCCGCACGCACGCGGTGCACGGGATGCATGTCGTCCTCGCCGGGCTTTTCCTCATCCCGGTCCTGATCGCGGCTGGCGCGTTCGCCGTTCGCGGCGGTCTCGTGGCGGCCGGGGCGGCCAGCGCGGTGTACGTCTCCCATTTGCTTTGGTCATGGCGCGACTCGGCGATGACCAACCCGGATCAGTACGGCATGGTCGGGGTCTACTTCACCGTTGGTATCGCCGCCGGCCGGCTCGCAGCAATGGCCAAGTGGCGCCGCGCCCAGCGGGACGAGGTCATCCGTCGGGCCAACGCGGCGGAACGGTCCGGAGGAGTGCAGCCATGAGGCGCATCGGCCGTTCAATGATCATCTCGGTCACGATCTTCGCATCTGCAGCGAGCGGGCAGGTCACCCCCGAGGAGCACGCGTCGCACCATCCGCCGGCGCCTCCGGCGGCGTCCGGCACACCTGCCGCGCAGCCACAGGATGCGATGCAGGGGATGGAGCAGATGATGGAGGGGATGCACGGGCCCCCGCCCAAGCAGCTCTACCCCTCGTTAATCGATCTCCCGGCGCTTCCGCCCGAGCGGCGGGAGGAGGTACAGCGAGCCGCCCATGAGCGGATGGAGAGCGGCACTCGGCTCATGGCCGAGGGCCTGGACCTGCTCGTCCGGTCGGCCCCCGGGACGGACTACGCGGCGATGCAGGACGCGGTCGCCAAACTTCGCGAGGGGCTCGCCCGGTTCGATAGCGGGCTGGCGGCCCACCGCGCGCTGGCCGAGGAAAACGACCCGCGCGCCCTGGCGATGCAGTGGTTCAAGAGCCAGATGAACCTGCCCGGGCCCCCGCCCCCCGCCGAAACGCACGGGCTGTGGGGGTTCTCCTGGGCGCATCTGGCGGCGATGGTGCTGCTAACCGCCTTCGCCGCAGCCATGATCGCGATGTACTTCCTCAAGATGCGGCGGGCGGCCGCGCTGCTCAAGCAGCTAGCCACCGCCCCGCCGCGCTCCTGGGGAGGTTCGCTCCGCGTGACGCGCGTGTTCAACGAGACCCCGCAGATCAAAACATTCCGGCTCGTCGACGCCGCCGGTGGTCCCATCCCGTTCAACTTCCTGGCCGGGCAGTTCCTCACCCTGACCGCCGCCCACGATGGCAAGACCGCGAAGCGTGCGTACACGATCGCCTCGTCTCCGGCGCAGCGTGACTACGTCGAGATCACGGTCAAACGGGAAGAGAACGGGCTTGTGTCGCGGCTCCTGTGCGACCAGACCCGCGAGGGCGCGCTCCTGCAGGTCGCCGCGCCGCAGGGCGTGTTCACGTTCACCGGGGCCGAGGCCGACAGCATCGTGCTCATCGGCGCCGGGGTCGGGGCGACGCCGCTCATGAGCGTCGTGCGATACCTCACCGACCGCGGTTGGGGCAAGCCGATCTACCTTGTGCTCGGCTTCCGCTCGCCCGAGGACTACCTGTTCCGAACCGAGTTGGAGTACCTCCAGTCGCGGCATCCCTATCTCCTCGTGGTTGCCACGGTGAGCCGGCCGGACGGAAGCTCGTGGACGGGGCCCACCGGCCGGGTCACCAATGAGCTCATTGTTCGGAGCGTGCCGGACGTGGCCAAGCGGCGCGTGCACGTGTGCGGACCGCCGGCCATGATGGACGCGACGCGGGCCGTGCTGCTGGAACTGGGCGTTGCGCCCGAGAACATCCGCATCGAGGCCTTCGGACCGGCCGAGAAGGTCCAGGATCGCCAGGCGGCCGTGCAGGCCGCGATGGCCGGAGCGCCGGCGGCCTCGACGCCCACCGTGTCCTTCACCATCTCGGGCAAGACGGCGCCGCTGCCGCCGGATACGTCGGTTCTTGAGGCCGCCGAGCACGTGGGCGTCTCAATCGATTATTCGTGTCGGGTCGGAACGTGCGGGCTGTGCAAGGTCAAGCTCCTTCAGGGGCACGCGACGATGGCGGTAGAGGACGCCCTGGCCGCCGAGGAGAAGGCGCGGGGGATCATCCTCGCGTGCCAGGCGAAGTCCAACGAACACCTCGAAGTGGAGGCCTGAGCGATGCAAGAGCGGGAGCGTGCCATTGTGAGCGCCCTGGTCGTGCTGCTCCTTGTGCTGACACTGGGCTTCTACATCCATCGCGACCCCAGGTTCCCGGGGAGCCTCGCGGGCGGGGTGCTGGGCGTTTCCGCTGCCGCGCTCATGCTCGTCCCGCTCGCGTACTTGGTCGTCAAGCGAGTCCCGCGCCTGAAGCGGCGGGTCACCGCGGCGGTGTCGATGCGCACCCTCGTTGCGGTGCACATCTACGCGGGCGTGCTGGCGCCGATCCTGGGTGTGCTCCACACCGGCCACCGGTTCCAGAGCCCGCTCGGAATCGCCCTCACGAGCATGATGGTCCTCGTCGCCCTCAGCGGGTTTGTCGGGCGCTACCTCTTGGGCCAGATCACGACAGGTAGCCGCGAACAGCAGAAGCTCTTGGCCGGTCTCCGCGGCGAGTACGAACGGGCCGCCGATGCGCTCGTCCAGAGCCCGGATCAGGCCCACGCCCTCAGACCGCTGGCGGGATTCTTCGGGCGGCTGGCCGCCCCGTTCATCTTGCGCCGGACGGATGGCAACGACCGTCCCGCGGCCTGGCGTGCGGTGCGGCTCTCCGAGTCAATGGCGGACCTGGAGTTCGCCATCAGAACGCGCGAGGCGGCCAAAGCCACCTTCGCCCGCTGGCTTGCGTGCCACATCGTGGTCGCCGTCGTGCTCTACGGGCTGCTGTTCATTCACATCTGGTCGGCCTGGTACTTCGGCATCCGGTGGCTCGCATGAAACGGATAGAGATCATCTACGCGGCCGTGACCCTCGGGGCTCTGGGCTTCGCGGCGACGCTTCCGTTCGCCGCCCATCGGGACGGTGCCGCGTCGGTGCCCGGCTGGCAAGCCTTCGTTGACCCCGGTGTGCTATCTGGGAAGCACGCGTTCCTCGCCGGCGACTGCGAGTCGTGCCACACGCCCCACGCCGGGCCGACGGCGGACAAGTGCATCGCGTGCCATGCGAATGCTGGGACCTTGCTCGCCCGGCAGCCCACCGCGTTTCATGCCGACCTTGGCGCGGGGGCGGGCGATTGCCGCGGGTGCCACGTCGAGCATTTGGGGGCGGCGCACCGCCCGACCGCGATGGACCACGCTGTCCTCGTCCGGCTGGGCATGGCTTCCTCGACGGTGCCGGTGGCGGTGCCGCTCCATTCACTGCCCGTGCAGCACCCACAAATCAGTCCAGAGGAGACGGCCCTCGACTGCTTCACGTGCCACGCGAATCAGGATCCGCACCGCACGCTCTTTGGTCGCGATTGTGCGTCTTGCCACGCGACGAGCGCAGCGCAGGGCGGGTGGTCGATCCCCGAGTTCCGGCACCCATCGCCGCTCTCGACCGACTGCGCTCAGTGTCACCAGGCGCCGCCGAGCCATTACATGATGCACTTTGAGATGGTGTCTATGAAGGTCGCTGGCGTCATGCACGCGGATGTAGCGCAGTGCTTCCTTTGCCACCAGACAAACTCGTGGAACGATATCAAGGGCGTGGGCTGGTATAAGCACCACTGAACGACCGACGATGGGAAATATGTCATGAGCGCACACGACCACCCGCATCAGAAATCGCACGGGGATCACAGCGGGCACGAGGGGCACGCCTCTCATCCCCCGCACGTCCCCGCACCCCAATCTACGGCTCCGCAACCCTCGACGCCGAAAGAAAGCGGCACCGTCTACACCTGCCCGATGCACCCGGAGGTCCGGCAGTCCGGGCCGGGCACCTGCCCGAAGTGCGGCATGTCGCTCGAGCCGCTCATGCCCACGCTCGAGGAGGGGCCGGACCCGGAGCTGGTGGATTTCCAGCGACGGTTCTGGTGGACGCTCCCGCTGACCATCATCGTCACCGTCCTGGGTATGGGCGGCCACTACTTCCCCGCACTCTCGCCCACGGCCCGCTCGTGGGTGGAAACGGTCCTCTCGGTCCCGATTGTGTTCTGGGCCGGCTGGCCGTTCTTCGTCCGCTGGGCCGACTCCATCCGTCGCCTGAGCCCCAACATGTGGACGCTGATCGGCACGGGCGTCGGCGCGGCGTTCTTCTACAGCCTGGCCGCCACGATCTTCCCGGGGTGGTTCCCGGCGGGCTTCGAGTCCCACGGGCGCATCGGCGTCTATTACGAGGCCGCCGCGGTGATCGTGTCGCTGACGCTGCTGGGCCAGATCCTCGAACTGCGGGCCCGGTCGCAGACCTCGGCCGCGATCAAGTCGCTCCTGGGCCTGGCGCCCAAGACCGCCCGCCGCATCCGTGACGACGGCGTCGAGGAGGATGTTCCGCTCACGCACATCCACGTCGGGGACAAGCTCCGCGTTCGCCCGGGCGAGAAGGTGTCCGTGGACGGTGTCGTCGTCGAGGGGCGCTCCAGCGTGGATGAGTCCATGCTGACCGGCGAGCCCATGCCGGTCGACAAGGAGCCGGGGAGCCGGCTTATCGGGGCCACGATCAACGCCGGCGGGAGCCTGGTCATGCGCGCCGAGACGGTCGGCGCCCAGACCGTGCTCTCGC
>CAZSLT010000041.1:0-19586 GCA_964607595.1 uncultured Phycisphaeraceae bacterium
GAACTCTTCCGGTCGTCGATCTTCTTCAACCCGCGGACCGCGCTGAGCCGTCAGCTATACGCCCGGGAGTTCCCCGATCATCACGCCGCGCGGCTGTTCGGATTGTTCGAATGGAACGCGCTGCAATCGACGGACCTCCGTTCGTACCTGGCCCGTCTCGAGCAGGAGCGCCCCCGCGTCGCCGAGCTCGCACGCACGCACGATGCGCTCGTGATCATGATCAACTTCATGCCGTCTTGGCTGAGCCGATCCCGCGACGACACACCCCTCGACGGCCATTACCTCGCCAAGCACGGCTCGCGCCCGCGCGACTGGGGCGAGTGGGAGCGGCTGGTCCTCGAGACCGTGGAGTTCATGGAGCAGTTCAGGAAAGGCAATGACCTCCAGATCTACTACGAGATCTGGAACGAGCCGGACGGCTACTGGGCCGAAGACCTCGACGCGTACCTCGAGCTCTACGAGCGCACCGCCACCGCCATCAAGAAGGCGTCGCCCTCGTCGAAAGTCGGCGGCTGCGGCATCAACCACTGGAAGGGCAAGGTCAAGGCCTCGCCCAACCGCGAGCCGGTCAATGTCGAGCTCATCCGCTTCTGCGGCAAGCGCAACCTTCCCCTGGACTTCGTCTCCTGGCACCAGTTCACCCGCCCCGCGTCGCAGCTCACCGACGCCCGCGCCCTCTACGAGAAGGAACTGCGCAGCGCCGGCTTCCGAACCATGCCCGAGTTCATCGTCTCGGAGTGGAATGTCGCCGAGAAGGGTTCGTCGTTCGAGGCGGTGAGCTTCGCCGAGACGATGGTCGAGTTCGTGAACGCGGGCGTCGACATGCAGACCTATGCCTCGTGGGAAGAATTCAACGCCGACGAGCCCGACCCCGACTCCTACGGACCCTGGGGGCTCATCACGCAGAAGGGCGATCTCAAGCCCCCCTACTTCGTCCACAAATACTTCGACCGTCTCAGCCGCGACTCCAAGGGCATCGCCATCTTCGAGTCGGCCGACAAGCGGACGAAGGCCGTCGTCTCGAGCAAGGCCAACGGCGAGTTCGAGGCAGTGGTCTGGGAGGTCGGCCTCTACGGCCCGCGCATGGACGCGGCGGTCAAGGCGCTCGCCGACGCGGGCCTGCGCAACGACGACCTCAAGGCCTACGGCGACCTGGAGGGGCTCGAGTCGGCTATCCGACAGGGCAAGCCGGCCGATCGTGCCCACGCCAAGGCATTCGAGTCGGCGCGACTCGCCTACGAGCAGGCCCCGCAGCAGCACAATTTCATCGTGCTCGCCCTCGAGAGTGTCGGCCGGATCGACCTGCTCGACGCCGAGTCGGTCTACAACTCGGTCTCCGCGCCCGTTGTCGCGGCCAGCGGGAACCGCCTCGTCATCAAGGCCGAACGCAACGAAGTGGTCTGGCTGAAGTTCCGCGCCGACTGATCTCCCCGCCGCGCCGGGCCGCTGCGGTGTAGATTGCCCGCCGATGCGCGTCCTGCAGATCCACGAACGCGACCTCATCCCGGTCGGGCCCGGGCGGGCCGCGCCGCGCACCAGCGCCGGGGGCGACCGCGTCGGCGGGCTCGGCGCGTACCTCTGCGCCGTGTTCGATGCGCTCACCGACCGCGGCATCGAACTCTCCACGCTCGCCGTCGGCGCGCGCACAGGTGTCGCCAATCCGGGGATGCGCTACGAGGAAGCCGAGTCCTTCCGCTTCCGGTTCGACCGGCATCGCCACGACGCGATCCTCGCCGCCGCCGAACGCGCTCGGCCGGACCTCGTGCATCTCCACGCCGCGTACTTCACGCTCCACCCCCGCACCGCAGAGGCCATCCAACGCCGCTGGCCGGTGGTCTGCACCGTCCACGATGTCACCACGCTCTGCTTCCGGGGCGATAAGTGCTTTAGGGGCGACGCCCCCTGCACACGGCGCGTCGGAGTGGGCTGCGTGACCAGCGGGTGCTACCGGCCCGGCGCACGCCTGCCCCCGGCGACCGACCTCCTGCGCATCGCCGGTTCCGGACGCGTCCGCGCGATGTACGCGGCCTTCGACCGTGTGATCGCGCCGAGCCGGTTCATCCGCGATGTGATGGTGGCCAACGGCTGCCTGCCGGGCCGCGTCGCCGTGCACCCCTTGTTCTCACGCTTCGAAACGCGTGCCTACGAACCAACCGCGATGCCGACCGACGGCCCGGCCGTCATCCTCTTCGCCGGCCGCCTCGACGCGGGCAAGGGCGCCGAGGTGTTCATCGACGCGCTGAGCGCCCTGCCCCCCGGCGGCTGGACGGCTGAGATCGTCGGCGACGGGCCGGTGCGCGCCGAGATCGAGCGCCGCTCCGAGGCGCTCCGCCATCGGGGTCAACTGATTCTGCGCGGCACGCTCGACCAGACCAACCTCGAGGACGCGTACCGGCGCGCCCGTGTCGTCGTGTTCCCCTCGCTGGTGCAGGAGTCCTTCGGGCTCATCGGCCTGGAAGCGATGTCATTCGCCCGCCCGGTCGTAGCGTTCCCCTGCGGCGGGGTCACGGACTGGCTCGCCGATGGCGTCAACGGGCTGCTGGCGCGGCGGGGCGATGCCGGCGATCTTGCCCGCGCTTTGCATGAACTTGTCTCCGACCGCGCCCGTGCCGAGACGTTGGGCGAGGCCGGCAGACGACGCCTCCTCGCAGAATTCACGCGCCAACGCCACACCGACTCGCTCGTCGAAACATATGAACAGGCGCTCGCGGAGCGTGCCCGATGACCACGCCAGCCCCCCCCACCACCCCCACGCCCGCCCACCATCGCCTGCTCATCGTGACGCCCACCGACCTCGATGTCATGTGGAACAATGTCGAGCACGGCCGCATCCGCTTCTACGCCGATCGCGGCTGGGAGATCACCGTCCTGCACATGCGGCTCAACGACTCCAAGCGGCCGCTGCGCATGCTCGCCGACACGCTCACCTGGCGCACGAGCGAACGCACCGCCAACGGCGTCCGCTGCATCGCGGTCGACCCCTTCTTCAACTACTGCGCCGGAGTGCGCGTCCAATCGGACATGCGCGCCGACTCCGGCGCCAGCCGCAGGGGAATCAAGCGTCTGCTCGTGCGCGCCCTCTCACCCCTGGCCGTCATGCGCGATGTCTTCTGGACGCCCTGCTATGTCGGTTCGGCGCTGCGCAAGACCACCGGCCGCTTCGACGCCTGCATCGGCGTCGGGCCGTGGGCTTCGCTGGTCGGGCGCATCCTGCGCCGGCTCGGGCGGGTGCGCGTGCTTTTGTACCTCGACCGCGACTACGACCCCGGGCTGATGCCCAACCCGCTGCGCCGATGGTACACCGGCCTCGTCGAGCGCCGGTCCATCCCTCGCGCCGACGCCGCGGTTTCCGTGGGCTACCGACTCAACGCCCTGCGCCGGCGCCAGACCGGCGTCGAGACCGAGGTCATCCCCAACGGCATCGTTTGGGGCGATTACGCCGCGGCCCGCGCTGGCGCGAAGTCCGCCACTCGGCTCGGGTATGTCGGCAACCTCACCCCTTACTCGGGCGTCGAGCAGGCGATCCGCGCCATGCCGATCATCCGCCGCGCGCACCCCGGCGCGTCGCTGCGCATCATCGGCGCCGGGCTCGACGCCTACAACCACCACCTGCGCGCCGTCGCCGCGGAACTGGAACTGGGCGAGAGCGTCGAGTTCCTCGGCTCACGCCCCCACAAAGACCTGCCCGATCTGCTTTCCGGCTGCGCGATCGGGCTCTCCAACTCCGAGCCGGTCCCTTACCGCGCCTATGCGTGCCCGCTCAAGGTGATGGAGTACATGGCCTGCGGCATGGCGGTCATCGCCACCGCCGACACCGAGGCCGCCGACATCCTCGATCACTTCGGCATCGGTGTCGCCTGCCCGTTCGGAGCCGAACCGCTGGCCCACGCCGTCATCGATCTCATCGGCGATCCGCCGCGCCTGGCGGCGATGCACGCCAACGCGCTCGCACGCGGCAGCGAGGTCGATTGGGAGTCCCTGCTCGCACGAGAGATGTCGCTGATCGAGCGTGCAATGGCTAAGCGCGCCGGCGACTAGGCCTTGGGCGCATGGCAGCGGATAATGTCGTCCGTTACCTCGTACACCCATCCCGGCTTGCGCTCGCGAACGAACTCGCCGAGCGCCTCGATCGTCGGGTAGTCCGGGAGACGGCCGAAGTCGTGGGCATCGTCGATGAGGATCACATGCCCCGGCACCGGGTGCTGCAACACCTGATCCATCTCCTTGGCAATGGGAGTCTCGAGAGTCCCCTTGGCGGTGCCCGGACCCGAGTAATGCGCATCGAGCCAGAAGAGCGCCGGCTCCTTCAGCCCAGCCAGCACTTCGGGCAGCCGGGTCCCCGAGTCGCCCTTGAGCAGGGTGATGTGCTTGTGCTTGGACAGCAGCCGCGTCGCCCGCGAATGAAGGTAGTCATCGAGTTCGATGGAATAGAGGCGGTCGAATCGGTTCCGCATGGCCAGCAGCATCGAGGCGTAGTAAGTCCCCGTCTCGACAAGCACTCGCGTCCCGAACCGCTCGGCGTACTCCGCCACCGCGGTCTGCTTGACGACATTCGGCGGCGGGATCGGCCGGCCCGACCGCCGCCAACGCTCGAGTTTGCGCCGCTGGACGGCCCGCCATGCAGCGCTGTCGCGCACCAGACGCGACACCACCGGGGAACGATCTACGAGTTTCTGGAATCGGCTGAGTCCCATCGCCGGGCGACGCTATCCGAGCGCCGGCGTTCCCGCAACGGCCCCGCCCTCCGCCGCCACGCGGCCCTGATACGCTTGCCGGCAGCCATGATCGTCTGCGTGCATGAGGATCGCCCGGCCGCCCTTGTGGGCGTGCAGTTGCTGGTGGCGAGTCTGGGTGAACACAGCCCGGGCCTCCCCGTGGTCGTCAGCGCGCCCAACGCCCCCGACCCATTCCGCCGCTGGATCGCCGAACGGCCCCAGGTCCGACTCATCGACGACCCCGCCCTGGCGCGGGAGGGCTGGAACGCCAAGCCCCAACTGCTCACCCGACTCCTCGACGAAGGCCTCCCGGAGGTGGTCTGGATCGACTCGGATGTCATCATCCGGCGCGACATCCGACCCCTCGTCGCCGGGGCCGAGCCGGAGCGCATCATCTGTTCCCAGGCGCAGGTCTGGGATGTCCACCAGCACGCCGGACGCGGCACGCTCCGCACCGCCCTCTGGGGCCTGCCCGTCGGGCGGTCCATGCCCTGGCTCATCAGCACCGGCTTCGTCCGCGTCACGCCGGTGCACCGCCCGCTCCTGCGCGTCTGGCGACGGCTCCTGGCCGAACCCGAGTACCGGCGTGTCCAGGCGCTCCACCAGTACCAGCGCCCCGTCCACATGATCGGCGATCAGGATGTCTTCACGGCGCTGCTCGGCAGCCAACCCTTCGCGCACATCCCCCTGACCTACCTCCGGCGCGGGCGTGACATGGTCCTCAGCGTCGGCCCGGCCGGGCACACCGTCGGCGAACGCCTGACCGGGCTGTTCCGACCACCGGCCCCGATGGTCCACTGCACCGGCCCCAAGCCGTGGGAGCGACGCAATTGGGACTCTTCTCGTCAGCGTCTCGCGGCGTGGTACGACCGCATCACCCTCGAACTCGGCCCTTACGCGCGGGCGGCGCGCCGGCACGCGGGCGAGGTCGATGTCGGTTCGATCGTCGGCGCCGACTCGATGAGTCTCGGGCCGCGCCTCCTGCTCGGCGCGTGCCTCGGCAACACCTCGCTCGCCGGGCTGCCTCTGTGTGCATTCCACACCGCCTGCAAACACGCCAAACACCTGCTCGGTCGGCGCGCCTGGCCCGCGCCGGACTCGAATGTCGACGAGTCAAGACAACCGCTAGGTGAAGAGATTGTGAAATCCGAACTCGCGGCCACGGGGATCGGCGCATGATCAAGAAACGGATTGCCAAAGCCGCGCTGTGGGCCGCGTCCAGAGGCGGACCCGGCGGCGGCTGGTCGCGCCGCCCGGCTTCCCCGCCGACGGTCGATCCCGCCGAGGTCAGGAGCGTCCTGCTCTGGACGATGAACGCGCTGGGCGATGTCGTCCGCATGACCCCCGCGATCGAGGCGATGCACGCTCGGTTCCCCGGCGCACGCTTCACCATGGTGGCCACGCCCCGCGCGGCCCCCATCCTCCACGAAAACCCCCACATCGACGAGCATGTGCTGCTCAAGCGCCCTTACGCCCTGGGCGACCACCGGTCGGTCGTCGATCAACTCCGTGATCGGCCGTGGGACCTGGCCGTGCTGCTCGAGGTCAACCCCGACTGGGTGGCGCTGGAGGCGCGCTGGATGCGCGCGCTCCGCGTCCGCCATACCTACGCGTTGGATTTCGGGCGTGGAGCGCCCCGGAGCGTGCGCGCCGTGCCGATGACCGCCCAGGGGTCGTGGATCGATCAGTTCAATCGGCTGGCCGAAGCAACCGGCGCCGCGACCACGAACCAGAACACGCGGGTCTACCTGAGCCCCGAGGAACGCCGATGGGCGGCATCATTTCTCAGCGACGCCGGCGTCGCCGAGGGCCGGCCCTTCGCGGCCGTCCACGCCGGCGGCAACTTCCGCTCCGTCTCAAGGCAATGGGCGCCCGAGCGATTCGCCGAAGTCGTCCAGGAGATGCGCACACGGTGGGGCGTCGTCACCGTCCTGACGGGCGTCGAGGCCGAGCGTCCGACTGTCGACCGCGTCGCCTCGCTCGCCGGCGACCCCGTGGTCAACCTCTGCGGACGCCTCTCCATGCGCCAACTGGCCGCGGTGCTGGACCGGGCCGCGGTCTGCGTGATGAACGACACAGGGCCGCTCCACATCGCCCACGCCCTGGGGCGGCCATCGGTGGCGATCCTCGGGCCGACCGGGCCCGAGGTGGTGGGCGTGCCGCCCACCGGGTCGGTCGTCCGGGCGGACCTGCCCTGCTCGCCCTGTGCGCACTTCACCGGGTGGAAGGCCTGCACGAACCCGAAGCGCTGGGAGTGCCTGTCGGCCGTGACCCCCGGCCAGGTGCTGGCGGAGGTCGGGCGGCGGCTCGAGGGCGCCATCCCGCTGCCCGTCGTCAGGCCGTTGGCCACCTGATCCGATCGACGCATTCCTCGGGCTTTCACCGGGGGTTGTGGTACTCTTTGCGGGCTTGTGGAGGGCGACTCTTGGGACTTCCCTCCCGGTCCAGGGCCACGGATGCCCCATTGCCGGGGCCGACTCGGCCGGCCCGCCTGACCCGCGTTCGTGAGGAGTCCCCGCGCCTGTCCGCGGGGGAACATTCGCCCGATGAGCACCCTGCCGCACCGACTGGAGCTGTCGTACCCGGTGGCGTCGCGCGCACCGCTGTGGTCGCGATGGGGATGGTCCCTGGCCGCGGCATTCGGGGCGGTCCTCCTGGGCGTCGGGGTCGCGATGCTGACCCGGCTTGATGTCCTCAAATCGCAGATCCACCCCCTGCATTACCCCGCCAAGCACCTGCTCGATACGCCGATCGCCGGGCTCTGGGTCCTCACCGCGCTCCTCCTGGCCGGCGCGCTCGTGGCGGGCGTCAAACTCCTGGCCCCCGCCTTCCGATGGCGCTACGACCTGGTCGTCGTCGGCATTTTCGCCTCGGGCTCGATCACCGGAATCAATGTCGGCCCGCTCGACGCCTTCGAGATCTCGTTCGTGTTCCTGTCAGCGTTCTGGCTCTGCTCGGCGCTGATCGAACACCGCCGGATCTCCATCCCGCGGATCGCCCTGGCCCTGCTCCTGCTGCTGACCCTCTGCACTTTCGCGTCCGTGATCAGCGGCCGGGCCACCAGCTTCTTCGGGCTGCACACCCTGCTCTCGAAGTACGCGCTGGTCATGATGCTCGCCGACCTCATCACCACCCACCTCCAGCTCCAGCGGGCGCTGCGGATGCTGGTGATCGCCTCGGTCATCGCGGCCGTTGTGGCCATCGCCACGAGCATCCTCTACCGCTTCACCGGCATCGAGATCACCTTCGACGACCTGGCCGAGTTCCACTACAAGGACACCCCCATCGGGCGCATGCTCCGCGCCACCGCCTTCCGGGCGTCGCCCCAGTCGCTGGGGCACTTGCTGGTCCTGGGGCTGAGCGTGCTGCTGCTGATGCCGATGCGGCTCCACTGGCGGGTGCTGGGGGCCGGGCTGTTGCTGACCGGGGCGGTTTCGACCTGGAGCACGGGCACAATTCTCAGCGCCGGGGCGGTGTTCGCGCTCTTCTGGTTCTTCGACCGCCCGGCCAATACGCTCCTGTACCTGACGCTGGCCGCGGGCGCCGCGGTCGTTTTCTACGCCACCGGGTTCCACGAGGTCCTCCTCCAGAAGTTCTTCATCCCCGTCGGCCAGTCGGGCATGGAGGACCGCATCGGGTACATCCAGGTCGCGGCCGAGGCGATCGAGCGGAGCCCGTACCTCGGCGTCGGCCTGAAGAACTTCAGCCGCATGCTCGAACTCCCCGTGCACAACGCCTACCTCCAGATGACGGCCGAGATGGGCATCTTCTGCGGGGTGGTCTTCGTGTCGCTGATCGTGTACGCCATGCACCGCGCCGTGCGCGGGTTGCTGGCCACGGCAGGACCGGATAACCGCCGCTGGCTCAAGGGCGTAGTTCTTGGGATGATCGGGCTGAGCATCCACTTTCTCGTGGAGCCGCTCTACAGCGATGTGCTCTCGTGGAGTTTCATCGGCATCGCGGTGTGCGCCGGCGGGCTGAAGCCGGACGACGGGCAAAGAGACGGAGCGTCGGATGTCGGGTAGAGATGTGAAGAACAATGAATGGCGCGACCCGGCGGAGATGGTGCGCTACACCATCGACGACTACTGGCTGGCCGTCTACCGCCAGCGCTGGCTGGTGATCATCGTCGTCGTGGTCGCGGCGTTTTTAGCGTACTCCTACAGCAAGGGCATCGCGCCGCGCTACGAGTCGCGCGCGGTTTTCTATGTGCCGCTCGATGTGGCGATCTCCGGCCTCGGCGGACAGAGCGGCAACGCCCGCCTGCCCTCGGGCGTCAAGGAGCACACCAAGAGTTACATGACGCTCCTGAAAGAGAACAACGCCCGCGTCGCCATCTCGAAGATGCTGGCCGAGCAGGACCCGCCCGTCCTGCGGACACCGGATCAGCTCTCCCGCGATGTCGACCTGGTCGTGAGCGACACCGGGCACATCGAGGTCTACGCGCGCGACAAGGACCCCGAGACCTCGGCCAAAGTCGCCAATGCATACATGCAGTTCTTCAACGATTTCCACACCGAGCTCACGCGCCAGGAGATTGAGCGCGCCCTCGAACGCGCCCAGGCCCGCATCGACGAGCTCGACGCCCACAAGGCCGGGCTCGAGGACGAACGCCAGAAGTTCCTCGAAGAACAGGGCGTCGCCTCGTTCGCCGTGACCGTCGGCGAACTCGAAGCCCGCCGCGCCCGCCTCGACGAACAGATCCGCGGCACCGAGGTCGACTACCGCGCCGCCGATGAACGCGTCATGATCCTGGAGAAGGAACTCTCCTCCGAAGGCCTGGCCTACGAACAGGGCCGCATCTTCGTCCAGACCGCCGTCAGCAGCGACATCCAGACCCAGATCTCTCTGCTGGAGTCCCGCATCGCCGAACGCGCCAGCGACCTCAAGCCGGATCACCCGACGATGGTCGGTCTCCGCGAGTCGCTCGATGCCGCCAAGGCCTCCCTCGAGGCCGAGATCACGCGCGTCATCGAGTCGCAGTCGAAGCTCGGCGGCTCGCTCTACGCCGATCTCCGCGACCGAGTCATCACCGCCGTGGTCGATCGGGCGGTGCTCGCGGCCCGCCTCGACGCGCAGCGGCAGAAGGTCTCCGAGATCGAACGCGACATCGCCCTGATCCCCAGCTCGCTCCGCCAATTGGCCCGAATCGAGCAGGACCTGGCGCGCGACGCCACCTACCTCGAACAGGCCATCGCGGCCCGGGAGACCCACGAAGACCGGCGGATCCGGCTCTCCGATGTCGTCGTCCCCGTGCAGACCGCCACCCCGCCGGCGTCCAACCGGCCGATCTACCCGATCCCCCTGCTCAATGTCGCGGTCGCGGCGGTCGGGGGCCTCGTCGCGGGCATCCTCTACGCCATCCTCGTCGATCACATCTTCACCTATCGGCGCGTCTCGCGCCTCCGCCGCCTCCAGGTCGCGGATTGGGCGCAGGGGCTGGACCCCGCCGGCGCCAAGGGCGGCGTGAACTGATGCGCATCCGCCGGAGCCGGACATCCTGGAACACCGATCGCCTGCTGCTCGAGGAACGCCTCGACGCGGTGGAGGCGTTCGAGCGGACGCTGGTCAAGCGGCGGCTCGCCCCGAACGCCAACGGAGTGCTCTTCCGCTGGGTGGGACGATTCCTCCGCGCGTTGATCGCGGTGGCCATCGGCATGAATGTCGCCGTCGTCGCCATGCTGCTGACCTTCTTCGTGTTCGCCAAGATCCTTCACATCACCTTCTGAACAAGACACGAATGACAGACACGCCCCCCACCATCCAGCCCGCACCGGCCCCCAGGCGGATGTCGCAGATTCTCGACGACGCCGACCGCGTGCTGGCCTCGCGCCAGCGGGCGATCGTCGATCAACTCGAGACGATGCGGCTCGAGCGTGGCGAGATCATGTACGACATGGCATGGATGCCCGCCAAGCGGGCCAGACGCCTCAACTGGATGCGCCGGGCGCGTTCGGTGATCGGCGCAATCGAAATGATCGTGGTCTTCCTGGCGCTGTGGGGCGTGTCGCAGCTGCTCATCATGCTGCTTCAGCAGTTCACCGGCCTCAAGGACTAACCCCGGTCCTCAACGCGGCTTGTTGTAGTGCACAACCTTTGCGGGATTCAGGCACTCGTCGAAGAGCTGCAGCGCCCCATCGGAAAGCCGCGTCGTCGATCCTTCATTCGCCCCGGCGATGACACCCGCCGCCGCGTGTGACGGCCCGACTCGCGCCAGCAGCGCGAACACACCGATCACCGCGATCACGCCCGCGAACTCTCGCGCCATCGACGCCAGCGAACCGGACCGCTCGGACTCGGACGGACCCTCGGGCATGCATGATGCATCGGCCCCGGTGGGGGATCGGGCCGGGCCGAGCCCCGCCGAACATGCCATCACCCCGGAACCTGTGCGGCCTGTACCAGCAGGCCCGGATGCGCCGCCCCGGTAGACTCCCACGCCCATGCCCGGCAAGCCGGAACATCACGGCGACGAACGCATCCGGACGCTGCTCCTGCTCACGAGCACCGCGGGCGGCTGCGGCCTGCACGGGCTGCAACTGGCCAAGGGCCTGCCGCGTGACCGCTTCGACCTCACCGTCGCCTTCGGCCCCGGCTACCCCCTCGACGCCGAGTTCATGAAGCTCGACATCCCCGTCCAGGTCCTGAGCATGGCGCGCACGGTAAGCCCGCTGACAAATCTCCGCGGCCTGTGGCAGACATGGCGGCTCTGTCGGCGCAAAAAGTTCGACATCATCTGCATCGAGGCCTCTATGGGCGGCCTCATCGGCCGCATCGCCGCTCGCCTCGCCGGCGTGCGCGCACGGGTCATGGTGCTCCAGGTGTTCGCCTCCTACCCCGAACGAGGCCGCGCCCGCACACTTCTCTTCCGCGCCGTCGAGCGCGGGCTCGATCGGCTGACCACCCGGTACATCGCGGTCTCGCAGGCGATGAAGCGCATCGGATCGCAGCGCCGCATCATCGACCCCGCCAAGACCGAGATCATCTACAACTCGGTCGAGGTCATTGATCCGATCCCGCGGGACGACGCCTTCCGCGCTTCGCTCGGTCTGCGCCCCCGGACGCGCGTCGTCACCACCGCCGGCCGCTGCGAGCCCCAGAAGGCCTTCGACGACTTCCTCCGCATGGCCGCGATCGTCAGACGCCAGCGGCCGGACACCGAGTTCCTCCTCGTCGGCGACGGCCCGGAGCTCGACCGCCTCAAGGCGCTGTCGAGCGAACTCGGCCTGGACGATGCCGTGCGCTTCACCGGATGGCGGAGCGACATCCTCCGGGTTCTCGCGCACACGGATGTGTTCTGCATGAGCACGCTCTGGGAGAGCTTCTGCATCGTCCTGGCCGAGGCGGGGCTGATGGAGGTCCCCGTCGTGGCCACGCGCATCGACGCCATCCCCGAAGTGGTCGAGGATGGCGTGACCGGCATCCTCGTGCCGGCGCGGGAGCCCGAGGCACTGGCCGCGGCCGTCGGACAATTGCTCGATGACCCCGAACGGGCGCGCGCGATGGGCCGCGCCGGGCGTCGGCGCGTCATCCAGCGCTTCTCCGCCGAAGAAATGGTCCGCCGCTACGCCGACCTGCTCGAACGCCACGCCAGAGAGCGTCGCCGCTGAGCGTTCCTATCCCGCGCGCGCCGGCTCCTGGAGCGCGGGCTCGAGCAGCGTGTCGAAGCGATGGTGCGCACCGGCCGCCGTGATGTTCAATTCGGCGTGGCCCCGCAGGTCCGAGCGCGCCAGCCCGTCGATGAGGCGCAGACCGTCGCCCGGCCGCCAGTCCGCAGCCGGGTGCACCGGGCAGGTCTCGATCCATTCCCACCGCAGGTGCCGCGCCCCGCGCGAGTCGACCTCATCGGTCCACGAGACCCGCACGCGCCCCTCGGGGACCGCCAGCGCGCCGTGCTTCCTGGCGTTGGCCAGCAGTTCGTACAGGATCATGCCCATCGCCGTGGCCTGGGCCGGCGCCAGCATCACCTGCGGTCCCTGAATCTCGATTCTCGAAGTCGGCGTCCCGGAGAACGCCCCGGCGATCACCTCGCGGAGCGAAACCGGCTTCCACCGCCGATCGGTCAACAGGTCGTGCACCCGCGCCATCGCGTGGATGCGCCCGGCGACGATCGACGCGTACTCATCAACGCTCGATGCGTTCATCTTCCCGAGGTCGAGGATCGACAGCAGCGACGCCAGCGTGTTGCGGACCCGATGGTTCAACTCGTCAAAGAGCAGCCGATCGAAATCCGCCCGGTGCTCGAGCGACCGGCGCGCCTCTTCCCGCTCTCGGGCCACCGCGCCCACGATTACCCCGACGATCGCCAGGACCGCCAGGTACATCTGCAGCACGGTCAGCGCCTGCTGGTCGTCGTACCCGTCGAACGGCCCGAGCCCCAGCCGCGTGCCCACGATCGCGGTCGCCGACGCGAAGAGCACCGTCGCGGCGGCGCCGAGCGTCGCGAACCGTGTGCCGGCCCAGAACACCAGCGGCAGGGAAAGCAGCACCATCGGCTCGGGGGGAATCCAGCCCCTGTCATGCTCGCGGAAGAACAGCCACCCCTGGAGCAGCCCCAGCAGCGAGCCGATCATCACGGCGTCGATAACTCGTCGCCGGGACCACTGACCGCGCCAACGGTCCATCCACAGCATCATGAACGGGACGATCACCAGCACGGCCAGACTCGTCGAAACGAACCATCGCACCCCGTGCGAGACCGGACCCGGGGCATTGAACTGGTGATCGACCTCCAGGAGCCCGATGCCGATGAAGGCCCCGAGCCCTGTGGCGACGATGCCCGCCAGGAGCACGAACCGTGTCGCGCCCCCGAGTGAACTCAGCGGATGCCGCGACGCCACCGCGCGCCGTACGAGCCACACCCCGATGACCGCCTCGAGCGTGTCGCCGACGGGCGCCAGCAGCGCCAGCCGCCACTGATCGGGCGTGCCCCAATACTGCACCAAGTTGCTCAGAAACGAGCCGATCGCCACGCCCGGCCAGCACACCACGCCGAAGATCCACAGCAGCCCCATGTTCACGCCGCTGGCGGGCCACACCGGGTAGACGATCTCACCCCCGTTCGTCGCGGGGTGGAACAACCGGAAGGTCAGCCACATCGTGACAAAGGTGGCCCCCACGACCAGGGGGATACGCCACGCGACACTCCGCGTCGTTGAGGAACCGGTGTTCCGCGGCATTCGACGCTCCCGATCCGGGACGGATCACTCTTGAATCGCCCCAGTTTAAGGGATGCTCCTCACGCCGTCGAATGTTGATCGTTGCGGGAACCCAGCGCGTTCGACTCATCCTTGACGCGCCCGAGATACGCCGGCAGATCGATGCCCGCCTGTTCGGCGAGTTCATGCACCTGAGGCAGCGCGCCGATCATCCCCGAGAGAAAGTCGGCCGTCGCGCCTTTTCTGCCGTCGCGCCCGTTGGCGCCGCCGCCGCTGTCCCACACCGTGATCTTGTCGATCCGCAGATTCTGGATCGCCTTGACCTGCTCGGCCACGATCTCCGGCAGCTTCTCGATCATCAGCAGCGTCGGCGCGATCTGCGGGTTCTGCGCGCACGCCTCGACGAGCTTGCGGTAGCCGTCCGCCTTCGCCTCGAGCACCTTCCGAACGCCCTCGGCCTCCGCCTCGTACCGCGCGAACACCGCGTCGGCCTCGCCCCGCGCCTCACGCCTCGCCTTCTCAGCCGCGGCCTCGGCGGCGATCTCGATGCGCTTCTTCTCGATCTCCTGCGGCGCCAGCTTGTCCTTGGCCAGCCGGGCCAACTCCTGCTCGCGCTCGGCCTTCAGGATCGCCTCGAGCGACAACGCCGCGGCCACCTCGGCGCGCCGCTTGGACTCCGCCTGGATCTCCTGCAGCGACGCGTTGTATTCGGCGATCTGCGCCTTGGACTTGTTCTCGCCCTCGACGGCCTTGGCCTCGGCCTGGGCCACCGCGACGCGCTGCTCCTGCTCGGCGCGCTTCTTGGCCGCGACCGTCTCGGCGAGCCGTTCGGCGCTGGCGATCTCCTGGTTCCGCTTGCTCTCGACCTCGCCCGTGACGGCCTGGGCCTCGAGAGCCGCCACCGCGATGCGCTGCTTCTGCTCGGCCTGCTTGCGGCCCTCCTGAGCCGAGGCGATCTCGTTCGCCACACCGACATCGCGCTCGCGGATCGCGACGGCCTCACCCGTAGCGCCGTCGCGCTCCTGCTGGGCCACCTCGACCTTGGCGCGGTTGATCGCCTCGGCCGCGGCACGCTTGCCGATCGCCTCGATGTACCCCGACTCGTCCGTGATGTCGCGGATGTTCACATTGATCAGCTCGAGGCCGATCTTGTTGATCTCCTGCTCGACATTCTCGTTGACGAGCGTCATGAACTTCTCGCGGTCCTTGTTGATCTCCTCGATCGTCAGCGTCGCGATGACCAGGCGCAACTGACCGAGAATGATGTCCTGCGCCTGCTCGCGGACCTGGTGCGTCGTCATGTTGAGCAGGCGTTCGGCGGCGTTGTTCATCAGCGCCGGCTCGCGAGAGATGCCGACCGTGAAAGTCGAGGGCACATTCACGCGGATGTTGTTCAGCGAGAGCGCCCCCTCAAGCGGGATCTCGATCACCAGCGGCACCAGCGACATGTACGCGTAGTCCTGGATCAGCGGGATGATGAAGGCGCCGCCGCCGTGCATGCACTTGGCCGCCCGGTTGGCGCCGACCTTGCCATAGATGACCAGGATGCGGTTGGATTGGCAGCGCTTGTACTGCTTGACGATCAACACCGTGATGAACAGCAGGATCAGCAGCGCCGCCACCGGCACACCCAGCCAGATCATCGTGTTCTTGCTCAACTCATTCTGTCCCAGCACCCACGAGAACTCGGTCATGTCGGGCTCCATCAGGAAGCCGCCGCCTCGGGGGCGACGGTGATTGTCATGTCGTCATTGACTCGGACCACCCGGACCCGCGACCCCGTCGGGATCGCCCCGCCCTCGGATATGGCGTTGAAGGTCCGCCGCCTGTTGTCGTGAGAAACGCTCACCTTGCCATACCCCGGCTTGCCGGTGCGCGAGTCGGGCACGGTCAGGTACACCTCGCCGACACCTCCCACAATCGCGCGCATCGGGAAATTCCCGGAAGATTGCAGGTCGTACACCCCCTTGAGCAGCCAACCGAGCAGCCACACCATCGCGACCCCGACCAGCGCCCCGATGCCGATGCTGGCCCCGACGCTCATGTCCGAGCCGCTGTACGCGCCCAGGGCGCCCCACCCGAACCCCATCACGAAGGTCACGATGCTCTGGATCGAGAGCGCCTTGAAGGCGTGCGTGGAGTCGGTGTGGTGGGCGTCGAGCGAGGGATCGACATCGAGATCACCGAGATCGAACCCGCCCCCGCCACCGCTCCCCGCGTCCCCGCCGTGGTCACCCACGCCCAGGAACATGAGAACCAGCCGGATCAGGAAGAAAAGCGTCCCGAAGATCGCGGCCGCGGAAAAGACCGACGCCGTGGTGTCGCCGAAGAAGATGTCCATCGAATCCGCTGCCTCCGAGAAGGGGTTTCCACAATGAATATTGGGAAATCTTGGGTCGCAGGACATGTCCCGCGCGCGATCATCTCGGACGCGTCACGCGGCTTCCCCCATCTTCTCAGATTGCGACTCCCCCCGCCACGGGCGCGCTCCTGCCAGACCGCTCGACCAACGGCGAACATCCCCTGAACATCCTGCCCTCGTTTCGCCGCACGCCCCGACGGTCGATGCATAGAGTATGGGCCCCATCAATCCGCCCCGCCGGTGAGTCACCGGCAACGGGCAGCGTGGAGACACCGAGAAGTGTTCAAGAGACTCTTTAACTTCCTGCTCCTGGCCAACGGCATCACGCCGACAGGACACAAGGAACAAGACAAGTGGGCGAAGATCCGTGCTGATCGCGAACGCTGGGAACAGGAGCAGCAGGCAACCCAGCAGGGCGGGCAGTTGCAGACCGACCCGCCCGCGGGCGACCGCCGCCTCGGCTAGACGATCAGCGCCACGATCTCGAACCGATTCACATCCACGAGCCCCCGGTCTGACAGTTTCAAGCTGGGAATGACCGGCAGCGGCATGAAGCTCAGCGGCATGAACGGGTCGTGATGCGGGCACCCGAGCAAACGCGCCGCCTCGAGGACCGACGCCTGCGCACGAATCACGCCCGCCGCGTCACGGTCCGACATCAGCCCCGCGATCGGGAGCGGAAGGGTCGCCAGCACACGCCCGCCCGAGACCACGCACTGCCCGCCGCCCACCGCCTCGAGCGCCCGCGCGGCCGCGAGCATGTCCGAGTCGTTGTCGCCGAGCACCGCCAGGTTGTGCGCATCGTGCCCGACGGTGCTCGCCAGCGCCCCGCCGCGGAACCGGAATCCCTTGACGAACCCGAGACCGATGTTGCCCGTGCCACGGTGGCGCTCGATCACCGCCATTTTCAGAATGTCCCGGGAAGAATCCGCGACCGCGCAGCCCCCATCGACCGTCGCCTCGTCGATCAGGTGCTCGGTCACGAGCTGGTGCGGGTCCATCCCGATGATGCGCACGCGGCACCCCGGCGGGGCCGGAACTCGCAACGACCGAGCGGAGAGGTCTGCCGGCAGCCGAACCGGCGCCGCCGGATAGCCCCCGACGGCCTTCACAGTCGGGAGGTATTCGCCGTCCCGCGCGACAAGCGCGCCGTGGCGGTACACGCAGCGCGGCCGGATGTCGCGCAGGTCCTCGAACACGATCAGGTCCGCGCGGTACCCGGGCGCGACCGCCCCGAGATCACGCACCCGGTAGTGCCGCGCCGCATTGATGGAAGCGATCGTGATCGCCTTGACCGGGTCCAGCCCCAGAGACACAGCGCGCCGCACCACATGATCGATGTGGCCCTCGTCCCGCAGGTCGGCGGGGTGGCGGTCATCGGTGCAGAAGCAGAACCGCGCCTGCGCGTGCGGGTGCTCAAGCACCAGAGGCAGCAGCGCCTCGAGATTCCGCGCGGCGCTGCCCTCCCGGATGAAGACCTGCATCCCAAGCCGCAGCTTCTGCCGCGCTTCCTCGGCGGTGGTGGACTCGTGATCGGATGAGATCCCCGCCGCGGCGTACGCCTGCAGCGCCCGCCCGCCCAAGCCCGGGCAATGCCCGTCGACGATCCGGCGCGCCAGCCCCAGATTCACCTTCCTCAGAACCTCCGGATCGCCGTGGACGACGCCGGGGAAGTTCATCATCTCCGCCAGCGCCACCACGCGATCATCATCAAACAGCGGGGCCAGATCATCCGCCGCGAGCGTCCCGCCGCTCGTCTCCAGGTGACAACTGGGCACGCACGAACTGGCCCCCCACAGCGCCGTGAACGGGGCATCGTCCGCGTTGTCCATCAACCATCGGATCCCCGGCATCCCCAGCACATTGGCGATCTCGTGCGGGTCCAGCACCGCGCCCGTGGTGCCGTGCGGCACCGCCAGCGACGCGAACCCCGTGGGCGGGAGCATCGTGGACTCGACATGCATGTGCGCATCAATGAACCCCGGACCGACGAATGAGCCCTTGAGATCCACGCGGGCCGCGCCCGCGGAGGACAACCCCTCGCCCACCGCCGCGATCCGCGATCCATGGACGGCGATATCCCCGCGCAGGACCTCCCCCGTGAAGACATTCACGACCCGGGCGTCGGCGAGCAGCAGATCCGGCGTCGCATCGCCCCGGGCGACGGCCAGCAACTCCGGGGTGATGGGTTCACGCGGCATCGGGGCATTATGGCGAGTCCCGCGGAATACGCGACGACACCGCCGGGTTCGCCCCGTCATGCCTCGACGCCGGAGCACCGCATGACACCGATCCTCGCCGCCGCGCCCGACCAGACTCATGCGATGAGCTGCATGGAGATCTGGGGCGGTAACCGCGCGATCGACTCGGGCGTCAGCGCACCGGGCATCGACGCGTGGGTCGTCAGCCGCCCGCACGCGGGGGCCGATGGCGGGGGCGACATCCACTATGTCTCGATGTGCGCCGGCGGCAAAATCGCGCGGTTCGCCGTGGCCGATGTCGCCGGGCACGGCGACGCCGTGGCGGAATTGGCCGTCGTCCTCCGCAATCTCATGCGCAAGAGCATCAACACGGCGGATCAATCGAGATTCGCCCGCCGCCTCAACGAGGCGTTCATCAACGAGTCGCGCCTCGGCGTCTTCGCCACGGCCATCCTGGCGACCTACTTCGCTCCCAGCCGCCACCTCATCCTGTGCAACGCCGGCCATCCGCCGCCCCTGATCTACCGCGCAGCAACAAAGGCATGGTCGTTGCACATACCCGAGGAGGCGCCGGCGACCGGCCCCCGACCACGCGGCATCCCGCTCGGCATCATCGAGCCCACCGACTACACGCAGCACGCCATCGCCCTGGAGCCCGGCGATATCGTCCTGCTCTACACCGACTCACTCATCGAGCAGAAGGACGAGGCGGGCCGGATGCCCGGGGCCGGCGGGCTCCGAGACCTGTGCGCGGGCCTGCAAACCGACCGCCCCGACCGCATCGCGCACGAACTGATCGATCGGGTGGCGCGGCACGCCGGCGGGCGCTCACCCGACGATGACCTGACCGTCATGGTCCTCCACCACAACGGGGGGCCCGCCCCCAGACCAACGCTCGCCGAGCGTGCGGCGACCTATGCGCGTCTGATCGGGCTCGCCCGGGTTTAGGGCCCGCAACCCGCGCCGAAAGCGCGGATAGGATTCGGCGTATGAGCATCAACCACGGAAAGAACGCCGGCCGCCGCCCCGGCGCGGAGTTGTTGGTCGCGGCCCTGGTGGTCGCTTCTGCCCTCGGGGGCCTCGCCCTCGCCCGACAGACCGGGGCCGCGATCGCGGCGAACGCCTCCCCCCGCCAGATCACCCCCCGCCC
>CAZSLT010000042.1:0-19328 GCA_964607595.1 uncultured Phycisphaeraceae bacterium
CCCCGCGCCCGTCGCCGCCCCCAAGCCGCCGGCCCCGGCCGCGCCGAGGAAGCCCGCACCCGCGGCGGTCCGAGTCGAGCCCCGGATCGACGCCGACGGCAAGCGCGACGATCGCCGCGCCGTGGCGCCGTCCGATGCAACCTCGCTCCCGCACCCGCCCGTCTCGGTCATCGTGCTCACCTTCAACGAAGAGGGCAACATCCGCGCGTGTCTCGAGTCCTGCGCGTGGTGCGACGATGTCCATGTGCTGGACTCCGGCTCGAGCGACCGCACGCGCCAGATCGCCGAGGAGTTCGGCGCCAAGGTTCATGTGAACCCGTTCCGCAGCTTCGGCCAGCAACGCAACTGGGCGATCGACAACATCCCGGTCAAGCACCCGTGGCAGTTCCAGGTGGACGCCGACGAGCGCTTCACGCCGGCGCTCGTGCGCGAGATGGCCCAGCGCCTCGACAGCTCCGGCAACAGCGTCGACGGCGCCAGCGCCTATCAGTGCCCGTCGATGATGATGTTCATGGACCGCTGGCTCCGCCACGCCGCGGAATACCCCGTCTATCAGGTCCGGCTGCTCAACCCGAAGCTCTGCCGTTTCGAGGACTACGGCCACGGCCAGCGCGAGGTGAACCGGGGCCGCACCGGCGTCCTCTCGATGCCGTACATGCATTACAACTTCTCCAAGGGGCTCGAGGAGTGGTTCGAGAAGCACAACCGCTACTCATCGCTCGAGGCCGGCCAGGCGCTGGCCGAGCCGCCGATGCGCTTCGGGCGCGCCATCGCCACGATGTTCCGGGGCGACTCCGTTGCACGCCGACGCGCCCTCAAGGCCGTCTCCTACCGGCTGCCCGCCAAGGCCATGCTCGTCTTCTTCTGGACCATGATCATCCGACGCGGCTTCCTCGACGGCGTCGCCGGCTGGAACTACGCCCGGATGCGCTCCATCTACGAGGGCATGATCTCCGTCAAGGTCTCCGTCCTGAAGCGCCGGGGTGAGTCCAGGTGAACGCGCCGCAGGAACAACCCGCGCCCGACGCCCTCTCCCGCGCCGCCTCGCCCTACACGACGCGCGAGAAGGTGCTGCGTCTGCTCTGGAACTCGGTCGGCCAGCGCATCATGTTCATGACCTTCCACAACTGGTACGGCCTGCGCGCCCGCTGGCTGCGCCTCTTCGGTGCGAAGATCGGCAAGCACTCGCGGATCCGCCCCAGCGTCCGTGTCGAGCAGCCGTGGAACCTCACCATGGGCGACAACTGCTCGATCGGCGACCGCGCCCTGATCTACTGCCTCGGCAAGGTCACGATCGGCTCCAACTGCTCGATCTCCCAGCAGGCCCACATCTGCGCGGGCACGCACGACTTCTCCCGGCCCGACCTCCCCCTCCTC
The DNA here is from genome assembly GCA_964607595.1 of uncultured Phycisphaeraceae bacterium. Taxonomy (GTDB): domain Bacteria; phylum Planctomycetota; class Phycisphaerae; order Phycisphaerales; family UBA1924; genus JACKHC01. The sequence goes on from CAZSLT010000042.1 coordinate 1,378, forward strand.
CGCCCGCCCATCGTGATCGAGGACGATGTGTGGATCGCCGCCGACGCCTTCGTCGGGCCGAACATCGCCATCGGCCGCGGCGCCCTCCTGGGAGCCCGCGCCTGCGCTTTCAAGGACCTCGAGCCGTGGACGATCTACGGCGGAAATCCCGCCAAAGCCATCCGACCACGCCCCCGATTTGCCGATCATCCCTCATAACACGAGGATGACCCCGGCGTGACCCCATCGGCCCATATCCCCGCCGTCTCGGTGATTGTCCCGACCTTCCAGCGGCCGGACCTCCTGCCCCGCGCTATTGACTCTGTCCTGGCCCAGTCGTTCGCGGACTTCGAGCTCATCATCTGCGACGACGAAGACCCCCCCGGCGAGTCGCGCCTCATCGCCCAGCGCTACGCCGCGGCCGACCCGCGCATCCGCGTTGCGCCCAACGCCGGGCCCCGCGGCCAGGTCGGCAATTTCAATCACGGCCTCCGCCTCGCCCGCGCCCCGTGGATCAAGCCGCTCCACGACGACGATGCGCTCGACCCCCGGTGCCTCGAACGCCTGCTCGACGCGGCATCGCTCGCCGGCGGACGCGCCGCCGTGGTCCGATGCCTGGCCGCGCGCCACGGAGCGTCAAAGCGCCCCGACACCGAGCCCCGCGGCACGCGCGCCATCATCGAAGAACTCACCCCCCGGCTCGCGCTGCTGGCGATGTACCTCCAGGATGTCGACGACTGCACGCCCTCGCAGGTGCTCGTCGCGAAGCGGGCGGTCGACGCGGGCGCCGTCATGCCCGACATCCCCGGCCTGGTCTCGAATGTCGACTCCGCGTGGACGCTCGATCTCATCGCCCACGGTTCGCTCGTCCTGCTCAACGAGACGCTCGTCCACCAGTACCTCGGCGGTGGAGATCGGCACGACTCGATCACCAGCCGCATCGACGACGACGCGCTCGACGCCGAGTTTGCTCTGCTCCGCGAGATCCAATTCGCGCGCATCGACCCGGTGCTCCGCCCCCCCTCCCCCGACCGAATCAAGGCGATGATCCGCGCCATCCGCGCGATGCACCGCGTCCGCCGCGCCCGCCCGATCGACGCCGCCGCGCTCGCGGCGACCGTCCGTTCCCGCGCGGCGTGGTCGCTGGCGATCCGCTGGGCGCTGCGCCGATCATTCCCCGGCCGTTTCGAGATCGTCCCGCGTCAGCCGCTCATCGCCCCGGCCGCGCCCCGGGCGGCCCAGCGTCGCCGCGCCGCCGGCTGACTTGAGCATCGTCAAACCGCGGGCTTCCGCCACATCACAACGAGGCGGTACGAGAGCAGTTCCTCGTCGGGGAATTCCGCCAGTTCGCCGCCCGCGCGGATCGCGCGCAGCTCCTGCGTCAGGCGCGGCTCCGTCCTTTGCGTGTTCATGATGCGGCAGCCCGGCAGCTCGCGCTCAAGCATCTCGCGCCACGCGCTCAACCGCCAGCCGTTCAGGTACGAACTGGCGCGCACCGCGTCCTTGCACGACGGCCGCAGGTGCGCCCAATACGGCACCCCCTCGCGCTGCCCGCCGATGATGCGCAGATCGTGGAAGCCGTCCTCGGCCGCGAACAGGTGCAGCGATTGGTAGCACACGCCCCCCGGGCGCAGCACGCGCCGCGCCTCGGCCAGCACGCCCGCCGGGTCCGGCAGGTGCTCGAACACATCGAACGAGTAGCAGACATCCATGCTCGCATCAGCGAACTCCATCTTCGTCGCGTCCATCGCGCGCATGGCCGGCCAAGCCACCCGCCGCTCACCGGTCTGCTTCGCCAGCTCGCGAAGGAACGCGCGGTCGAACCCCATCATCTTCCGGGCCACTGTCTTGACGGCGCGCTTCACTCCATTCCGACGCGCCACCCGCAGGTAGGTCAGCGGGTTGATCCCGCGCGGGATGACATCCAGGTCGATCCCCACCACCCGGTTCCGCAGCCCGAAATACGCCAACTGACGCGGCAACTGACCGCACCCCACCTCGAGCATTTCCAGGCCCGTCATCTCGACGCCGAACGCGTCCCGCACCTGCGACTCTGCGGCGCGCACCCGCTCCAGAATCTGGCCCACATGCGCGCCCATCTCGGCCGACGCCGCCCGCGTCCCGCGGTAGAGCCGCATCAGGTCGCCCATCCGGGCCCCGATGGGGCCGCCCCGCGCGTGGTACGAACGCATCTGCTCTGCCATCACGCCTCCTTGCGCCGAGCCCGGCCCGACGCCGACCTCTCGTCGTCGGGCCGCTATAGTACGGCCCGTCCCGCGATCGCCCACGCTCGGTGGCGGTCCACACACCCAAACCTTGGAGCAAGTGCAATGTCCGGCCTGATCCCGCCCCATGGCGGCACGCTCATCAACCGCGTCGCCGACGACGCGACCGCCGCCAAACTCAAGTCGCAAGCCGCGTCCCTCAAGCGCATCAATCTCAGCGCCAAGCAGTCGTGCGACCTCGAGATGATCGCCATCGGCGCCTTCTCGCCGCTGACCGGATTCATGGGCAAGGCCGACTTCGAGTCCGTCTGCAAGCACATGAAACTCGCCGGGGGGGAGATCTGGCCCATCCCGATCCTTCTCTCGGTGAACCCCGCCGACGCCCCCAAGGTCGGCGAGCGCGTCGCCCTCTTCGCGCCGAATGGTGTGCTCCAGGCGGTCATGACCGTCAAGGAGTCGTTCGCGCACGACAAGAAGCTCGAGATCCCCAATGTCTTCCGCACCGAAGACCCCGCGCACCCCGGCGTCGCGCAGGTCATGGCCGAGGGCGACCTCTGCCTCGCTGGCCCGGTCGATGTTGTCACCGTCTGCGTGGACCCCAGCGGCCCCGAGGCGTTCCTCGACTTCCGCCAGACCCCCGCGCAGACCCGCGCCGAGTTCGAGCGTCGCGGCTGGAAGACCGTCGGCGCCTTCCAGACGCGCAACCCCATCCACCGCGCCCACGAGTACCTCTGCAAGTGCACGCAGGAAATCTGCGACGGCCTGCTGATCCACCCGCTCGTCGGCGAGACCAAGAAGGGCGACATCCCCGCCTCGACGCGTATGGACTGCTACCGCGTCCTCATCGACAAGTACTTCGTCGGCGACCGCACCCACCTCTCCGTCATGCCCGCCGCGATGCGCTACGCCGGCCCGCGCGAGGCCGTCCTTCACGCCGTGGTCCGCAAGAACTACGGCTGCACCCACTTCATCGTCGGGCGCGACCACGCCGGCGTCGGCAACTACTACGGCACCTACGACGCCCAGAACATCTTCAACGACCTCGACGCCGCCAAGCTCGGCATCACGCCACTCAAGTACGAGCACTCCGCCTGGTGCAAACTCTGCGGCGGCATGACCACCTCCCGCTCCTGCCCGCACTCCAACGACCACAAGATCGCCCTCTCGGGCACCAAGGTCCGCGAGATGCTCGCCACGGGCCAGCGCCCGCCCATGGAGTTCTCCCGCCCCGAGGTCGCCGACGCCCTGATGGACTGGGCCAAGAGCCCGGCGTAAAACGACGCCCACGATGCGCGTCTGCCATGTCATCGGTTCGATCGACCCGGCCAACGGAGGCCCCTCCACCGTCATCGGTCGCATCGCCTCGGCTCAGGCCGCGCTCGACGCGGCTGTCCATGTCATCGGCTCGTGCGCGCCGGACCGCGTCGGCATCACGCGCGACGCCATCGCCCGCGTGCCGGGCATCGAGCGCGTCGATCTCACCCTCCTGACCACGCCCGCGTCGCGGCTCGCGCGGCTCCGCGCTTCCCACTACACGGCCGCGTTCGACGCCCTGCCGCGCCCGGACATCGTCCACCTCCACGGCGTGTGGGACGCCCCGCTCGTCCGAGTCTCCGCACGCTGCCGCTCCCGCAACATCCCCTACCTCGTCCGCCCCGCCGGCATGCTCGACTACTGGTCGCTCTCGCAGAAGGCATGGAAGAAGAACCTCGCCCTCGCGCTCGTCCACAGGCGCATGCTCCGCGGCGCCGCCGCGATCCACGCCCTCAACGAGCACGAGCGCGACGCCATCGCCTCACTCGGCCTGGGCACGCGTATCGAGATCATTCCCAACGGGCTCTTTCTCCAGGACATCGAGATCGCCACCGCCCCCGGACACTTCCGCGCCGCCCATCCCGCGCTCGGCGCCGCCCCCTTCGTCCTCTTCCTCAGCCGGCTCCACTTCAAGAAGGGGCTGGACATCCTTGCCGAGGCGTGGAAGCAGTTCGCCCCGCGCCACCCCGACGCCCGCCTCGTTGTCGCCGGGCCGCGCGAGGACGACTCCATCGACCACTTCACCAAGGCCATCGCCGACGCCGGGCTCTCGGGCTCCGTTCTGGTCGTCGGCCCGGTCTACGGCCCCGACAAGGCCGCGGCCTTCCGCGAATGCGCCTGCTTCGTCCTGCCCTCCCGCCAGGAGGGCTTCAGTCTGGCCATCACCGAGGCGCTGGGCTACGGCGCCCCGGCCGTCGTCACCCGGGACTGCCACTTCCCCGAAGTGACCGAGGTCGGCGCGGGCATCGAGACCGCTCTGGACCCCGCCGATGTCGCCGGCGCCCTCTCGCGGATGCTCAGCGACTCCGCCCTCCGCCGATCTGCGGCGGAAGCCGGCCAGCGCCTCATCCGCGAACGATTCACCTGGCCGGCCGTCGCCCGACGCACCCTCGAGGTCTACCGTACCCTCGTCCGGCCCGCCCCACCCACCCGCCGCGACGCCCCCACGCCCACGCGGTGACCCGCACAAGACACTCCCGGGCGGGCGGCGTCGATCACGCGACCTTTCCCGATCGTACCGACAGGGTCGAAGTGCCCCGCCCCGGTTGCCGATAAGCACCCCTGACCCCACGCCGCGTCGCACCCCGCACCGCCGAGTTCTCGGACCATCCGACCGAATGAAACAGGCCAAGTTCATCGCGATCATGCTCATCGGCTTCGCCGTCATGGTGATCGCGATGCTCACATGGAGCCGCGAGTCGCGCGAGTTCGGTGCGAGTTTCTTCTTCATCGCCCTGAGCGCGGCCGTGCTGACGCCGACCGTCGCGGGCGTGCTCTCGGGCAAGATTCCCTGGTACTCGCCCCACGCCTTCGTCGTCGCCTCGCTGGGCATGATGTATGTCATGGCACCGGCGCTCGTGATCGTCGATGCCCCGCCCAGCGACTACTACAAGCGCGCCCTGGCGCCCGAGGAGATGCTCAAGGTCGTCCAGGTCACGACGCTCGGCATCGTCTGCTACATCATCGGCTACCGCCTGGGCCCCAAGAATGTCACCGCCGGTCGGCGGCTGGAGGCGTACTTCTCCGAAACGCCCTCCGTGCAGCAGATCCTCACGCCGGCGTCGTTCGTCATCTGGGGCATCGGCGTGGCCGCGTGGGCCTACATCTACGGCGTGCAGGGCGGCGTCGGCGCCTCGCTCCAGCGCATCGGCGAGCGCTCCATGCTGCTGGCCGAGGCCGGCGGCCTGGCGTTCCACCTCTCCAAGTTCCTCTATGTCGGCATGCTTCTGCTCATCGCGCGCATGGGCATGAACATCATCACCGTCCCCATGCTCGGCTTCAGCACCCTTGTGCTCCTCGTCTTCGGCTCGCGCTCCTACATCGGTCTGCTCATTCTCGGCGCGCTGATCGTCTGGCGCTTCCGCCATCTCCGGCGCGTCCCCCTCTTCGTCTGGGCCGGCGGCGCCGTCGGCGGCTTCTTCCTCATGGCCTTCTATGTCATCCTCCGCGGCACGCGGGGCAATGTCGCCGACGCCGCCCACTACTTCCAGGAGTCCATGAGCCGCACCAGCTCCTGGCTCACACCCATCGTGGCGCCATTCACCTTCATCAACGAGATGGGCGAAGTCATCAACAACATGGGCGGACGAATCTCCTATCAGTACGGAGAGACCTTCCTCACCCTCTTCTACTTCGTCCCCGGCTGGATCTGGCCCGGAAAGTACAACATCGACTCGGCCAACATGGTCTACATGAAGGCCCTCTTCCCCGAGCGCGTCGACAAGGTCACTATCACCCCCTCCATCATGGCCGAGTTCTACATGAACTTCGGCTGGGGCGGCATCGTCGTCCTCTCGCTCATGCTCGGCCTCTTCATCAAGTGGTTCTCCAACGCGATGATCGCTCACCCGAATCGCAAGTACCAGAACGCGTGGATCGTGTTCTCGGCGCTCGCGGCCGTCAATGTGATGCGCGTCCTCAAGAACGGCTCCACCGACGCCGTCTGGCTCCTCTACTTCCTCGTCCCACTCGTCATGGTCTACTTCCCCAACATCGGCCTCTTCTTCTCGCCGCCGCCTCGGGGCGCGCTGCTCACCGATGAAGACCCCCGTGACGCGGCCGGTGACGGTGACGACGGCTTCGACGACGATCACGACGAGTTCTCGCAGGACTTCGACCCCGACGACCCCACGCTCGCGGATTACTCCTGGTACTCGCAGCCCGACTCCGCCGAGCACGCCTCGCGCACCTGATGCGACGCCCCGGCGATCACCGCCGCGCGCGGATCAGCCGGAACCGGAAGTCGCTCGGACGCGGCAGCACCAGGTCCCACCACTTCACGCCCGTCTTGTGCGAGTACACCGCGATCAGCCCGATCGTCCCCGCGATGTACGAGATCGTGCTCGCCCACGCCGCGCCCAGCACGCCGTGCGCCGGCCCCCAGGCCACCCCCGGCGGCACCCAAAGCAGATTGAGCGCGATGTTGAGCGCCACCACCGGCGCCATCACCGCGCCGACGAGCAACGGATGGCCCTTGGCGTGCAGGTCCGCCTCGATCGTTCGCGCCACGAAGAACGCCACGATCCCCGGCAGCAGCACCTGCGTGCAGTCCGCCGCCAGCCGGAATCCCGGCCCGTAAACCAGCGGGAGGATCCACGGAGCCGCGAACCAGGTGACGATCGCCGCGGGCGTGCCCGCGGCCAGCCCGAACCGGCTCATCCGCGCCGTCCGTTGCGAGAACGCGGCCCGGTCGCTCGTGTTCACACCGCGCGAGAACACGATCCAACTCAGCGCGATCGGCACCTGCCAGAGCATCGTCGCGAAGTTCACGCCCACCGAGTAGTTCCCAAGGTCCGCCTCGGCCACCATCATCGCCGTCAGCGTCAGGATGAACAGATCGATCCGGTAGTTCAGCCGCATGAGCACGGTCGAGAGCCCGTACTTGAACGACTTGACGACCATCTCGCGCATCATCGGCCCGTCGAAGACGATCCGCACGCGGTAGTTCTCGCGGATGATGGACATGCCCACCACGAACGCCAACGCCGAACCGCCCAGCATCGCCAGGAAATACACCCAGCCGTCCCACCCGAAGCCCCACCCCAGCAGCAGGATCACCGCGAGCTTGGGCGGCTCGGTCCAGACCAGCCGCGTGATGTAACGGGCGATCTTCTCGTCGGCCAGCGCCACGCCCCGCGCGAACGCCAGGTGCAGTTGCGGGCCGATCCCCGCCACCGCCAGCACATACCACCACGCCGGCAGCGCGCCGTGCCACGGCGCGTAGTACCACGCCACGGCCAGCAGCGTGTACACGACGCTGGCGACCGCCCACAGCGCGAACGACACCCCGATGATGCGGGCCTTCTCGTTCGGCCGCGCCGCCATCATCGAGGGCAGCGCCTTGTCGATCCCGAAATCGCCGAAACTCACAAGCAGCGACGGCACGATCAGCACCGCCGTGATGACCCCCCGGACTTCCTCGCCCCAGATCCGCGCCGTCGCCACGCCGACCATGAGCAGAATGAACAACTGCCCGAAGTTCCCCAGCACCAGCTTCAGCGCATCCTCAAGAAACGACCGCTTTGTCGCGCCCGGCTCGCTCACACGCACCGCTCGTCGGGCAGGACATCGATCTGGAACAACTGATACCCGTGGTGCTCGCCGACCTGCTGGTGGCGGACCATCCGGCGCTCATTCAGGTCGTACAGCGCCAGGTGCGACCGTGGCTGCATGTGCCCGTGCTTGATCCAGTACCCGAATTCCTTCCACTTGCTCCGCCGCAGCGCCGAGAAGCACACGAAGTACCGATCCGCCGCGCCGGGATGACGGGCAACGCCGCGGCACCAGCCCAGTTGATTCAGGTCCGGCGTCATCTCCGGCAGGTTGTACTCGGTCCGCCGGCTCGGGTCCGCCACATCGAACATCACCAGGTGATTGTTCGTGGTCGTGAACACCAGCTTGTCGCCCAGCACGATCCCGTCGTGCGGCATCCCCACGCCCATCTCCAGCCGCCGCCCCGGTTTCGTCACGCACACCGCGTCCATCGTCCGCAGCTGGCTCGTCCACAATTCGCCGCCGAGCTCGAACAGGTGGTTCCCGTGACGCAGGTGCGGCTTCGTGTCCGGGATCAGCCGGTAATCCTTGCCCTCGTCGATCGTCCGCGCCCCCGGCTCACCCTCGAGCAGGTCCCACCGCTCAAGCAACTCCCCGTCGAGCGAGACGAGGTCCACCGTCTCCAGCCCCGTGTTCGAGACCGCCAGCGCACCCCTCCACGGGAAGCAGTGATGCAGGTCGTTGAACCCCTTGAGACTGATCTTCCGCGCCGGCGCCTTGGGGGGCCACTCCTCGTACACCAGCACCTCGTTGTGCGTGCACACGAAGTACGCCCCGTCGATGAAGCACGAACCCGTGAACTGAATCTTCTGCCCCGGCGAGACGACATCCTTCGGCGGCAGGTACTCGCAGCGGTGCAGGACCTTGCCCGACTCCCCGTCGAGAATCAGGATCACCGCCAGCACGCCCTGGTCGCCGTCTTCTCCCTGCACCGCGCCGCTGATCAGTAACTGCATTCAACCTCCTGAAGCATCGGGCCCGCATTCTAGTGGCTCGCCGGCGCGCCACCGCCGGCCAACGCCGCTCACCGGCGCCCCATCACCAGCTCCACGATCACCGGCGCATGGTCCGACCCCGTGTCCGCCTCCATCACCTCCCACGACGCCACGCCGATCCCGCGGCTCACCAGCACATCATCGATGGCGAACCGCTTCCACACCGGGTTCTTCGCCGGCCAGGTCCCACGCACGCCCCACAGCGGCTTGCACCGCAGCAGCCCCAGCTCCCGACGCACCCGGCCCGTCCGCCACATCGTCGGCGTCGCGTTCAGGTCCGCCGTCACCACCATCGGCAATCCCCGCGGCAGGTAGTGCGACCGCAGGATCCCGATGTTGTCCTCCAGCAGCGCATTCCCCTCACGCCACCGCTCGGCGCTCCGGGGCGACGATGGAATCAGCATCGCGTGCATGAAGTCGCCCCACGGGGCATGAATCGTCGACACCCGCCGGTAGTTGTAGTAGTCCCACCACGCCTCCCAGCGCTCGTCCTGGATCTCCTCCACCGTCATCGGGTAGCGGCTCAGCACCGCCACCCCCCACTCCTTGCCCGGCTCGGGCAGAATCCGGTGCGGGTACCGCTCCTCCACCCACTCCGCCGACCGCAACATCCGCGTCACATGCCACGACGCCTCGAGGATGCACACCAGGTCCGCGTCGGCGCGCTCCACCGCCGCCAGCACCTTCTCCGCGTGCGGATTGATCCCCAGCCCGTTGAAGGTCATCACCCGCAGCATCGGGCCGGCGGCGCGGTCCATCGCCGGGGCGCGGCCCCAACCCATCCACACCACATGCCCGCACGCCAGCAGCGCCATCAGCAGCGCCGACCGCCGCGACTTCACCGCCAGCATCATCAGCGCCCCCGCCGCGCACCCGACCGCCATCACCCCCGCGAACCCCGACGCCAAGTCAAGCCGCCACGACCACCCCAACCCCTGCCCGAGCACGCGCACGGCCACCGTCGACGCCCCCGCCAGCAGCACCAGCGTCACCACGCACCGGCGCACCCAGCGCATTACCCGGCCAGATGCTCCCGCGCCCACGCCCACTGCTTTCTCACCCCCTCCTCGAAACCCGTCCGCGGTTGGTACCCCAACTCCTGCCTCGACCTCGAAAGGTCGGCGAAGGTCCGCGACACATCGCCCGGCTGGGCCGGACGCGGCTCGATCCGGATCTGCCCATCCTTGCCCGTCACCACGCGCCCGATCGTCTCGATCATCCGGCGCAGCGGCACCGGGTCGCTCCCGCCCAGGTTCCAGATCCGGTATCCGTGCGCATCGACCTTCTCGTAGGACGCCACCACACCCGACACGATGTCATCGACAAAGGTGTAGTCGCGGCTGGTGTCACCGTCGCCGTACATCGGGATCGGCTCGCCCCGGCGCGACAACTCGATGAACTTCGCCACCGCAAGGTCCGGGCGCTGACGCGGCCCGTACACCGTGAAGAACCGCAGGCACGCCACATCCATCCCGTAGAGATGGTGGTACACATGCCCCATGAGCTCGCACGCCCGCTTGGTCGCGGCGTAGGGGCTGATCGGCTCGGCCACCTCGTCCGTCTCCGAGAACGGCACCTTCGAGTTATTCCCGTACACGCTGCTCGACGAGGCCATCACGAACCGCTTGATCCCGGCGCCCCGCGCCGCCTCCAGCAGCACCGTCGTCCCCTCCAGATTCACCCGCGCGTACCGCATCGGCTGCTCAAGACTCGGACGGACCCCCGCCCGCGCCGCCAGATGCACCACGCCGCTGAACCCTTCATCGCCGAAGAGCTGGTTCATCGTCGTCGCGTCGCAGAGGTCCGCCTCGACGAACGAGAACCGCTTGGACGCGCCCGGCGCCTCCCGCACTTGCTCAAGAGTGCGCTCCTTCATCGATCGCGCGTAGAACGGGTCGAAGTTGTCCAGCCCGATCACCTGCGCGCCGCGCGACAGCAGCGCCTCGCAGGTGTGCGAACCGATGAACCCCGCGGCGCCCGTCACCAGAATCCGTTGTGACTGCCAATCCAAACGCGTCGCCTCCTCACGGTCGCCTGACTGCACCGCCACGCCCCCACTCCAACGCACCCGCCGTGCCAGGGGTTCACCGATCCCGCCACGAAGCGCCACGCTTCGCGCCGTGTCGGAGCCAACGAGGGCGGATGGCTGCGGGGGGCGGGATTGTAGCGGCACCGAAACAGACGCTAACGCCCCACCGGTGGCGGGGTGATCGACGCGATGCACGACTTCAAGCACCGACAAAAAACAAACCAGGGCGCCGTCTGTTCAACAGCGCCCCGGTGGAGGAGAGAGAGATCTATTGGATATTACTCATTATCGGCGCTAACCGTTCCGAGATCTTGAGCGAAATCAAGGGGAAAGTGAACATTCACCAACCGATCGCAATGCAAAAATCGGGTCGTCCAGCCCCCAAACCTCATTCCCGCCACCGCCAAGGCCGGTCCGCGCAAGTTATGTCACGCAAACATCGTGCGAACGCGCAAAAAGACCGATTCATACGATCTTTCGCCGCGCCGCGACGCGCTTACCCCGGCTCAAGCAGGCCCAGATCCCGGATCGCCCCGATCGCCCGCCCATGCAGCCGGGTCGGCCCCACCACGATCCCCCGGTTCCGTTCCAGCCCCTTGCCATGGGCGAAATCCAGCGATCGGCCCGCCGCGTCCGTCACCGCGCACCCCGCCTCGATGGCCACCAGGCTGCCCGCGGCATGGTCCCAGATCCGCTCGACATACCCCTTCTTCGTCGGCAGCCGCAGGTACAGGTCCGCCTGCCCCCGCCCAACCACCGCGTACTTCGCCTGGCTGTCCAGCCGCGCCGGCTCCCCCGGCTCCCCCAGAAGCTCGAGCACCCGTTCCGAGTCGTTGTGGCTGGTGTGCGCCCCCTCGACCGACTCGCACATCCGCACCGGCTCGTTCTCGTCCGTCTCCAGCCGCGTCAGCCGACGCCCCGCGCTCTTGAAATCGTCCGCGCGAGACTCCCACACCCCGTCGCCCGCGATCGCCGAGTACATCGTCCCGTGAGGGTCCGGGTCGTCGAACCCGCGCTGAAAATCCGCCGAGAGATTCGGGCACCCCAGCACGCCGATGATCGGCGAGCCCGCCTCGATCCACGCCAGCGACACCGCGTACTGCTCGCCGCGAATAAAGCCCTTGGTCCCGTCGATCGGGTCGAGCGTCCAGAACCCGTGCAGCCCGTCATTGATCGGGTCCGCCCCGCCCTGGTCGATCGCCGCGAGCACCTCGTCCGTCGTCGCGCCCGGCCACACGCTCCGGGCCGCCTCCACGACCGCGTCCAGCAGCGCCGCGTCGCCCGCCCCGGCCCGCCGGCGCAGTTCCGCGGCGTCCTCCTCGGCCACCATCCGGATCGGCCCGAGCTGCTCCATCAGCGCGCGAACCACCACCGCCTGGCTGGCAAAGTCCGCCACCGTCACCGGGCTGCGGTCGTCCTTGAGCGTCTTCTGAACACTCGTCAGTTCGCGCTGCACCCGCCGGCACACATGGCACGCCTCGGCCACCGCGAACCGCGCGGCCTCGAGCATCTTCGCTTCGTTGGACATCAGGGCCTCCGATCCGCCGATCCCGGCGGGCCGGACAGTCTAGCCCCGCGCTCCATCGGCGCGCTCAGCCCTTCTTGATCACACCCATCTTCTCGAGGAACTCCACGCAGCGCCGCACCGACTCGGCCACATCGTATTCCGCCGGCTTGAGCACCAGCTCCGGCTTGGTCGGCGGCTCGTACGGATCATCGATCCCCGTGAAGCCCTTGATCTGGCCCGCCCGCGCCTTCTTGTAAAGCCCCTTCGGGTCGCGCTGCTCGCACACCTCGATCGGCGTGTCCACGAACACCTCGTAGAAGCCCAGCTTGGCCGCGTCGTGGAATCCGCGCACCTTGTCGCGGTCGGCGCGGTACGGGCTGATGAAGCTCGTCAGTGTGACACACCCCGAGTCGGCGAACAGCTTGGCGACCTCGCCGATCCGCCGGATGTTCTCGGCGCGGTCTTCGGCGCTGAAGCCCAGGTTGTTGTTCAGCCCGTGGCGGACATTGTCGCCGTCGAGCCGGTAGCAGTTCGCCTTGCGCTGCACGAGCACCTGCTCGAGCGCGCACGCGATCGTCGACTTGCCCGAGGCGCTCAGCCCCGTGAACCACAGCGTGCAGCCCTTGCAGCCCAGCGCCCCCCACCGCTCGTCGCGGGTGATGTCGCCGTCGTGCCAGTGGATATTCGTCGCCTTGCTCATGATCGGGGGCCTTTCTCTCGCTCCGGGCAATTCCGGCCCCGCCGCGCCGCCCGGACACCGGACGCCGACACAGGGCATGGGAAGGGGCAGGGGGCTGGAAAGGTAGGGCCGCCCAGCGAACCGAGTCAAACCCTCGCGCGCCGCGCCCGCTCACCACGAGCGAATCGACTGCATCGCGTCCGCCAGCCACACCGAGTCCAGAGGCGTCCGCGTGATCAGCCGGCGATCGACCTCCTCCGGCGACTCCGGGTCGGCGTCGATCCAAACCACCCCCATCACCGACGGGTCCACCTTCTCAAGCAGCCACGCCGCGAGGTCTTCGCGCGCATCGGCGTCGGAGGCGTGACGCAGCCCGATCACCGCCTTGGCCCCGGCCATCAGGTCCGCGTCCTCGGTGATCCCCATGTTCTCGTCGGCGATCGCCCGCACGAGATAATCCACATATCCGCGCTCGCGCTCCCGTTCCCCGACCGCCAGATCATTGATCACCAGCAGCATCCGCTCGGGCGCCACGAACAACCCGCGCACCGGCTCGGGCGCCTCCTCCGCGCCGGACTCCATCCGGTCACGCACAAACGACACGCCCGTCACCGAATGCGACACGCTCTCGCGCACCACATCCGCGTCCAGGACAACCTCGTCCGTATCAAGATAGAGCGTCGTCTCCCCGCCGCCCGCGTCATAGCGCAGCGCCGCGCCGGGCGCCATCCCGCCGTCGGTCGCAAACCCCTCGTGCGAGCGCCGCACCGACAGCATCCCGCCCGGAATCAGCAGCGCCGCGGCCACACCGATCACGCACCCCAGCGGCAGCAGCGCCGCCAGCACCACGCCGACATTCGGCTTGTTGTCGAACCGCTCGCCACGCGCCGAACGCGAGCGCCGGCGGTCCTGCGCCCGGCGCTGCGCCGCCTGCACACGCGCCCGCGCGCTCTTCAACTGCGCCGACGCCGCGGGTCGGCCGTGACGCGGCCGCGCCTGCCGCCCCGACGCCTTCCCGTGACCGACCACCGCCCGCGCCGCCACCGGGCCCGCCGAGACCTCCATCACCCGCGCCGCCCCGGCCCCGGCCACGCCCGCCGCCGGCGATCCCTCACCGCCGACCGCGTAGCGCCCAGTCCACCAATCCGTCAGCACAAGCCGCGGCTTCTTCCGCACGCCCGACACCGCGCCCACCGCCGACGCCCCGGCTACGCCCGCGCCGATCGATGCGTCGACCACCGCAGCCGCCGGCGGCACCGGGCTGGCCGCACGCGCGACCTTGCCCATCTCGGCCGCAAACTCTTCGTCACCCACCACGGGCGACGGCGTGAACTCCGCACCGCCGCGCACCGAGGGCAGGTCCGCCGGCTTCAGCGCGAACACATCCGGCGCGTTCTGCAGCGCCCGCAGGTCCGCCAGCATCTCCGCCGCGTCCGCGTACCGCGAATTGATATCCGTCATCGCCCGCCGCACCACCCAACGCAGCGCCTCGGGGCAGCGCTTGCCGATCTGGCTCAGCCCGCCGTGCGCCGGGAACGAGTTCTCGATCACCGAGAACAGCACCGCCCCCGCGCCGTACACATCGAACTTCACCCCGTTGACCTCGTGCACCTTCACGCCCCGCAGCGCCAGCCGCACCATCTCCGGGTCGCGGAAGTACTCCGTCCCGTGCGTCGTCAGCGTCATCGCCGAGCGCAGCGGCGTGATGAGCCCGAAGTCCACCAGCTCCGCCCGCCCGCCGTGCACGATGATGTTGTCGGGCTTCACATCCTTGTGCCACAGCCCGCCGTGGTGGTACCGGTCCAGCGTCGCGACAAGGTCCGCGATGTACCCGATCGCCTCGCGCACCCGGCGCGCGTCCAGCCCCTCGATCGGCGACTCCGAGTGCATCCGGCGCGTCACCAGCGTCAGCGACTCGCCCGGCACGAACGGCATCACATAGAAGAACCGCTCATCCGTCAGCTCGTGATCGAGCACCAGCCCAAGCTTCCGCGCCGCCTCCAGCGCCCGGCTCTCTCGGACGATCTGCGGCACCGTCGAGCCCTCGCGCACCGAGAACGACTTGATCACCACCTGATCGACTTCCACACCCGTCGAGCGCTGCAGCGCCGCCCGCTTCAGGTCCGTCGGCTCGGCGACATACAGCTTCCCGCCCGACCCGCCGCCCGGCAGCGATCCGACGATCGTGTACCCGTCGAACTGGCCGACCTTCTTCGACGGCCGATCCGCGCCCGGCGCCTGCGCCACCGCGTCCGGCACCCGGTGCTCGATCTCGTCCAGCATCGGGCCCAGCAGCAGGAACCGCGCCGGGTGCCCGACCACGACGCGGTACAGCGACCGCCCCGCCGCGCCCAGCGTCGAACTGAACTCCCGCCCGAAGTGTGCCGCGCTCGACCACCGGCCGATCAGCACATTCCCCGCCGCCAGCGGCGCCAGGAACACGCTGGCCAGCAGCATCCCCACCATCCGCAGCGTGTCGGTGATCATCCCCGCGATGAACCGATAGAAATGCACGACCACCGCGCCGATCCCGCGGAAGATCCAGCCCACACCCCGCGCCGTCCCCTTCATCGCCGGCACCACCAGATAGATGATCGCCAGCACGCCGACGACCAGCGCGAGCATCGAACCGAGAATGATCAGCAGTACTGCGGGCGCGGCCATCGGGTCACCTCCAACGGGTGGGCCTCAGCCCATGAGGCCATCCTGCTCCCGCCGACGAGAAGACTCCTCGCGGTGATAAAGCTCCGCGATCGCCTCGTCGAACAGGGCGTCGTCCGCTTTGTTCGGACTCAGCGCCAGCCCGTTTCGCTCCGCCTCCGCCTGCTCCTCCCGGGTGAAGCTGTAAGTCGCCACCACCTCCGACAGCCGGCGACGCAACAACTCCCGAACCTTGGTCAGCCGCCGGCTCACCGTCGGCTCGCTCGTCCCGACCGCGTCCGCCACTTCCTTGCCCGACTTCCCGTCGAACACGCGCATCCGATAAATCGTGAACTCCGTGAACTCGCATTCCCGCTCCACCATCCGGACCGCCGCGTAGACCTTCGCGCGGAACACCGCCTGCTCGTACTCCCCGTCCGGGGTCATCCCCTCGCCGGCGCACATCCACGACTCATCAAACTCCCCGCCCCGCTTGCCGCCCCCGCGCTTCTGCGCCATCCGCTTGTCGATCTCGTCCCCCAGCGTGTGCTTGGCGATCGCCAGCAGCCAGGTCGAGAACCGCGCCCCCCGCGCCGGGTCGTACCGCTCGATCGAGTCCGAGAGCGCCGCCAGCGTCTCCTGCGACAGATCCCGCACCGTTTCCGGCCCGATCCGCCCCTTGCCCCACCGCATCAACTGCGCGCGCAGCACCGGACCGAACACCTCCCACAGCTCGAACCACGCCGCGGGATCCCGCGCACGCAGCCGATTCACGAAGCCGGTGGTCATCGAGTTCAGCATCAGCGCCCCGCGATCCGGACCCCCGGGCCCGCCCGCCGCCCCGCCGAACGCGGCCGGACGCCCGTGAAAAGGCCCTCACACCTACCAGCATACGGCCGGATCGCCACCGTGCATGACCCGCCGGCCATTCTTTCGGACCCGTCACCCCCACCTGAAAGAAACCGCCGCCCCTCCCCAATGACCCCTGCTGACACCCATTGTTTCGTACGCGGCACGGCGAGCCGCTCCAAAGTTCGCCGGGAAGGAGCGACAGGAATGTGCATCGGTAAGACTCTCGTCCGCCTGGCCGTGATCGCCGGCGTCGTCGGCGGGGTGGGGCTCCTTGCTGCCCAATCCCCCCGCGCCCGGGCTCTCATGCACCAGGCCAAGCAATCCGTCACCAGCAAGATCGACCGCGTCATCGACGACCCGGTCGCCCTCCGCGCCCAGCTGCGCGAGCTGGAGATGAAGTACCCCCAGCGGATCGCCTCCGTGCGCTCCGACCTGGCCGAGGTCGACACGCAGATCGCCGAACTCGAGCACGAGGTCCAGGTCTCGTCCAAGGTCGTCGATCTCGCCTCCGCCGACCTCGAGAACCTGCGGCCCATGCTCGCACGGGCCGAGGCCGCCCGCGTCACGAACGCGGCCGCGATCATCAACATCCGCTACGAGGGCAGCTCCATGTCCTACGAGCAGGCGCTCAACAAGGCGGCGCACGCCGGCTCGACCATCGGCGCCTACCAGACCCGCGCCGAAGAGGCCCAGCGCAACCTCGGCTTCCTCGCCGAGCAGCGCTCACGCCTCTCGGAGATCCTCGGCCAGCTCGAAGCCGAGCAGGCCGACCTCCAGGCCCAGGTCTGGCAGCTCGACGGCCAGATCGAGATGATCGCCCGCAACGACAAGCTCATCGACCTCATCGAGAACCGTGAGAACGCCATCGCACGCCACGAGCGCTACGAGGCCGAGAGTCTCGACCAGGTCAAGAGCCGCATGGACCGCATCCGCAACGAGCAGGTGCAGCGCCTCGAAACGCTCACCAGCCGCTCGAAGCAGCGGAACTACGAGGACACGGCCAGCGCCATGCTGCAGTCCGAGCAGGTCAGCAAGAACCTCCTCGACCGCACGCTCCGCGCCCTGCCGCAGCCCGAGCCCGCCTCCATCGAGATCACGCCCGACGGCGCCGATGACAGCGACGACCACGACACCGTCGCGCTCAGCCCCCGCGTCGTGATCGACTGACCGGTTCCCTCCCTCCCCCGCCCCCGGCGGGGGAGGTGGCATGAGCGAAGCGAATGACGGACGGGGTCTCAAGACCCTTCTCCACAACCAGGCGCACCATCCATCACCGCCGATCGCGTCCTCCGGGGGCACGATCGGCGGCTTTCTTTTCTTCTGCAGGGTGCCACCGCCTTCAGGCGGTGCTCCCGCCTTAGACCGCTCCCTCCCCCGTCGCCGATGGGGCGGTTCTTCTGAGCCGCAAGTGGAAACGAGCGGACACCGCACGAAACGCGTGAGACCGAGCGCGGGTGCC
>CAZSLT010000043.1:0-19111 GCA_964607595.1 uncultured Phycisphaeraceae bacterium
GTGGCAGCGGTGAGAATGGAACTGCGCGGGGTCCGGGCCAAGTCGCCGAGGCGCGTGAGATGGCCGAAGTGCTGCGTGCGGTGGCGCGTCGGATCGCCGGTCCGTGCATGGCGGACCTGGCGGTGCGGGCGGCGGTGCTGCACATGCAGGGGGCCGACGAGGCGGCGGTGGCTCGGGAACTCGAGATCACCGTGACGACGGCGCGCAGAGCGGTGGGGTTCGGGCGGCGGGTGGTGGCGGAAATGCAATCGCGGGGATGAAACGCGCGAGCACGAAGCGCCAGCGAGTGCCACCCCTCTCCCCCCCCTCTCCCCCACCCCTCTCCCAATGGGGAGAGGGGAGAAGAGCCCGGAGCGCGAGCGACGGGGCATGATGAGCCGGAGAAATGACAGATGCAGATGAACGGTCACGGAATGACGGGCAGGTGCAGCGGCGCAACCGAGAAGCACAATCTTCTGTCGGGGGTGACACTGAGCGAGGCGCAGCGGTCGATGGTGGATGAACACATCCGGATCGCCGGGTTTGCGGCGAGCAAGGCGGTGGCGCGCTGGGGTATCGATCCCGAAGAAGCGTTTGCGTCCGCGTCGTTCGGGCTCATCAAAGCCGTGGTCGGATTCGACTCATCGAAGGGATTCGCGTTCTCGACATACGCGGTGCAGTGCTGCATGCGCACGATTCACAGAGATCTCATCCGCAAGAGTAATGCGTTCAAAGAGGCTCCGCAGAAGCAACGGGGCAAACGAAAGTATCGCCGGAGAGATGCGGTCAGGGTGCTCTCGACCGACGAGGAGGATCCTGAGATGAGGTTCACACTCGGACAGATGCTCGAGCAGCGCCGGGAAGGTCAGCCCGATCGGCGGGCGATCGAGGCGGAAACGATCGAGGCGGCGCGACGGTTGCTGGATCGGTATGCGGACGAGAACACACGCGCGGCTGACATCCTGCGGATGCGCGCCTCGGGCATGACGCTTGCCGAGGTCGGCGCCGCGATGGGCGTCACACGAGAACGCATCCGCCAGATCGAGGCGGCGACGGTGTTCGGTGACTCGGACGATCGATCCGGCACGGCCCGCGGTCGGCGCTCGGAGATTTGGGGCTGAGAACCCTCCCCTACCCCTCTCCCCCACCCCTCTCCCAATGGGGAGAGGGGAGAAGAGCCCGGAGCGCGAGCGATGGTGCCGGATTGACGGCTTTACACCATGCGGGAAATGGGAAAGTCGGTCAGGCGGGGAAGCGGGGGTTCGCGCGGCGTCATTCCACGGATGGGAGCGGTCCGGCCAGGGGGCGCTCAAAGCGGACCTCTTCGACGGTGGAGACCGAGCCGATGCGGTCGAGCGTGAGTTCCAGCGGGCCGAAGAGCCCGGCGTTCTCTTTCTGGAGGACGACCTGCCCGTCGGAGCGGACGCGCCAGAAGCCCACGGTGGTGGCGCCGGGGTTCGAGGCGTCGCCGTCTTCTAATGTCACGACCACCATGCGGTTCTCGATCGTGATGCGCTGGGCGTCGATCGGGATGGGCTTGCAGATGAGCACGCAGCCGGCGGGGAAGCGCGGGGCCATCGAGTTGCCCACGAGGCGGACGGCGAAGAGGGAGCGTTCGGTCTGACCGGGCGATCGGTCGAGCCAGGTCTCACAAGCCTCGATGTCGTCCCACTGTTGCCAGTGCACGCTCAACGCTCCGCCGGGGACGGTCCCGATCAAGGGAATGCCGCGGTCGAACTCACGCTCGGCCAACTCTAGCAACTCGCTCGCACTGTGAAGTTTGAGAAAACGCGCGATGCGTTCCAACTCCCCCTGATGCAGGGGACGACCGATGCCGCGCAGCCGACGCGACAGCACAGATTTGTGGATGCCGACCGCGGCGGCGAGGTCCTGCTGCTCGAGACCGCGGCGGCGCAGCGTCTGCAGCACGAAATCCCCCACCTGCTCTTTGGACAACGGCATCTCCAAAAGTTCCCACATATGAAACAGGTTGTCAGTGAATGACCTGTGGACAAGTTGTCGATGCCGTGAATTGTGCAAATAGTGTATTGACATGGAACCAGTTGCCGAAGTAGGTTCTCGGTCACTGGGAAACCAGTTTCATGGGACGCAACCAATGCTCAGTGCTCGTAAAGTCAGCAGGATTCTTGGGATAAGCGCCACCGGCGTCCGCGAGATGGCGGAGGCGGGGCGTTTCCCGGGGGCGATCCCGGTCGCGGCGGCCAACGGCGCCGTGTTCTGGAAGATCCCGTCGGGCGATGTCGAGGCGCTCAAGGCCGACCTGCGGCGCGAGCACGCCGAGCGGCTCGCCGCCAGGAAGAGGACCACCGAGAAGAAGGCCCGGACGAAGGTCGCGCGGACGGTGAAGCGGAAGGCGGCGGTGAGGGGGGCGTCGTCATGATGATCTTCCTCGCCGTGGTCGTGGTGTTTGTGCTGGGCGTGCTGGTCTGGTTCGCGTGGCTGTTCGACCGGGTTGGGCGGCGGATCGAGGCGCTTGAGAAGCGGATGGACCGGGTGGACCCGTGGGACTCCGGCGCGCTGCCGGGGGTCGGGGACCGGGTGGTGATGAACGAGGGCGGGCCGTTCCCGACGGTGACTGGGGGACTCACCACAGAGGCACAGAGGGCACAGAGCGGGGGGAAGAAGTCATGACCACGCCCTTCTGCCGAGTGCGGCCGTGCCCGGGGTACGAGGTGATCACCACGCACGCCGATCTGCCCGTTGGGTTCGCCCAGGTGGTGCGGTGCCGGCGGTGCGACCACGGCAAGCGGTTCGCCACGGATCTCGACGCGGCGAGCGCCGCGGGGACGAACGGCCACTGGATCGATGTGATGGGCGAGCGGGTGGCGGTGGCGCGGGTGGAGCCGGGGAGGGCGACGCTATGACCGGAACACCCCTCACCCGGCGAAGCGCCGCCCTCTCCCTCATGGGGAGAGGGGAGCAGAACGGTTCACTCCGTGATCTCTGTGCCTCTGTGGTGAATGAGTCTCTTTCGAACCTGTCTCGACGGCGCACGATCAACGCGCCGTTGGACACCGGGCCTGCGCGTCCATCCGCGGGCTCACCACCCCCCCCATGCCGATCCGGCGCCGAGACGCGCCGGGTCGGATTGCTTGATCGTGATCGGTTGCGGTGACGGTGATCGTGTCGGTGTCGGTCGTTTGTTGATGAGTTGAAGGGCAGCAGCAGCAGCAGCAGTAGACGCAGTGTTTCTTTCTCCTCCATTTCTCCCGCCGGGTTCAGTGACTCGTTCACGGCGGGATTGCTAGCGCATCGTGACCGGCGCGCCGTGTGTTGCGGCGCGTCGGGATTCCCAGGTCGGTATGTGAGAACGAGATGAGAACGCGCCCCCCCACGCACGGTGCGGGCGGGATTTGTCATGGACTTATTCACCACAGAGGCGAAGTCATGAAGGCAGCAGGCAACAGGCAACAGGCAGGAGCCCATCTCCCGGAACCCGCCTCTGGCGGCCCCTCTCCCGATGGGGAGAGGGGGGCGATCCCGTCGCTCTGTGGGCTCTCGTGTGCTCTTGGGGTGAGTGATCCCGACGACGCGGTGTTTACGCGGGTGTTCGACGAGCACTGGCGGCAGCGCGAGGAGGGGTCGCGGCTGCTGTGGTGCATGGTGCTGGCGGTGCCGGCGTTCGCGGTCGTGATGGCGGTGGTGCTCTGGACTCTGAACAAGGTCGTGGCGCTGGGGGCTGGGTCCTCTGTGAACTCTGTGCCTCTGTGGTGAGTGCCCCGTCGCTGGCGCTCCGGGCTCGTTGGGAATGGATCGGATCGGAGTCTCTCGAAGTTGAAACGCGCACTCACACAGGACGATCGGCGGCGGGCGCTGCTGCTGCTCACTGGCGACGAGCTGGCGGAGTTCAATCGGCTCACGAACGCGGCGGAGAAGGCGGCGGGCGAGCTGCGTGCGGCGGAGCTGGCGCGTGGGTTCGCCTCCAAGACGCTGCGGCGGGCCGTCAAGGCGGCCAGAGAGCGGGGGGACCTGGCCATCCGCGAGCCGGGGTACGCGCTGATGCGCTCGGCGCTGGACCGGGCCAAAGAGCGCAAGCGCGCGGCGCGCAGCGCCGAGAAGAAGGCCCGACGCATGGCCGAGTCGCTGCTGCGGGCGGCGCTGAAGCGGGAGCGGGCGGGGAAGTACTTCCGGTCGGCGGCGCGGGGCATGCAAGGAAGGGGCGCGGAGTGATGGAGAAAGTGAACCACACACTCGGGATCTCGAATGTCGGGGGCGTGAGCTTCCTGGCGTACGAGTCGGCGGAGTTCTCGCTGGCGGTGCCGGTGCAGTCGATCCGTCGGTTCGGGGCGCGGGACGCCGAGCACGGCGGCACCGCGTGGATCGAGGAGGCCCCGATCAATGACGAGCAATGGGTCAGTGCCAAGGACCTGCCGGGCGTGAAGTTCGCGGAGCTGCGGTCGGTGCTGGAGTCGGCGCGGACGCCCGCGCTGTCGCTGCTGCACCTGGCCAAGGCGTCGGCCTCGGCGTGCGGCGGGAAGTTGGATGTGCGGGGGTGAGCGAGCGAGCCGGCCCGTGTCGGGCCGGGTGGAACAAAGGAGCAAGGACATGGCTGAGGGCAAGGCGATCGACAAGGCGGGGCTCTACCACGAGGTGCGGGCCGAGAACATGCACGAGGGGCGGATGCTCGAGCGGCTCAACGGCGCGATCGCCCGGGCCGCGACGAACCTCATGAAGCAGTGGGAAGAGGTCGGCGAAAAGAAGGGCCAGGCGAAGATCTCGCTGACGATCACGATCAGCCCGAACGCGAAGTTCGAGGACTTCGTGGACACCGACTACACGATCAACACCAGCGTGACGCCGGTGCAGTACGCCACGATGGCGCGGGCCGCGGGCGGCAAGCTCCTGGTGCAGCCCGACGGGTCCAGCGGTGAGAACCCCGACCAGCTGCGGATGACCTCGCTCTACGACCAGCGCGGCAACCTGCGGGCCCGGATCGACGAGACGACCGGCGAGGTGACGGACGCGGCCGAGGACGGCGTGGCGGGACGCGTCGGCTCGGCGTGACGCCCCCCATACCACCACCACCACCCACACCACCACCCACACACACAACACACGGCCCGGATGCGCCGGGCCTGACATGGAGAAGCCGATGGAACCGAACGAGAAGGACGGGCCGCTGACGGATGTGCTCCGGGCGACGATCGAGCAGACGGTCGAGGACTCTGATGCGCCGATCCGAGCGGTAATGAAGGACGGGCAGGTGACGATCCGGCGGGAGTACACCGAGCGGTACCCGCCGGCGTCGCGGCGCACGCACAAGGTGAACGACTCCAAGAGCCTGGTGCGGTCGGTCGAGCAGTTCGGCGAGGGCCGCGAGCTCTCGGTGCTGATGCTCGGCGCGTCCCACGCGGTGTTCACGCCCATCGATTACCCGTTCTGGGCCCGCAGCGAAGAGGTCCCCCACGGCGAGCGGGAGACTTTTACGCTGGACTTCGAGCGGAGCCGGGAGTGGAAGCGGTGGGGCGATGTGATCAACAAGACCCCGATGGGCCACAAGCAGATGCTGCGGTTCTTCACGCTGCACGCCCAGACGCTGGTCAACCCGTCGGTGCTGGCGTCGATGGAGAAGGCGGACATCCGCGGGGATGTGCAGTCGCTGAGCGACCTGCGGCGCGACTCCAACGAGCTGAGTTTCACGGTCAAGACCGCCAAGGGCGAGGGGCTCATGAAGTTCCCCGAGCACTTCGACCTGCGGATGCCGGTGCTGGAGCTCGACCGGACGAGCGAGCACCTGTGGAAGACCGTCCGGGTGCGGCTGCTGATCGATCTGCCCGACGACCCCAAGCAGCCGGTTCAGTTCTCGCTGTTGGCCCCGGAGTTCGACGCGATCGACCGCCAGCGGATGGAGGACGAGTACGAGGACATCGAGATCGCCGTCGGCGACAAGGTGCTCGTGCTGCGCGGTGAGTGCGGCTATGTGCCGCGTGTAGTGACCGTCGATTGACGACGCGCCGCCGGCGGGACACCGCGGGCGGGCGCATTGAAGAGCGTGAGGAGATCCGGTCTCTGTGATCTCAGTGCCTCTGTGGTGAACGGTGTGGATGGACTCTCGGGAGGTCGCATGGTGGCGGCGAGGAAGCAACAGCACAGGACGGAAACTGTGAGCGACCCGCTCATGGGTGGGCGCTGGGGTGGCGGTGTTTCGGAGTCGCCGCTGTTCGCGGCGGG
Organism: uncultured Phycisphaeraceae bacterium; assembly: GCA_964607595.1. Classification (GTDB taxonomy): domain Bacteria; phylum Planctomycetota; class Phycisphaerae; order Phycisphaerales; family UBA1924; genus JACKHC01. The sequence continues at coordinate 6,172 of CAZSLT010000043.1, forward strand.
ATCGGCGGACATCGACCCCCCCGGTGACGCGGCGCGTCACCACCCAGCGCGGGGGGGCGCCGGCGGCGAGGGGGTGAGCCCGGATGGAGCACTGCGGCCGGCGGACGGGGGGGGGTGGGGCGAGGCGGCGAATGAGACTCACGAGGCGCGGGCGCTGGAGTGGATGGCGGCGAACCCCGAGGCGATGCAGTGCTTCACGCGGCTGGCGCTGCAGATGGCCGGGCGGGATGTGAAGTTCGGGATGAAGCACCTGGGCGAAATCGTGCGGTGGCGGATGAAGCTGCAGCGCCGCGTGCCGGTGGTCGGGGAGCCGGGCACGCGCGAGTTCAAGATCAACAACAACCACCTGGCGTACATCGGGCGCGAGCTCATCCGGAGGCACGCGCACCTGGAGGCGTTCATCGAGACGCGCCGGGCGGGGGAAGAGGACGGGCTCACCACAGAGACACAGAGAGCACAGAGAGGGAGAAGAGGGGATTTCTTATGAATCAGAATCAGGATCAGAACTCTGTGCCCTCTGCGGGGGTGCCTCTTGTGGTGAATGCTGATCTTCCCGCCGGGTGGATCGTGATGCCGTCGGGCGCCAAGGTGTGGCCCTTGGATGAGACGGGGCCGAGCGTGTTCACGGTCGGCGACATCGCCCAGCGTCTGGCGCACATCTGCCGGTTCGGCGGGTCGTTCGGTCAGTACAGCGTGGCCGAGCACTGCGTGCGGATGGCGCGGGCGTGGCTGGCGATGGCCCCCTCCGCCAACGAAACGGTGACATCTCCCGAGGGACCCCCTCCGGTCGGCGACGCCGACCACCTCCCCCGCCGGGGTCGGGGGAGGGAGCGGGAGGTGTTGATCCGGGCGATGGCGCTGCTGCTGCACGATGCGGCCGAGGCGGTGACTTTCGATGTGGCGCGGACGATCAAGCCGCGTGTGAGCGTGTACTACACGCGGGCGGTCGGGGGTGGCGCCGTGATGGGTTCGGTCGCGGACTCGATCCCGTTCGCGACCGCCGAGGCGCGGATTCACCGTCGGATCGTGCGGGCACTGCTGGGGGAGGAGCTTGGGCGGGAGCTGTGCGAGGCAGCGGTCCACGACTTCGTGCGCGAGATGGACACCAGGATGCTGCGGACGGAGGCGGAGGTGCTGTGCCCGGCGGGGTGGCGGGAGTGGCCGGAGATTCATGGTGTGGAGCCGCTGGACCTGGGAAGCGGGTTTGAGGCTGGCGATCGGTTTGACCCGGAGGAGGCGGCGGGGTTGTTCGAGCGTGACTTCGCGCGGCTGTGCAAGGCGCTGGGGGTTCTGGACGAGCCCGGAGCGCCAGCGACGGGGCCCATCTCCCCCTCCCCTCGGGGGGGTCCGATGGGGAGAGGGGAGAAGGAAGGCGGTGGGGCGTCATGACGAAAGAGCACCCCATCTTGTTCAGCGCGGCGATGGTGCGGGCGCTGCTGCGGGAACCGAACCCCAAGACGCAGACGCGTCGGGTGATCACGCCGCAGCCGCCGGCGGACTCCGGAGAGATACGAGTCGGCGCGTTCTGCCCGACGAAGATCGACCGCCACGGCGAGGAATACCCGGGCGATGAGGTGTTCGGCGCGTACGACCTCGACGGGCGATGGGGTGTGAAATGCCCCTATGGCGTGCCAGGCGATCGGCTGTGGGTGAGGGAGAAGTGGTTGCCGGACCCGCCAGATGACGGGACATGGGACTACTACGCGTTCACCGATGGCCGGATCTACAACTTCGATCTCCTGCCCGATCGTTTCAAGTCGCCAAAGCATGTGTACTACGCCGCTGACTGCAAAGACCCGCAGGATTTCCGGTGGCGTCCCTCGATCCACATGCCGCGGTGGGCGTCGCGGATCACGCTGGAGGTCGTGCGCGTCCGCGTCGAGCGTGTGCAGGACATCACACCGCTCGACGCCGAGGCTGAAGGCTATCCACAGGGTACCGAAGTGCAGTGCATGAGCACGCAGGCGCTGAACCGGCTGAACTGGTTCGCGCACTTGTGGGACTCGATCAACGCGAAACGGGGATTCGCATGGGCGAGCAACCCGTGGGTGTGGGTGGTGGAGTTCAGGCGGATTCAGGAGGCAGCAGGCAACAGGCAGCAGGCAGCAGGGGGTGGGGCGTGAGCGAGGTAGCCGATCGTGTTGTCTGGTCTTGGCAATTGTCTCAACACCAGCGGCGCAAGACGCGAGAACTTCGCGCTCTGGTCGAGCGTCGTCAAGCGGCGTATCTGTGGGGCAAGAAGCACTTCATCACGCCGCTGTTGCTTGACACGATCTTTGGCGACGGTAAACGGCTGGTTGCCATCGGACCGATCGTGTTGCGGCCTAATTTCTACATCGTCCGCGTCCACTCCGCTTGGCACCTGAGCAACTGGGCCGACGACGACGGGAATGACTATTTGGTCGATCACATTGATGAGATCGAACAAGAGATAGAGGATCAGTTCGGAGACGCCACAAGGTGCGAAGAAGACGGGTCGCACAAAAAGGGCTGGTGGTCATGTCGCCACTGTCGATGGCCCGCCGCCGACTTCGGCACAGGATGTGAATGGTGGGAGGTCGACTGGCCGCAAGAACTTCGCGCGAAGGGCGGGGCCGCGTGAAGCACGGGATCCTGAACAAGCCGAAGTTCGAGCTGCTGCGGCGGGACCTGGGCTGGAGCCGGGCGTACGCGCGCGGGGTGCTGGACTGCCTGTTCGAGTTCGTCGGGCGCGAGTGCATGCGCGGCGACATCGGGTCGCACTCCGACGAGGAGATCGGCATCGGCATGGCGCTCGAGCCGCAGGACGCCGACCGCGTCGAGATGGTCATCGCCGCGATGATCAAGCGCGGCTGGCTGGCGCGGCACGCGGACCCCAGGGTGCGGCTGTTCGTCGTCGATTGGGCCGAGGAGTGCCCGGACTTCGTGCGCAAGAAACTCCACCGCAAGGGGTGGTCGATCATCGGCGACGGTGGGGGCGACGCGGGGGGCGACGGTGGGGGCGAGGAGCCCTCGGCGGCGGACAACGGCGCCGGACCACAACCAACGGTGGACGAAGATGCTGAGTCACACAAGAGCGGCGGTGAGTGCCCGCCGAGCGGCGGACAGCGGCGGACAACGGCGGACGATGTGCGCCCGGCAGGGCAGGGCAGGGCAGGGCTAGGCATGGCTGGGCAGGGCGGGGCCCGTTCCGGTCCCGTCACTGCGCTGGGAGAAATCTCCCCCCAAACCCCCCATGACGCGGAAGCCCCCTCCGTCACGCTGCGCGTGCCACCTCCCCCGCTGGCAGCGGGGGAGGGAGGGGACGGGCAGGATTTTTCTGAGGGACAGGACGGGTCAGGAACGGGGCCCCAGAGGGGCTCACTCGGGCAACCGCGCAGAGTGGCGACCGGAGAGACCGAGGCAGAGAAGGCGGCGCGGGTGAACGGGTTGCCGGCGGCGTACCGGGCCAGCGCGGGGGCGCTGGTGGGGTTCGGGTGCTCGGCGAAGCAGGTGGTCGAGTGGTGCGGGCGGTTCACGGGCGGGCGGATGGCCGAGTGCGCGGCGTGGATGCGCGACCGCGTCAACGGCGGCGGCGTCCAGCGGCCCGAGGCGCTGGCGTGGAGTTTCCTGAAGCAGTCGACCGAGCACGGGCTGACGCCGAACGGACGGGCGGCGGTGCGGATCGAGACGCACAAGCGGAACGGCGCGGGGGGGAATGGGAAGGCACTGACCACAGAGGCACAGAGGGGGAACGGGAACGAGCCCGGAGCGCGAGCGATGGGGCATGTCGGGGGTGTGGCGCGATGATCATGCAGCGGCCCGGCGCGGGGTGGCGCGACAACCTGTACGACGATCTGATCATCGACAACTTCGCCGGCGGCGGCGGGGCGTCCACGGGCATCGAGGATGCGCTCGGGCGTCCGCCGGACATCGCGGTCAATCACGACCCGATCGCGGTGGCGATGCACCAGGTCAATCACCCGGCGACGACGCACCTGTGCGAGAGCGTGTGGGATGTCGATCCGGCCGAAGCGACTGGCGGGCGTCCGGTCGGGCTCGCGTGGTTCAGCCCGGATTGCAAGCACTTCAGCAAGGCCAAGGGCGGCAAGCCTGTGGACCGGCGGATCCGCGGGCTGGCGTGGGTGGTGATCCGGTGGGCGCAGAAGGTGTCGCCGCGGGTGATCATTCTCGAGAATGTCGAGGAGTTCACGACCTGGGGACCGCTCGGCGACGACGGCCGGCCGTGCCCGGCGCGCAAGGGCGAGACCTTCCGCTCGTGGGTCGGCAAGCTGCGGGCGCTGGGGTACGAGGTGCAGTGGCGTGAGCTGCGGGCGTGCGACTACGGCGCCCCGACGATCCGCAAACGGCTGTTCCTGATCGCGCGGCGCGACGGCGAGCCGATCGTGTGGCCGACCCCAACCCACAACAGGCACGGCACCGGCGGATTGGGCAAGTGGCGGACGGCGGCGGAGTGCATCGACTTCTCGATCCCGTGCCCGTCGATCTTCCTGACGCGGGAGGAGGGGCGGGCGATCGGCGTGAAGCGCCCGCTGGCCGAGAAGACGATGCGGCGGATCGCGCACGGCGTGAATCGGTTCGTGATCGAGAACGCCGAGCCGTTCATCGTGCCCATCCAGCACTACGGGCGCGAGGGAAACTCGCAGTCGATCAGCGACCCGCTGCGGACGGTGACGGCGTACCCCAAGGGCGGGGCGTTCGCCGTGGCCACGCCGACGCTGATCCAGACGGGGTACGGCGAGCGTGACGGGCAGGCGCCGCGGGCGCCGGGCATCGAGAAGCCGCTGGGGACGGTCGTCGCGGGCGGTGGCAAGCACGCGATGGTCGCGGCGTTCCTGGCCAAGCACTACGGCGGCAACGAAACACCGGGCGCGGCGCTGCCCGACCCCATCAGCACGATCACGACGCAGGACCACCACCACCTGGTCACCTCGCACCTGGCCAAGCTCCGCGGCACCTGCCGGGACGGCCAGCGGATCGACGACGCGGCCCCGACCGTCACGGCGGGCGGTCTGCACATCGCCGAGGTGCGAGCGTTCCTGATGAGTTACTACGGCGAAGGTTCGGGCAGGATCGGGCGCAGCGTCGACAAGCCGGCGCCGACGGTGACGACCAAGGACCGGCTCGGGCTCGTGATTGTGCGGGGCGTCGAGTACCGGATCGTGGACATCGGGATGCGGATGCTCACGCCGCGGGAGCTCTTCCGCGCGCAGGGCTTCGACGACTCGTATGTGATCGAGGTGCCGCGGCCGGACGGCAAGGGCGTCATCAGCAAGACGGATCAGGTGCGGCTGTGCGGCAACAGCGTGTGCCCGGATGTGGCGTCGGCGATGGTGCGGGCGAACTGCGCGTGGCTGGCGGCTGGCGCGGAGGTGTCGTCGTGATCGCGGGCGTTGAGCGGAGGGTGTCGCTGGGGGATGTGATGCACGCGGTGTGTCTGGCGTGGGGGGTGACGCACCACGCGATCGCCAGCACCAGCCGGTACCCGGAAGTCGTCGATGCGCGGGCGTGCTACTCGCACCTTGCCCGGATGCGGACGGGGTGCTCGTTGCCCGAGATCGCCCGGTACATGGGCCGGCCGCACCACTCGACGGTGTACACGGCCAGCCGCAGGTTCGCGGCGATGCTCGCCGCGGGTGATCCAGAGGCGGTTGAGAAACACCGCGCGGCCGAGGCGGTGCTGGATGGGATGGTGAAGAAGGAAACCCCCACCGTCACCGCCCCCCCCGGGCCGGTGACACCTCCCCCGATGGGGATCGGGGGAGGACGCCCGCGAGCGCGAGCGATGGGGCAGGAACGAAAGGCGGGAGCGTGAACAAGGTGAAGAGAGCGGACATCCCGCTGCCCGAGGCGTGTCTGGCGAGCCACATCGGCATCGTCGGCAAGACGGGATCGGGCAAGACCTACGCGGCCAAGGCGATCGCCGAGAAGCTCATCGCCGAGGGGCGGCGGGTGTGCGTCATCGACCCCACGGGCGCGTGGAGCGGGCTCAAGCTCAACGCCGAAGGCGACGGCCCCTCGGACTTCGACCAGGAAATCGTCGTGCTCGGCGGTCGTCACGGCGATGTGGCGCTGGGTGAGGGCGTGGGCAAGGCGCTGGGAAGGGTCGTGGGCGAGGGGTCCGGGGGGGGGTTGCCGGTGAGCGTGCTGGACTGCGGCGACATGACGGTGGGGGCGCGAACGCGGATGTTCGCGGACTTCGCCGAGGAGCTGTACCGCACGAACCGCGCGCCGCTGTGGCTCTTCATCGACGAGTGCCACCTGTTCGCGCCGCAGGGCAAGGTGCTGGACCCGCAGGCGGGGCGGATGCTGCACGCGGCCAACGCGCTGATCTCGGGCGGGCGGAGCCGCGGGCTGCGGGTGGTGCTGATCAGCCAGCGGCCGCAGAAGGTGCACAAGGACTCGCTGACGCAGGTCGAGACGCTGATCATGATGCGTCTGATCGCGCCCCAGGACCGCAAGGCGGTCGAGGAGTGGGTGAAGGAGCACGACGACGACGGCAAGGGCGGGAGAGGGAAGGAAGTCCTCGACTCGCTGGCGAAACTGAAGGTGGGCGAGGGCTGGGCGTGGGCGCCGGCGGTGGATGAAGCGGACGGCGGCGGGCTGCGGCGGTCGGCGTGGCCGCGGATCACGACCTACGACAGCTCGTCGACTCCGGACGCGGATGGGGACGATGGTGTGGGTGGGGGGCCCGCGTTCGAGGGGGCGGGCGTGGATCTGGAGGCGCTGCAGGCGCTGCTCGGGGAAGCGGCCGAGGAGATCACGCGGGACGACCCCAAGGCGCTGAAGGCGAGGATCTCGGAGCTGGAGCGCGCGGTGAGGGATGGTGGGGATGATCGGCGTGTTCGGGAGTTGGAGGCCGAGTGCGCGCGGCTGAACGCGGATTGCGAGCGCCACCTGCAGGCGATGGTCGAGGTATCGAAGTGGCATCGGTCATGCCCGGAGTGGATGAAGATCAACCCGGAGAGGATGACCCCCTCCGTCGCCGAAACGGCGACACCTCCCCCGCCGGGGTCGGGGGAGGGAGCAAAGGCGGCGCCGCGTCCGGAGTTCAAATTCTCGCGTGTGGATGCGCCATCGCCACACCCCAAGAGCGTGAAGATCGCCAACGCTGAGGGTGTGAGCGGGCCGCAGATGAAGATCCTGGGGGCGCTGGCGTGGTTTGCCGGAGTGCCCGGGATCGCCGAGCCGACGCGCGAGGCGCTCGCCTTCATGTGCGGCGTCTCGCACACGACCAAGAGTTACCGCAACAACCTCGGGGAGATGCGCACGGCGGGCCTGATCGACTACCCGTCGCCCGGGACGGTCACGCGCACACGGGCCGGGATCGAGGCGTCGCCGCCGGAGCCGCCGGTGTACTCGCTGGCGGAGCTGCACGATCAGTGGCTGGCGTCGGACAAGCTCAACACGCAGATGCGGGAGATCGCGCGGCTGCTGATCAAACGCCATCCGCGATCGATGATGCGTGAGGAGCTGGCAGAGCGGGTCGGCGTCTCGCACACGACCAAGAGTTACCGCAACAACCTCGGGCGGATGCGCTCGATCGGGCTCGTCGAGTACCCGAGCCCCGGCGAGGTGCGCATCAGCGATGCGCTATTCCCGGAGGGGTTGAAGTGACCCGGAACTGGATCACCAATCGGCGGGTGTACGGCGTCGTCGACGCGCTCAGTGGGGCGATGCTGGCGGTGTCGACCAAGCGCGCCGAGATGGTCGAGTTCTGCCGGCGGCGCAACGCCTTCAACGAGGACCCCAATCGGGCCTTCGTCTTCGCGGCGACGCTCACCGGCATCGTCAAGGACGGCGGTGGCGCGGTGGAGGATGGGGACTGTCCCCCCGCTCGCGCGGGGGGCTCGCCGGGACGCGCGACTCAGGGAGGTAGCGAAACATGAGCAACATCGAGTGGACGCAGGAGACCTGGAACCCGGTGGTGGGGTGCACGCGCGTGAGCGCCGGGTGTGACCACTGCTACGCGGTCGGGATGACGCACCGGCTGGGGGCGATGGCGGAGAAGGAGATCGAGGCCGGGCGCGATCCTGGCAAGAAGGGGGCGTATGTCGGGCTCACGGTGCTGAACGGGCGGGGCGAGCGGCACTTCAACGGCGTGGTGCGGTGCGTCGAGGGGGCGCTCGACATCCCGCTCAAGCGGAAGAAGCCGACGACATGGTTCGTGAACTCGATGGGCGACCTGTTCCACCGGGATGTGCCGTTCGAGTTCATCGACCGGGTGTTCGCGGTGATGGCGCTGACGCCGCAGCACACCTACCAGATCCTCACGAAGCGACCGGAGCGGATGGCGGAGTATTTCAACGCGATCGTCGAGGACGACGACGGCACGATGAGCCGACGGGAGGCGTTGATCGGCGATGCGCAGGCGGCGATGGGGCACGAGCGAACTTACATCGGGCCGCTCCCGAATGTGTGGTTGGGCACGAGCTGCGAGGACCAGGCGGCGGCGGACGAGCGGATCCCGCACCTGTTGAGGTGTCCGGCCAGTGTGAGGTTCCTGAGCTGTGAGCCGTTGTTGGGGGGGATTGATCTGCGCCCGGCCTTTCTAGCGAACAAGATCATGTGCCCGCGCTGCATGCCACCCGGAGATCCGAGGTGCCCGTATTGCGATGGGATCTACGCGGTTGGGCAAGGCATCGATTGGGTGATCGCGGGCGGGGAGTCGGGGAGTGGGGCTCGGCCCTGCGATGTCGCGTGGATCAGGTCGATCGTCGCGCAGTGCAAGGGCGCGGGTGTGCCGGTGTTTGTGAAGCAGTTGGGGACGCGGCCTGGGATCACGGTCAACGAAGTCAACGGGAACAGATTCATGGAGAACACCTACACGCGCGATTGTGGGTTCTGGCCTGGCTGCGGGTACGGCAAGGCGAACGGATGGATCGTCGCGATGAAGGACAAGAAGGGCGGCGAGATGAGCGAGTGGCCGGGGGATCTGAGGGTTAGGGAAACCCCCACCGCCTCGAAGACTCGGCACCTCCCCCGATAGGGATCGGGGGAGGGCGCCGGGGCGGTCTCTCGTGATCTCTGTGGGCTCTTGTGGTGGATCAGTCGCACGGGGCACTCGCTGGCGCTTCGTGCTCGCAGGGTTCTCGTGGCGGATAAGTCGGACAACTGTTGAAGAAGGAGTAGGCGATGAGCGGAGCGTTGACATTGAAGATGGCGCCGGACGCGTATGTGGTGAAGAACGGCGAGGTGGACCCGGTGGCGATGGCGCGGCCGTACTTGGGCGTCGACACAGGAATCGGCAGGAATGGCCGTGTGGGTCACGGCAGGCCGTTCGTGTTCCTCGACCTGGCGGGGGACAAGGCCGCGGCCGAGACCCCCGTCGGACGCATGGGCTACAACGACATCGGCCGGAGAGTCGTCGAGAGCGCGGACCACGGGTGGCTGAATGAGTACGCCGAGGCGCTGGCCTACTGGTTCGGCGGCATTCTTGGCGATTGGGTTCTGCCGCTGATCGTGTTCCGCTACCCCACGGGGTGTTACGGGACGCGGACGCCCGACGGGCGGCGGCACTCGGCGCACTCGGCGATGATGAGCGCGCCGTGGCTCGACGGGCCGCACGCGGCGCACAGTGTGCCGGCGATGGTGCGGCTGGCGGCCAAGGCCGAGTCGGCGGCGCTGCGCTGGGGCGTGTGGGTGGGCGTGGCGCCGATCGACGACAGGTTCCGCTGGTGGAACGCGCGCGGGCTGGCGGACATGCTGGTGTTCCTCAAGGCGCTGGGGTGCGAGTGGGCGGGGCTCGACTACATCAGCGGCGGGGAGTCGGTCAGCGGGAAGCCGCCGGGGGCGAACTGGCAGGACGAGAAGCGGCCGTGGCCGATGGGCGGTAAGTTCGACACGGCGCCGCTCAATGACCCGATGACGAAGATCCCGGTGCCGCCGCGGCGGGAGTCGGTGGCGGACCACTTCATCGCCGAGGTCGTCAAGCTCGCCGGGGGCGTCTCGAAACTCATGGCGCTGGCGGTCGAGAGCGGGCGCGAGGCGGGGCGTCCGATGTACGAGGTCGCGGGGAACCTGCGGATGGTGATGCCCGAGTCGCAGCGCGACGGCGGCGACCGCTGGAGCACGGGGGAGAAGGACATCGAGCGGCTGCGGGCCGAGTGCTGGCGGCGGGAGGTGCTCAACCCCGGCGTGCCGCAATACAACCTCTTCGACGGGGACTGGACGGGCAGGGCGGAGGAGTTCCGCGCGGCCGCGGCGGTGCTGCGGTCGATGAACGGGCGGCAGGAGATCGGGGCGACCTGCTGGGCGGTCGCGCAGGCGGGCGGTCCGCACCCGATGGCGTTTTGAGGACTCACCACAGAGGCACAGAGGGCACAGAGAGAAGAAGAAGGGAAGGTGCGGGATGTCAGAGAAACGAGATAGGGAATTAGAGATCTTGCGTCATGGGGAGCTGGTGTTCGATGCGCGCAAGGCCAAACGCGACTCACAGAAGCGGAACGGCGTGCTGTACGCGGTCGGTGAAGACGGCACGAAGGTCAAGATCGGCGATGTCATCGGGCCGGTCACGATCGACCACGGGGACCCTCATCCCGGACGGAATTGAATGAGGATCGATCTCTGTGCTCTCTGTGCCTCTGTGGTGAGTGTCTTATGAAGACCGACGCAGCACAAACCGTGAAGATCGCCATCGTGCCCATGCTCATGACCCGCGAGCAGGTGGCGTCGATGCTGGCGGTCAGCGGCAAGACGGTCGATCGGATGAGCGCCGCCGGCACGCTGCCCTCGGTGACGCTGCCGGGGATGAGCGAGCGGCGGTGGCGGCGGGCGGATGTGCGGAGGTTTGTGAATGAACTGCGGGCCAGAGAGGAAGGGAGCGGGTGATGGTCACTAAGGATGGGATTGACATCGAGGACGGCGACCAGGTGTGGGTGACAACGATCGGCGCGGACGGGCGGGAGGTCGTGGAGCGTGCGATAGCGCACCAGGATGAGAGCTGGGAAGGCGGCGGGTGTGTTTCGTTCAGGACGCCGAGCGGCTCCGGAACGCTGAGCGTCGCGGTGAGCCAAGCGTATGCGAGCCGATTTCATGCGGCGGAGTCGATGAGCGCGAGGGAGGCGTGATGGGGCGTCGGCCTGGAGTCAAATACAGCGCCGTCAAAAGCGACTGCGGCACCTATCGCTACGCGCTCTCGCGGTCGTGGGGGGACGAGAAGGGGCGCGTGGTGTGGGTCATGCTCAATCCGAGCACGGCGGACGAGGCGCAGGACGATCCGACGATTCGCAGGTGCATCGACTTCACGCGGGCGTGGGGGTTCGACGCGATGACGGTCGTCAACCTGTTCGCGTACCGGGCGACAGACCCGTCGCACCTGCCGATGGTGACCTCGGAGGCGGTCGGGCCGCTGAACGACCTGCACGTCGATGTGGCGACGAACGGGGCGGACATGGTGATCGCGGCGTGGGGCGCCAGCCATTACGCGACGGTGCGGGCGGTGTCGGTGCTCGAGCGGATCACGCGGCACACGGCCGTGCATTGCCTGGTGAAGACGAAGACCGGGTGCCCGAAGCACCCGCTGTATGTGCCGCGGGCGACGAGGCCGGTGGTGTTCGCCTCTGTGCCCTCTGTGCCTCTTGTGGTGAATGGATCGGGTCCTGTGGGGCGGGGCGGCGGTCCTGCTGTAGACTCACCGGCGGTGAGACCGAACGATGGCGTCGATCGTCCAGCTTGAAGCGGCCGGGCGGGGCAGCCGCCTTGCGCTCCTGGCCGTGGATTTCATCCCCGAGCCGGGGGGCAAGCGGTTCCGTGCGCGCCTGGGGCGTTGCCCGGCGCTCGAGGCACGACGCTACGCCGAGATGGTCGACCGGCTCATCCGCTGCTCACGCCTGGGCGTGCCCGCCGACGACGATGTGATCGCGTGGGCGTCCCGCCTGAACACGCGGCACCGCGACCGGCTCGAACGCGCCGGGCTGCTGCGGAAGTCCACCGCGCTCTCACGCCAGCCGACGCTGCGGAGGGTGTGCGCGGCGTACCTGCGGGCCCGGCGGCGGGGCGTCTCGCCGGCGACGCTCGAGCAGATGGTGCTGATGGTGCGTTCGATCACGGGGTTCATGGGCGACCCGCGGATCGACCAGATCTCGCGGGCGGACGCGGCGGCGTGGTGGGGGCACATGCGGGGGACGCTGAGCGAGGCGACGGCGCGGGGGAGAGTCCGGTACGCCAGCGTGATGTTCGGGGCGGGGATGCACGGGGCGGTCGGGCTGGGGCTGCTGCGGGAGAACCCGCTGGACCAGCTGCCGCGGCAGGCGGTCGAGCGCGACAAGGACGATGTGGAGCGGGCGCGGGTGCTGGCGGTGATGGAGGTGTGCACGCCGCCGATGCGGCTGACGCTGGCGCTGGCGCGGTTCGCGGGGCTGCGTGTGCCGTCCGAGACGCGGGCGCTGACTTGGGACCGCGTGGACTTTGAGCGGCGGGCGATGCGTGTGCGCGACCGCAAGCGCGGGCGGGACCGGATGGTGCCCATCGACCCGACGCTGCTGGACGAGCTGGCGCGGGCGTTCGCGGCGGCGGGCGACGGGGCGACGGAGGTGGTCACGGGTCCGGGCACGGCGGGGTGCCCGAATGCGTACATCGAGCGGGCGATGGCGCGGGCAGGAGTGCAGCCGTGGGCGCCGGTGTTCCACGCGCTGCGGGGGTCGTGCGCGACGGACTGGCTGGACCAGGGGAACAACCCGCACGATGTGGCGGCGTGGACCGGGCACTCGCTGACGGTGCTGATGCGGCACTACGCCAAGGTGCGGCCGGCGAACATGGAGCGGGTGACGGGGGGCAAGGCGCAGCGGAAAGCGCAGCAGGGTGTGAGGGACGGTGACGGACTGACGCGGACAAGTGGCGTCGTCGATGGTTGGTGAGACCGCGATGGGCCTTGCTTGTCCGCGTCAGAGCGTCACTGAGCCGCGAGAAGCGGAGAGGGGGGGATTCGAACCCCCGATACGGTTACCCGTATACAGCATTT
>CAZSLT010000044.1:0-19093 GCA_964607595.1 uncultured Phycisphaeraceae bacterium
GGTATCTCGGTGTCCCGAGTCGGCGGCAACGCCCAGATCAAGGCCATGAAGCAGATCGCCGGTTCGCTCCGCCTCGACCTCGCGGCCTTCCGCGAACTCGAGGCGTTCGCGCAGCTCGGCACCGAGCTCGACGCCGCGACGCAGCGCCAGCTCGACCGCGGCGCCGCGATGGTCGAATTGCTCAAGCAGAAGCAGTATGTCCCCATGAATGTCATCGATCAGGTGCTCTCGATCTTCGCGGGCACCCGCGGCTTCCTCGACGATGTGAAGCGCGCCGATGTCGCGGCATTCGAGAAGGGCCTGCTCGAGTACTTCAACCGCGGGGCCGGCAAGGCCGTCCGCGACGAGCTGGCGAATCTCAAGTCGATCGACAAGTCGCTCGAGGGCAAACTCAAGGACGCGATCACCAGCTACAAGGCCAACTGGAAGAAGGCCTGAGCCGCGTCACGACAACTTGAATTCCACGCCGGCCGGCCCCGAGGGGCGGCCGGTTTTCATTCCCCCACATCGAGATTTCAGCGATTCGCCGCATCGGATTCTTGTGCCTCCCGGCGGTCAAGGAATAATGACCCCCGGAGGATCACTCGATGTCGACACGAAAGCTGGGTTGGGCGGTGTTGATGCTGGCCGGATGCGGCGTGCCGGTGTCGGCTCTTCCCTGCGCCGGCATCCTGACCGACCCGATGCCGAACGCGCCGTCGAGCACCATCACCGTTACGCTCGAAACCGTCACGACCGCGCTGGAGTCGCCGGCGCAGACGCCCACCGACATCGTGCCGGTGCACGACGGCTCGGGGCGTCTGTTTGTCGCGACGATTCAGGGGATCGTGCTCGAACTATCCCCGGACGGATCGATCTCGACGCTCCTCGATTCCACCAACCCCAACACGAAGATCGACCCCGCGCGCTACGGCATGATCTCGGTCGTGCTTCACCCGGGATTCCTCGAACCGCTCAGCCCGGGGTTCCGCCGGCTCTACACGCTGACCACCGAGAACCCCGGCTCGGCGCCCGCCGATTTCGGTGGCAACGGTTTCACGCACCAGGATGTCATCCACGAGTGGATGATCGACGCCAACGATCCCGGCGCTGTCGATCCGGCCAGCAAGCGCGAATTGCTCCGCGTCGGTCAGCCCAACGGGGATCACAACATCTCCGACATGGAGTTCCTCGAGGACGGCACCCTGCTCATCGCCGTCGGAGACGGGCGGAACTCTCCCGCGGGCCAGCCGCAGACCGGTGACGGCGCCCAGAACATCGCCACGATCTTCGGCTCGATCATCCGCATCGACCCGCTCGGGCAGGTCGGAACGCTCGCGCCCAACGGCGAATATTCGATCCCGAACGACAACCCGTTCTTCTCGACGCCGGGCGCCGTCCGCGAAATCTACGCCTACGGTTTCCGCAGCCCGTACCGGATCAACCGCGACCCGCTGACGGGCGAGGTCTTTGTCGGCGATGTCGGCCAACTCACCATCGAGGAACTCTCGATCCTCCAGCCGGGCGGAAACTTCGGGTGGAACATCCACGAGGGTTCCTTCCTCTTTGACCGCGACACCTACGGCGTGTGCATCGACCCGTCGCCCGATCCCATGCTCGTCGACCCCATCGCCGAGTATGACCACGGGGACGGGCGGTCGATCGTCGCGGGCCACACTTACCGCGGCACGGCGCTGCCCGTGCTTTCCGGTCTGCATGTGTTCGCCGATTTCATCGGCGGCCCGGCCAGCCAGAACCGGGCGCGACTCTTCATCACCAACCCGGCCGTCGGCGGCGCCTACGGCCTTTCCGTGAATCCCGCCGGAGCGCCCTTGCCGTTCTTCATCTACTCGGTCTCGGTGGACGCCGATGGCGAGATCCTCATCGCCGGGACGAGTGTCTCGGGCGAGGGGAAGATCGTGAGAGTCGTCGGTGCATCCGCATGCCGCGGCGACATCACGGGTCCGGCGGGGATGCCCGACGGCCAGATCAATGTTGATGACCTCAACGCCATCCTCTCGGCCTGGGGCACGATCGTCGGCGTGGGGTCGCCGCTCGATGTGGCGGGGGGCGATGGTCTGGTGAATGTCGATGACCTGAATGTCGTCCTGTCAAATTGGGGAAGCAACTGCCCCTGACCTCTTTACGGTCCGGGAACCGCCGCCCGAAAGCCGCTGACTTTGGCCGGACCCCGATATTCCCCTTGACCGTGGCCCGGTTATCTCTACGCTCCGAGAACCGGGACGCCCCGGGGTCTCTGTGCTGTCCCGGTCCAAACTCATGAAATGAGGAGAGTCCACCATGCCGCGCATCCGTCCGGCGGTCGTCGCCTGTATGTTCATCCCCGCCGCGCTCGCGCAGGCCCAGCAGTTCGTGGAGCAGTCCACGACGCGCTTCCCCCAGCCCGATCCCAGTGAATACACAAACCAGCTGACCATCGGCGACATCGACAACGATGGCGACCTGGACATCATCTTCGCCAACGGCGGCAACTTCTCGTCGGCCGGCGTCAATCAGCGCGTCCGCATCATGATCAACAACGGCGTCGGCGTCTTCACCGAAGAGTCCGCCGCGCGAATCGGTTCGCACACCGGCCTGTACCGCGGCGTCGAACTCGGCGATATCGAGGGCGACGGCGACCTGGACATGATCCTCGCGTCCGACTTCAACCGCCAGCCGCGGCTGTTCACCAACAACGGCGCCGGCGTCTTCACCGACGCGACCGTCGCCCGCCTCCCGGTCATCACCCTCTCGGCCACCCGCGCCCAGTTCGCTGACATCGACAACGACGGCGATCTGGACCTGTACATCAACAACGGCGGCACTACGAGCCGCTTCGGGTGCGGCCAGAATGTTGTCTTCGTCAACGACGGCGCGGGCTTCTACACCAACGAGACCGCCGCCCGGCTGCCCGTCGCGACGCAGTGCGAGCCGATGGATGTGATCTTCGGCGACATCAACGGCGACTTCGATCTCGATGTCATGACCGGCTCCACCGGCGCGAACGCTTCACGCCTCCTGAGCAACAACGGCTCGGGCGTCTTCTCGTTCTTGGCGTTCCCCAACGACTCCAACTGCTATTCCTACGACTTCGGCGACATCGACAACGACGGCGACCTGGACCTCTTGGGCGCCAACGCCGGCGGCTCCAACACCGAGCTGCTCGCCGTGAACAACGGCTCGGGGACCTACTCCGCCGCGTCGTTCCAGATCTCGCCGAACCCCGCGGTTGATGACAACGACTCCAAGTTCTTCGACTACGACATGGACGGCGATCTCGACCTGATCGTCTGCCGCCTCGGCGGGACCGCCGAGCGCATCTACAACAACAACGGCTCGGGCTCGTTCACGGAAGTGGCGGGCCTCATCACCGCGATCTCCGACTCCTCGCTGGATGTCATGGTCGCCGACCTCGACGGCGACGACCGCCCCGATATCGTCACCGCCCAGGGCGAGAGCGGGAACTTCCGCAACCGCGTCTACATGAACCTCACCGGCCCCGTGGACAACCGCCCGCCGACCATCGTCCGCACCGAGCAAGTCGTCCCCAACGCGCTGGCGGGCTCGGTCATCGCCGAGTTCCCCGTCCGGGTGGACATCCGCGACGAGTTGACCTCCGACCGCGGCGCGTTCCTCTCATCCGTCGTCCTCAACTACTCAGTCAACAACGGCATCGTGTTCCAGGTGCCGATGGACTGGTCCGGCCATCAGATGTACCGCGGCGTCATCTCGATCGAGAACCCGCCCTGCGGCGCGACCATCGATTACTCGGTGACCGCCGTCGACATGGCCGGCAACATCGCCCAGGGCCCCCCGTTCTCGTTCATGCTCCCCGGCACGAACCCGACCGGCGATATCGACGGCTCGGGCACGGTCGATGTCGATGACCTGAACGCGATCCTCTCGAACTGGCTCCAGAATGTCGGCATCGGCTCGCCGATCGACCTGGCGAACAACGACGGCGTCATTGATGTCGATGACCTCAATGTCGTCCTCTCCAACTGGCTCGCAAGCTGCCAGTAACGCCCCGCCGGAACCATCCGGTCCACTGAATCAATGAAACCGCGTGAGCCCCGGCCCACGCGGTTTTTTCATTCGCCGATCGTGTCAGAGCGCCGTCACTCGGCGCGCCGTCTCCTGCTCGGTCAGGCCGGCGATGATCCCGCCCAACTCCCCGCGCATCGTCGCGGCCAGATCGAACGACTCATTGAGCCGATGATCGACCGCGATGTTGTCCTTGAATCGGTAGGTCCGGATCCGCTCGGACCGTCCCCCCGTGCCGATCTGCCCCGAGCGCTCGGCCGCCTCGAGTTCCCGCTGCTTCCGCAGCTCCAGTTCGTAGAGCCGGGCACGCAGCAACCGCCACGCCTTCTCGCGGTTCTGCGTCTGGCTCTTGGTCTCCTGCATCCGCACCTCGATGCCAGTCGGCCGGTGCAGCAGGTGAACGGCCGTGGCGACCTTGTTGACATTCTGGCCACCCGGTCCCTGGGCCGTCGTGATGTGCTCGTCGACATCATCGGGGTCGATCACGACCTCGACATCCTTGGGCTCGGGAAGCACCGCCACCGTCGCGGTCGAGGTGTGCACCCGGCCCTGGGCCTCCGTGGCGGGCACCCGTTTCACGCAGTGCGTCCCCGCCTCCTGCGCGAGTTCCGACCACACACCCGGCCCCCGGACATTGGCCACCCCGCTCCGCAGCCCGCCCAGCCCCTCGTCGAGATCCAGCGATACCGGCTCAAACTTCCACCCCCGGGCCGCGGCGTACCGCTGGTACATCGCCAGCACCTCGTTCGCCCACAGCCCGGCCTCATCGCCGCCGACCCCCGCACGGACCTCCAGCATCACCGAGCCGATCGCGCGATCATCGGCGTTGACGAGTTGCTCCACCGCGCCGCGGAGCACACGCTCACGCTCACGCTCGACGCGGGGCAACTCCTCGGCCGCCATCGCCGCCAGTTCCGCATCACCGCCCCCGCCCGCCAGAACCTCGCGCAGATCCGCGGCCTCGCGCGCCAGCGCCTCGGCCCGTCGGTATGCATCGGCCACCGGGTCCAACGCCGATTTACGGATCGAGAGTTCGCGGACGCGGGCGTGGTCCGTCACAACCTCCGGATCGCACAATGAGTCGGCCAGCGCATCGCGCTCCTCGCTCATCACTCTCAGTTTGTTCAGAACCGAGTCGTCCAGGACCAGCACTCCATACCCCGCGCCCGTCCGCCGATCATACCCATCGCCCCGTGTCGCCCGGCGGTGCGCGAGAGTGCTACGATTCTCGCGGGTCCCGGGGCGGGGGCCGTCGTTGAGGCCGCGTTCATGATCTTCTTCATCCTCTATGCCATCGGTGTCTGGGCCGCGGTCTACCTGCTCCGCGGGAAATGGCATGCGCCCGCCGTCCTCGTGGCCGCGATCGTCCCTGTCTCTGCGATGACAGTGCTGCTCGTCATGCCCTCGCTCCATCCCCAGGCGCGCGACATCGCCTTCGCGGGCGTCGGGGGGTACGGGCGGCTGCTGTCGATCTTCTCGGGCGCGTACGGTTTCGTGATCCTGCTCGTCGGCGCTGTGATCATCGTCACGCCCCGGCGCATCCCCCCCGGCTGCTGCAACACCTGCGCCTACGACCTCTCGGGGCTCGGCTCGCCGGTCTGCCCGGAGTGCGGCTCAGTCATCGCCTGAACCGGGCCGACCCGGCGCCGGAACGGGGGGCATCGCCCCGGGCGCCAGCAGCGGAGGGGCGCCGCCACCAGGGTCATCCCGTGCCGTGTCACGCTCGGCGTTCCGCGCCGCTAGCCGCCCGGCCCGCTCGTTGACGCACAGCACGACGAGCAGCCCGACGATGAAGAACCCGGTGAGGAGCCACAGCGCCGGGGGCGTCCCCAGGCGCGACTTCATCTCGCCGAAACTCAGCACTCCGATCGCGCCGGCCAGTTTGAAGGTCAATCCCCACAACCCGAAGAACTCGGCGCTGCGATGACGGGGCGTGAACGCGCCGACGAGAGCGCGTGTCGCCGTCCCGCTGCCGCCCAGCCCGAAGCCCAGCCCGTTGCCGATCAGCCAGAAGGCCCACTCCGGCGACCACCCGCCCCTGGCGCGCGACATCGCCAACGACGCCAGCGCCGCGCAACTGACGATCCACACGAGCAGGTAGACGACGACCGTCCGCTTGGCGCCGAGGCGGTCGGTGAAGATCGCCGTCGTCACCGCGGCCAGCCCCGCCGTCACCGAGATCTGCAGCATGAACAGCACGAGTTTCGACTGCTTGAAGCCGAACTCCTCGGCGAGAATCGCCGCGAACGCGATCACCGTCTGCACGCCGAACGCATACACGAGGAAGCCGACCAGAAACAGCACAAGGTGCTTGTACCGGGCCGCGTGCACCAGCGTCTCGCCGAGCCGACCGAAGCTGTGCGCGATCAAACCTCCCTCCGGCGGCCGCCGGGGCTTGCGGTCGTCGCGGAGGATCAGCATCGCGGGGATCATCCCGGCGAAGAACCAGAGACCCGCGAAGACGAACATCGGCCGCCACGACGCCTCGGTGCTCCACCCGAACAGCGCGATCGCGCCCGCCGTGATTACCAGCAGGGTCATCGCGCCCCCGTACCCCATCGACCACCCGATCGCGCTCACTCGCCCCATCGTCTTACGGGTCGAGACATCGGGCAGGAACGACGCCAGGAAGTTCTCGCCCAGTTGGAAGCAGACATTCGCGGCCGCGAAGATCGACACCGCCAGCCACACATCCCCCGCCCCGGCCAACGCCAGGCAACAGGTCAGCGCCGCGCAGATCAACCCGGTCCCGAGCAGGGCTTCCCGGCGCCAACCCCGCGCATCGGTCAGCGCCCCGATGAGCGGGGAGATCAGCACCACGAGGAACAGACTCCCGGCCTGCACCCGCGCCCACGCGGCGTCGCCCGCCGCCAGCAGGACGGGGTCGTCGACGCCACGGGCGATGACGACCTTCTTGAAGTACAGCGGGAACAACAGCGTGATAATCAGCAGGGTGAACGACTGGTTGGCCAGGTCGTACATCCCCCACGCCCACACCTCCCTGGGGTTGGGCAGGCCGGACAACGGGTTCAGGCGCCGGAGTTTCATGGGTGGTGCGGACGGATGGTAACGACCGGGCCGAATCCGTCCGATCCCGGATACCATGCGGACCGTGCTGCGACGCAAGTCCAAGACCGCCGACGCCTCGCCCGCCGACCAGACGGCGGCGCTCTCCAACGCCATCACCGGATCGGCCGTCCCCGCCGAGCACCTCGCCCGCCACCTCGTCCACCGGGGCCTCTGCACCCAGCAGGAGGTCGACCGCGTCCACAATGAGAATCTCTTCGCGGCGTCCCAACTCGGCGACAAACTCATCCGCGCGGGCTACCTCACCCGGACCCAGCTCGAACGCGCGCTGGGCGACCTCTCGCTCCACTCCGTCCTGCCAGCCCTGCCCGGGTTCGAGATGCTCGAGATGATCGGCCGCGGCGCCGCGGCCACGGTCTACAAGGCCCGCCAGCTCTCGCTGGACCGCGTCGTGGCCGTCAAGATCATCGCCGAAGAGATCGCCGTCGATGCGTCGTTCGTCAACCGGCTCATGGAAGAGGGCCGGGCCACCGCCAAGCTGTCCCACCCCAACATCGTGCAGGCGTTCGATGTCGGCCATGTCGGGCGGTTCAACTACCTCGTCATGGAGCTCGTCGAAGGCCGGACGCTCGGCGACATCATCCGCGAGCGCGGCCACATCCCCGAGGATGAAGCGCTCGACATCATCATCCCCGTCGCCGACGCTCTGGGCCACGCCCACGAGCAGGGCTTCATCCACCGCGATGTCAAGCCCGCCAACATCCTCATCACCAAGATGGGCGTGCCGAAGGTCGCCGACCTCGGGCTGGCCCGCGCCTTCCGCGACTACGAGCGCGCCATGTCCGAGAAGGGCCGCGCCCGCGGCACGCCGAATTACATGAGCCCCGAGCAGGTCCGCGGCTCGGTCAACATCGGCCCGCAGGCCGATATCTACGCCCTGGGCGCGACCTTCTATCACATGCTCACGGGCGTCGTCCCGTTCTACGCGCCGGACTCGCCCACGGTCATGCGCATGCACCTGGAAGACCCGCTCATCCCGCCCAAAGCCCGCAGGCCCGAGATCTCCGAGGGCCTCTCCGAGGTCATCGAGAAGATGATGGCCAAGAAGCGCGATGACCGGTACCCCTCGTGCGCCGAACTCCTGATCGAATTGCGCGCCTGGAAGGGCGTGGCCACGCTGCGTCGCGGCGAACGCTCGCGATAACCGGACTCAGAAGTCCCGCCGCGAAAAGATGAACGCGCCGATAGCAAGCACCACCGCCTCGAACGCCAGCGAAGTCCCCAGAACCCACCACACCGGCCGATCGTTCAGCTTTTCCTGCACGGCGCGGTTGACCCGGACATCGTTCTGGCGCGCGTTCATCGCCCCCTCGACCGTGGCGTCCTCGGCCGCGCGCATCCCCGGCAGGTTCGCCAGGTCAACGAGCCATCGGCTGAGCAATCCGATCGTGTCCGCCGTCTTGGGGAGCACCGTTCGCGCCGCAACGACTCCGCGGTGCCACGGCTCGATCTGCTCGGCCATCCGCAGCCCCTCTTCGGCCTCTTCGTTGCGATCCTCGATCGACCGCTCCGCGTTGGCGATGCGCCCGGTCAGACTGGCGACCTTGGCCTCACGGTCCTCGGCGGACAGCTCCGATGCCCCGTCCTCGACCTCGGCCAGCTCGGTGCGGTAGCCGTTGAGAACGCTCTCGACCCGAGCGATCGACTTCTGCGCGTCCTGGGACTGCAGCTCACCCTGTGTTTTGAACATCAGGAGTGCGCTGTCGGCCGTGCCCAGCATCGAGATCGCGAACCAGATGAGCAGCGTCAGCAGGATCGAAGCGATCGCCGACCGTGTCACAATCCCCAGCAGCACGCAGATCGAGAACAGGTAACTGAAGAAGATCACCACGATCGGCACCGCCAGGAACAACGACCATTCCCACGCGTCGCCCCGGACGCCGATGACAAGGAACGCGGCGAGCGTGAAGACCATCACCTGCAACCCCGCGAAGAGCAGCCCGGTGGCGTACTTCGTGAGAAACAACCGGATGCGTCCGATGGGCTTGCTCAGCGTCAGCTCGATCGAACCGCTGGCGATGAAATCCGGGAACATGCTCCCCGTCGAGATCAGCGCCAGGATCGCCGCGACCCAGGTCAGCCAGAACGGGATCGCCATGCTGGCGAAGATCATCTTGTAGAACTCGGCGGGGGTCATCAACGCCGTCGTGAACATCGGCGCATCGAACTGCCAGTGCAGGAAGGTGATGCCCTTCTCGTTGATCCCCAGCATCCCGCACGCCAGCACGACGATCGCCGAGAGGATGAGTGTGATCCAGAACAGCTTCTTGCTGTTCAGTTCGCGGTACGCGTCCACAAGCAGCGCCCAGGTCTGTGTCATGAGCGATCACCCTTCCGGCCCCGCACCGCGCCCGGCGCCAGCGACTTGCCCGTCTCGGGGTCCCGCACCGCGAGCATGAACAGGTCCTCCAGAGAAGGCCTGAAGGGCCGGATCGCTCGGATCGTCACGCCGCGTGCCCGCAGCGCATCGATCATCGGCTGGACCGCCGACGCATCGATCGTCGAAAGAGTGAGACGGTCGCCCTCCAAGCGCGCGTCCGGGAGCGAGCCGTCGCCCGCGTCGTCGAGCATCTGCTGCGCCCGCGCCGCGTCGGTCGACGCGATCTCGATCACATACCGCTGCTGGTCCTTGGTGAGTTCATCGAGCGTGCCCTGGCTCGCCACCGCTCCCTGCACAAGGATCGCCACCCGGTCGCACACCTGCTCGAGCTCGCTGAGCAGGTGCGAGTTGATGAAGACCGCCTTGCCGCGTTCCTTCATCCGGACCACGATGTCGCGGATGTCCTTGCGTCCGACCGGGTCCACGCCGTCGGTGGGCTCATCGAGGAGCACGAGGTCAGGGTCATTGACCAACGCCTGCGCCACCCCGACGCGCTGCCGCATGCCCTTGGAGTACCCGCCCACCCGCTTGTTCGCCCAGTCGCGCATCCCGACGAGTTCCAGCAGTTCCGTGGTCCTCCGCCGCCGCAGGGCCCGGCCCACGCCCGCCATCGCCCCGTAGAAGTCAAGCACCTGCGCACCCGTCAGGTAGCCGGGGAACTTGTGGTGCTCCGGCAGATAGCCCACCCGCGCCAGCGTCGGCTTGTGCCCGACCGGCTCGCCCAGGAGCGTCCCCTGGCACCGCGTCGGGCGGATGACCGTCATCAGGATCTTGACCAGGGTCGACTTGCCCGCCCCGTTCGGCCCCAGCAGCCCGAAGACCTCACCCCCGTGGACCCGCAGGTCCACGCCGCATAGCGCGCGGACCTTCCCTTTGTAGGTCTTGGCCACATCATGGAGATCGAGCACAAGTTTCGAGTCGCCGGCCATCTCGCGATCCTCATTGGGGAAGCCGCACCCGGGTTTCCACCCAGGGTCATCCTAACCCAACCCGCCCGCATCGCGTACCATCACGCCCCCATGTTCCGCACGACCAGAGAGTTCGCGACGGCCCTGGAGTCTGCGGGCGAACTGCGCCGGATCAAGGCGCCGGTATCGCCCATCCTCGAGATCGCGGCCATCGCCGACCGGGTCTCCAAGTCCCGGTGCTACGAACTCCCCTCCGCACCCACGCTCCGCACCGATCCGCGATTCCACGACCGCGGCGGCGTCGCGCTGCTCTTTGAGAATGTCGAAGGCTCACGGTTCCCCGTCCTCATCAACGCGTTCGGCTCGTACCGGCGCATGGAGGTCGCCCTGGGTTGCCACGGCGACGCCAATCTCTACGAGGACGGCCACATCTCCGGCGGGTACGAGGGGCTGGCCGCCAAGATCGCCGAGTTCACCAAGCCGGCGCCGCCCCGCTCCATCGCTGAAGCGCTGGCCATGCTCCGCCGGTTCGCCCCGCTCCTGAAGATCGCTCCCCAGACTGTCAGGAAGGCGCGCTGCCAGGAGATCGTCTATCAGGGCGACTCGGCCGACCTCTCCATCCTGCCAATCATCAAGTGCTGGCCGCTCGACGGCGATTTCGAGTCGCTCGGCTACCCCGCCGATGTCAACGACGGCATCCCCGGCGTGGACTCGCGCAACGAGAATATCCGCGGCCGCTACATCACCCTCGCCCACATCCACACCATCCACCCCGACGACGAGGGCAATCCCAAGCCCGCCTCGCACAACATCGGCATGTACCGCGTCCAGCGCCTCGGACGCAGCCACATGGCCATGCACTGGCACATGCACCACGACGGCGCCGCCCACTGGCGCGCCTGGAAAGCCCGCGGCAAGCGCATGCCCGTCGCCATTGCGCTGGGCGGCGAGTCCGTCCTGCCCTTCGCGGCCACGGCGCCGCTGCCGCCGGGAATCTCCGAACTGCTCCTGGCCGGGTTCCTCAACCGCGAGGGCATCCCGATGGTCCGCGCCAAGACCGTCCCGATCCGCGTGCCGGCGAACTCCGAGATCGTCATCGAGGGCTTCGTCTCCAACGAGGCGGGCCATATCAACTACGACCCCCGCACCGATGGCCCCCTCGGCCCCGGCGCGGTCTTCGAAGGCCCCTTCGGCGATCACACCGGTTACTACTCGATGCCCGACCGCTACCCCATCATGGAGGTCACCGCGATCACGCACCGGCGCGACCCGATCTACCCGACCACAATCGTCGGCCTGCCGCCGCAGGAGGATTACTACCTCGGCAAGGCCACCGAGCGCATCTTCCGGCCGCTGCTCAAGACCCTGATCCCAGATATCGAGGACTACCACCTGCCGCTGTTCGGCGCATTCCACAACGCCGCGTTCGCGCAGATCAACAAGACTTATCCGCTCCACGCCCGGCGCGTCATGCACGCATGCTGGGGCGCCGGCCAGATGTCATGGACCAAGAACATCTTCGTCGTCGACGACGACGCCAATGTCCATGATGCGCTGGAAGTCCTGCGCCTCGCCGGCCAGCGCTGCCACCCGGCCCGCGACCTCGAGATCACCCGCGGCCCCCTGGACATCCTCGATCACGCGTCCCCGGCCCTTGGCGCCGGCACGAAACTCGGCTTCGATTGCACCCGCAAGATCCGCGCCGAAGAGAGCCCGGCGCACCCGATCGACGACGACACGCGTCCGCACTCCACTCCCGACGAGGAAGATGCACGCCTCTTTCTCGAGTCCGTCCGCGCCATCGACGGGGTCGCCGACGCCTCGATGCCGGACGAACTCGGCCACACATGGCTGTTCGTCTCGATGGAGAAACACCGCGACGCGGACGCGGCCGCGATGATCGACGCCCTTCTCAAGGTCCGCACCGAGCCCGCGCTCCCGCCCCGGTACATCGTGCTGCTGGATGCATCCGTGAACATCGACAACATCGACGAAGCACTCTTCCACTGGTGCGCCAACTGCGACGCCGGAAGGGACATGGTGATCCGGGCCGACCGCGCTTGTTTCGACGCCACCTCGAAGTCGCCCCGCCCCGCCTCCGACGACGCGGACGGCGACCACCCCGGCCGGGGCTGGCCCGTCCGCGCCTGGCCGCCCATCATCCAGATGAGCCGGGAGATGCTCGACAAGGTCGAGTCCCGCTGGGACGAGTACGGCATCGGCCAGAACTGACCGCCACTCCCCGGCGTATCGCTCTACCGCCCCCCGCCCCCCCGCGCCCCCCGCGCCCCCGCCATGAGGCGCGATCCACTAGAATCCCGGTCCGAACCGGGCCCTTACGACCTCCCCACGGAGACCGCGCATGACCTTCCCATCACGCCCCCGCGCCGCTTTCCGCTGCCGCTCGCTATCGATGGTTCTGGCCGCGTGCACGCTCGTGGCCCCCGTTTGGGCGCGCGAGGACCCCTCGGTGTACATCTCCCGTGTTGACTCAATGGCAGCCGCCGGCCCCGGAACCAGGGCGGTCGAGGATGTCCTGTTCGGTCCGCTCGCCGCGATGGAGCCGGCCCCCGCGTGGTTCGCCGCCGACCGATCCCGGTTCATCGAGTGTCTGCCGGGATCTCCCGATTGGGCCGAGGCCGAGTCGTGGCTGAACGGCGAACCCCAGCGGGAAGTGTTGGGCGCGTTGTCCACCTGCACCGATGTCTCCGGCGGCACCAAGTGGGTCCTGGGGATTCCTTACGGGCAGGACGCGATCTCTTCGGAGTGGGCGAACGCCGGGTTGGTCGCCACACTGGAGCAGGACAACCTGCTGGCCACCGTCGAGTTCCCGTACTTCCAGCGGTTTGAAACCCTCGCGGATCTGGCGACGCTCGAGGTCTACCGGCTCGCCGCCGACAACCAAAGCGAGGACGCCCTCGATACCGCGATCGACCTCCTCATGCTCGGTCGATTTGTCGCCGACCGCCCCTTCGCCGAGGAGTCGAAGTTTGGCTACCGGCTCATGTCCCGCGCCCTCGTCGTGCTCCGCGACGCCGTCTACACCTACCCGGACTCGTTCCGGGATCAGGAAGTGCTTCTCGACGCGATCAAGGACCTCGATGTCAACCGGGTCAAGAACAACTACTTCTCCTTCCCCCGCGCCGAGCGCATCGCCGCCGAACAGTTGATGGCGCGCACCATCGCCGAACGCGGCGGCGTGAACACCGAGTCCTTCATCAGCACGATGGCGACACTGACCAGCGCCGACCGACCCCTCCGCCGCTTCGGAGAAGCCGATCGCTGGAGGACCGCGGCCGCAATCCAGGCCGATTGGTTCGACACGCAGGCCGCGATCGACCGCATCTGGGGCGACTTCGGCAAGCGATGGGAGTATGAGTTCTCACGCAGCGAGCACGCCCGCCCCACGGATTACGACCAACTGGCGAGCCCGCAGCACAGGATGGTCCGGCAGGTCGCGGCCGATGTCGCGTCGGTGTTCGCGGCCCGCCGCCTGGTCACCGCCGAGCTCGGCGCCACCCGCATCGCCCTGGGCTGCGTCGCGTGGAAGATCACCCGCTTCGATTGGCCCCCGGGCCAGCCCAACGCGCCGCTGCCGCTCCGCCCGAATTACCTGCGGTATGTCGACGATGATCCCTATCATTGGTCCACGCGCCGCGACGCGTTCCAGCCGTTCGGTTACTTCGTGCCGATCCGGGACGAGCCGCGCACCGAGCGCCAGGAACCGAGCCCGCACCGTGTCCTGGCGTCCATCAACCCCGACCGTCCCTACGACTCAGCGTTCAATCAGGCCGCGGGACTCACGATGTTCGGCGGCACGCTGACCGCGATGCGCGATCCGGGTCGCGGCCCCGCGTCCACACGCACTTCGGACATGGGCTCTTCCGGTGGCGGGGGCGACAATCCGGCGACCGCGCTCACCGATGGTCTCCGCGAGTACTACGACCTCGAGAAGGGGAAGATTGATCCTGAACGGTACGCCGAGTTCCTCAGGAGCGGCGGCTCCGCCGACGCCATCGGCTCGCTCCAGGATTTCGCCATGCTGTTGAAGGTGATGGACCCCGCGGTCACATCGTCGAGCGTCAATTGGAGCTCGCTTGTTGACCGCATCATCTCCACCGTGCCCCCCGGCGCGCCGCCGAACGCGTCGCTGCGCAACGGCCTGACGCAGATCGGAATCGATCCCGAGCTGTTCAAACGCTACCTGGTTTCGCAGTTCGAAGCGGTGATGGCCAACCCCGCCACCCGCCCCGTCATCGCCAAACTCCTGGACGGGACACGCCCCGGCCTACAGGATCTGATGTCCGCAAGATCGATGATGGACGATATTCTGCTCCGCGAAGACCTGATCGAGATCCAGGAGCAATTCATCACCCAGGCCCTGTCGGGCCCGATGGGCGACAGTGTCCGCGCGTTGCTCGCCGCCGAGTCTCGATTCGTCGCCTTCCCGACCGACATCGACGACTCACACTTCATCCTCTACTCCATCGGCCCCGACCGTTATGACAACCGCGCCCGCAATGTCGGCGCCGAGGGCGACGACATCATCTACTGGCCCCCCCTCATCTCCCTCTACCGCCAGTCGCTCAGCGGCGGCGTCCCCCCGACCGAATAAACGCGCCACCCAACGGATGAGCACACCCATGAGCACGGACGCCGCAGAGAAACTCGTCATCATCGGCTCGGGCCCCGCCGGCTACACCGCGGCCATCTACGCCGCCCGCGCCAATCTCGACCCGGTCTGCTTCGTCGGCGTCCCCAAGCAGAACCCCTCGCTCGTCCTGCCGGGCGGGCAGCTCATGCTGACCACAGATGTCGAGAACTACCCCGGCTTCCCCGAGGGCGTCTCCGGCCCGGAGATGATGGAGTCGTTCTAGAAGCTGGCCGCCCGTTTCGGGACGCGCCTCATCGACGCCGACATCGTCTCCTGCGACTTCTCCACCCGCCCCTTCTCGCTCGTCACCTCGGACAACAAGACGATCCGCGCCCACGCCGTCATCATCGCCACCGGCGCCACCGCCAACTGGATCGGCCTCGAGAACGAGATGCGACTGGCCAAGTCCGGCGGCGGCGTCTCCGCGTGCGCCGTTTGCGACGGTGCGCTGCCCATGTTCCGCAACAAGCCGCTGGCCGTCGTCGGCGGCGGCGACTCGGCGATGGAAGAGGCAAACTACCTCACCAAGTTTGCCTCAACCGTCTATGTCATCCACCGGCGCGACCAGTTCCGCGCCTCCAAGGTCATGCAGGAGCGCCTGCTGGCACACAAGAATGTCGCCGTGCTCTGGAACAAGGTCGTGATCGATATCCTCGGGGACGAGCACATCGCCGGCGTCCGTCTCCAGGACACCGAGACCAACGAGATCTCCGACCTCAAGGTCGATGGTTTGTTCGTCGCGATCGGGCACACCCCCGCGACCCGTTTCATCGAGGGCGCCGGCATCAACCTCGACGAGAAGCGATACATCCGCCTCCCCGGGCGCTCCAGCGCCACCAATATCGAGGGTGTCTTCGCCGCGGGCGATGTCGCCGACTCGATCTACCGCCAGGCCGTCACCGCCGCGGGCATGGGCTGTCAGGCGGCGCTCGACGCCGAACGATGGCTCGCCGCGCAGGGCATCGACTAACGCGACCCCGAGTTCGACACGATCCCCCACAGCGCCGTGGGCGGCAACCCCGCCCGCCCCGCCGGTGTACACACCGGCATGAAGACCGCGTCGCTCGCCGCATCGCTGTGCCTCTCGGCAATGCTCACCGCCCCGTCACTCGCGTCTCGGCCCGCCGTGCTCTTCGCCACGCGGGGCGACGAGCGCATCACCGCCCTCGACGCCAAGACCCTGGAGCCGCTCTGGAACAAATCGCTCGGTGTCGGTGCGCACGAACTGGCCATCTCGCCCGATGGCGCGGTCGCCGCGGGCTCGGCATACGGCGGGCCGGGCCAGCACCACCACCCGCCGGATCACCGCCTGGCCATCTTCAATCTCCGCGATCCGGAGAAGCCGCGGATCATCGATCTCAAAGAGCACATCCGGCCCAATGACCTGGCCTTCTTCCCCGACAACCGCCATCTGCTCGTCACCAGCGAGGCGAAGTCGGCCCTGCTCAAGGTCGATACAGAGACCGGCGAGATCGTCCAGACGATCGCGCTCGGGCACACCGCGGGCCACATGCTCGCCGCCGATTTCGAACGAAACCGCGCCTATGTCTCCCATGTCACCGACGGCGTCGTGACCGCGGTCGATCTTGAGTCGGGCGAGGTGCTCGGCGTGATCAATACCGGGCCGGGGGCCGAAGGCATCGCCGTCTCGCCCGACGGCAAGTCCGTCTGGTGCGCCAATAACCGCTCGAACTCCATCACGATCATCGACACCGAGAAGCTCGAGCCCGTCCGCACATTCGATCGCGCCGGCTTCCCCTTCCGCGTCCGCTTCACCCCGGACGGCACGCATGTCATCGCCTCGCTCCCGGAGTCCGCGTCGCTCGCCATCTTCGACGCAACCAGCGGCGACCTGCTCCGCGAGGCGTCGCTCGCCACCGTCGGTCCGAACCCGATGCCGACATCGATCGCGACTTCGCCTGACTCGACCACCGCATATGTCGTCTGCAACAAGCCGCCGCAGATCGTCGCGGTCGAGATTGCGTCCGGGAACATCACGGCTCATCACATGCCGATGGGCACGATTCCCGATGGACTGACCGCGGGAACGATCATCGATTGATCGCGCACCGCGCCTCGCGAAGCGGGTGTTCGATCAACGCGTACGCTCATGGATGCGCGCCAAGTCCGGACTCGTGTGATTTGATGCCGGAGCGAATGATCGAATGCATTTCGTGCAAGAACGCATGTGTTTCGACGCAGTTCGCGTCAGCACGGAGTTCGCGCAACAGCGCAATCGAAAACGCACGGTCCAAAAATAATCCGTCGGTCGAGGGCTCCGATCCCCGACCGACGGCGTGCCACGGCAAACTGCCGCGTAGTCTGTTTCTCGTCATTTCGGACGGCCGGCTCGACACCCGCCGCCAGAGCACTCTAACCTAGCGTAGGCGGCTCGAATCGGGGGTCAATCAACCCCGCGCCAAGTCCGATCAAATGCCGTAAATCATTGTGAACAAAGCAGTTACGAATTTTTCGACTTCCAACTCCCACCCGGGCCGGGAGGTCGCCGTCGCGGTCGCGCTGATCCTTCGGGACACGCCGAACAATTCCCCAATATCTAGTGCCTTGCCGCCGGCACCCCACCATATCCTGATTACCAAACGAAGGCCGAGCACGCCCTATGCGGGGTATTGGGAGTTTCCCGGCGGCAAGATCAACCCCGGCGAGGCGCCCGAAGCCGCGGCAGGGCGCGAGTGCCTCGAAGAACTCGGTGTCCAGGTCCTCGTGTTATCGGTCCTCGAGCCGGTCGTCCACACCTACGACCACGCCACCGTCCGGCTCTTCCCCTGCGTCTGCCGACTCGCTCCGTCCTCGCCCCCGCCGCGGAGCATCGAGGTCGCCGATCACCGCTGGTGCGCGCTCGATGCCCTGCCCTGGGACGAGTTCCTCCCCGCCAATGTGCGCCTCGTCACGGCCCTCGCGCGACATCTCTCCGGCCATGCCGTTTAGAATCCCGACATGAGCCGCGTCGACAAACTCCTCCGCCTGTACCGGACCGATCCGTGCGACGCGGATGTCCCCTACATGATCGCCCAGGAGCACGCCCGCGCCGGCGATCACACCCACGCCATCCAGTGGTACGACACCTGCCTGAAAATGGAGTCGGCGTACCACTACGCCTACTACCACAAGGCCAAGTCGCTCGAAGCCCTCGAGCGCACCGGCGACGCCGCGAGCGTGCTCCGCGACGGCCTCACCCGCGCCAAGAGCGCCGGCGACTCCAAGGCCGCCAACGAGATCGCGGCCTACCTCGACGAGCTCACGCCGTGAGCGACCTCGCTCACGACTCCATCACCGCCATCGAGCCCGACACCAGGCCCGGCGTCGTGAAGATCAAGATCGGTCGGCGCGTCGCGGCACGCATCAGCGAACGCGATGTGGCCGAGATCGGCCTCCGCACCGGCACGCCCTGGACCGCGCCGCTCGCGCAGATCGTCGCCGAAGCAGAGACCGCCGAGAAGGCCCGCGCCGCCGCGCGCCGTCTGGTCAACGCCCGTCCCCGCAGCCGCGCCGAACTGCTGGCCGCGATTGTCGGCAAGGGATTCAACGAGTCAATCGCCGAGCGGGTCGTGGCCGAGTTCGAGCGAACGGGCATCGTCGATGATGCCCGGCTCGCGGCCTCCATCGCCGAGTCGGCGCGCTCTC
Source organism: uncultured Phycisphaeraceae bacterium (assembly GCA_964607595.1). Classification (GTDB taxonomy): domain Bacteria; phylum Planctomycetota; class Phycisphaerae; order Phycisphaerales; family UBA1924; genus JACKHC01. The sequence goes on from CAZSLT010000044.1 coordinate 18,698, forward strand.
GCCGCCCCGCCGGACGGGCATTTGTCGAGCAGAAGCTCGAGGCCCGAAGCGTGGACGCCGATGCCGCGACCGCCGCGGCCGAGAACGCCTTCCGTGGCGTCAACGAACTCGAAGAAGCCCGACAGTTGGCCCGCGATCAGAACGCGCGGATGCCCGGCACACTGGACGCGACGGCCCGCGCGCGACGCCTCTTCGGCTTGCTGGCCCGACGCGGATTCAGCGAGGAGATCTGCGAGCAAGCGGTGGGGGAGTTGGTGCCACAGGACAGTGAATGACCGTACGCGCGGCAGGCGTATACTTGCCCCATGCCGGAACGAAAGAGGAATGTCATGAAAACATCGCGCCGCGGATACGCCTCGGGAATCGGCCTGCTGGTCCTGCTCATCGCCGTCGCCA
>CAZSLT010000045.1:0-11795 GCA_964607595.1 uncultured Phycisphaeraceae bacterium
TCTCGCGTATATCAACTACACCTCGGGCTCGACCGGCACCCCCAAGGGCGTGCTGATCCCCCACCGCGCGGTGCTCCGGCTCGTCTTCTCGCAGGACTACATCAAGTTCGGACCCCAGAAGAACTTCCTGCACATGTCGACGATCTCGTTCGACGCCTCGACGCTCGAGCTCTGGGGCCCGCTCCTGCACGGCGGCAAGCTGGTGCTGCTCGACGGCGACAGCCCAACCCCCGAAGCGCTGCGCGACGCCTTCGAGAACCGCGGCGTTACATCCATCTTCATCACCACGGCCCTCTTCAACTCGCTCACCGAGACCGACGCCACCGTGTTCGCGACCCTTGAGGACCTGCTGGTCGGCGGCGATGCGCTCTCCGTGCCGATCGTCCGCTCGGCCTTGGACAAGCTCCCCCCCACCGTCCGCCTGCTCAATGTCTACGGCCCGACCGAATGCACGACTTTCGCGACCTGGTACGAGATCCCCCGGACACTCCCGGCGGAGTCCAGTTCGGTCCCCATCGGCAAGCCGCTCTCGAACACGCGTCTGTATGTGCTCGATCAGTTCCTCAATCCGGTGCCGACCGGGGTCGTGGGCGAGCTCTATCTCGGCGGCGACGGCGTCGCTCGCGGCTACCGCAACCGGCCCGACGCGGACGCCGAGCGGTTCATCGAGCTGCCCGGCCTCGACGACGCCCGCGTCTACCGCACCGGCGACCTCGTGCGATGGACGCGCGACGGGCTCATCGAGTTCCTCGGCCGGCGCGACACGCAGATCAAGATCCGCGGCTACCGGGTCGAACTCGGCGAGATCGAGAACGCGCTGCACGGGCTGCCGAGCGTCCGGCACGCCGCCGTGCTCTGCCGGCAGGACACACCCGGCGTGAAGCGCCTCGTGGCGTATGTCACACCCAATCCCGGGTTCACGCTCGACGCCGCGGCGATGACCTCGGAGCTCAGCGAGCGCCTCCCCGCGTACATGGTGCCGTCGGTGTTCGTGCTGCTCGACAAGATGCCGCTGACGGCGACGGGCAAACTGAATCGCCGCGCATTGCCCGAGCCGGAGGCGGCCTCGGGCAAGGGCGGGGCAGCGGGCGTCGCGCCCCGGAATGATGTCGAGCGGGCGCTCGTGGAAGTATGGGAGCGGGTGCTCAAGCGCAAGGGCATCGGCATTCATGACAACTTCTTCGAACTGGGCGGCGAGTCCATCCTGAGCATCCAGGTGGTGTCGCGCGCCCGCGAGGCGGGGATTCACCTGACGCCGCGCCACATGTTCCAGCATCAGACCATCGCGGAGCTCGCCGCGGTCGCCGGGCAGAGCGGGGCCTCGAAGGCCGAGCAGGGCGTGGTGACGGGCGATGTGCCGACGACCCCGGTCATCGCGTGGTTCCTCGACCAGAAGCCCGTCGACGCGCACCACTTCAACCAGGCGTTCCTGTTCGAAGTGGCGTCGCATGTCACACCCGACGCGGCCGAGAAGGCGCTCGGCGCGATCATGACGCATCACGACGCCCTTCGGCTCCGCGTCAATGATCGCGGGTCGCTGTCGATCGCCCCCGATGACGCCCCCTTGCTGCTCGGCCGGCACGACCTCTCGGCGACCCCCGCGGACCGTCGCGCCGCCGAGATCGAGCGGATCGCGTCGGCGTCGCAGGCGTCGCTCGACCTGGCGCGCGGCCCGATCGTCCGCGCCGAATGGTTCACCATGGGCACGGGCGAGCGGTCGCGCCTCATGGTCGCGGCTCATCACCTGGCCGTCGACATCGTCTCGTGGCATGTGATCATGGAGGACCTCCAGCGCGGCTGCGAACTGGCCATGCGGGGCGAGCCGATCACCCTGCCCGCAAAGACGACATCCTTCAAGGACTGGGCCGGCAAGATCGCCGGCTCGGCCAAGTCGGATGCGATCGCGGCTCAGGAGCCCTTCTGGCTGGAGATGATGAGCGTCGGCGGGACCGACATCCCGACGGACTCCGGCGAGGGCGAGAATTCGGTCGACTCGGTGGAGTCCGTGCATGTCGCGTTCAACGACGATGAGACGCGGGCGCTTCTGGAAGAGGTTCCGCAGCGCCACCGCGCCCAGATCAATGAAGCGCTGCTGGCGGCGCTCGGCGCGGCGCTGGCGCAGTGGACCGGCCGTGCCCGGACGCTGATCGACCTCGAGGGTCACGGGCGCGAGGACCTCTTCGACGGCGTGGACCTGTCGCGCACCGTGGGGTGGTTCACCTCGATCTATCCCATGGCGCTCGAGGCCGCGGGCGCCGGGCAGACGCCCGGAGAGTTGCTGCGGCAGACCAAGGACCGCCTCCGCGCCGCCCCGGACAAGGGCGTGGGGTTCGGCGTGCTCCGCTATCTGAGGGGAGGGGCGGTCGCGGCCCGCGCCAAGGAGATCGGCGAACCGACCATCAGTTTCAACTACGCCGGCAAGTTCGAGCAGGCCGAGGCGGGGGCGGGCGGCGGCGCCGAGCCGACGATCCGTTTCGCCCGAGAGCCGATCGGGCCCATCCAGAGCCCGCGTTCGCGCCGCGCGCACCTCATCGACATCACCGGAAGCGTGTCCGCCGGGCGGCTGCGGATGGCGTTCCACTTCAGCCGCAACCGGCACCGGCGCTCGACGATCGAGCACCTGGCGAAGCTCTTCGCCGAGTCGCTGCGGGCGATCGTGGAGGACCACGGCGCGACCGCGCGTCTGGCGCCGTCCGACTTCCCCGCTTCGACGCTCACGCAGGCCCACCTCGACGGCGTATTCCGCGATTACGCGGAGTTCGGCGTGGAGGATGTCTACACGCTCACGCCGCTGCAGCGCGTGATGTTGTTCCAGACGATCTCCGCGCCCCGCTCGGGCGTCTTCATGACGCAGTTCGCCTTCACGCTCAAGGGCGAGATCGACGCCGAGGCGTTGCGGCAGGCGTGGCGTCAGACGATGGACCGAACCCCCGTCCTGCGGACCGGCTTCGTCTGGCGCTCGGTGGACGACATGCACCAGGTCGTGGCGCGGCGCGTCCCCCTGCCGTGGATCGAGGCCGACCTGCGCGGCAAGAGCGAGGCCGACCGAAAGGAATCGATCCGGCAGTATCTCCGGCTCGACCGCTCCAAGGGCTTCGACATGACCCGCCCGCCGCTGATGCGCATCGCGATGATCCGCATCAGCGACACCGAGACGATGATGCTCTGGACGCACCATCACTCGCTGCTCGACGGTTGGTCGGTCCCCCAGTTGCTGTCGGATGTCTTCGGGCGCTACGGCGCGATCCGCGCCGGGTCGGAGGCCAAGGTCTCGCCGCGCCCCGCGTACCGCGAGCACATCTCGTGGATCAAGCGGCAGGACCGCGCCGCGGCCGACGCGTTCTGGAAGCGGATGCTCACCGACATGTCGCACCCGACGACGCTCGTGGTGGATCGCAACCCCGGCGCGCTGCCCGGCGAGAACGAGCAGGTCGATGAACAGACCCTCCCGCTCACGCGCGAGGAGACCGCGACGCTCCAGGCCTTCGCTCAGAAGCACCGGCTCACGCTTAACACGATCATGCAGGGCGCCTGGGCACTGCTGCTCTCGCGCTACTCCGGCGACGCCGCCGTCACTTACGGCGTCATCGTCTCGGGCCGCCCCGCGGACCTGCCGGACTCCGACCGCATCATCGGCCTGTTCATCAACGGCCTGCCCATGCGCGCCACCATCGACCCGGCCGTGCCCTCGGGCAAGTGGCTCGGCGACATCCAGGAACTCCAGTCCGAGATGCGCCAGTTCGAATACAGCGCGCTGACCGACATCGCTGGGCTGATCGGCTATCCGCGCGGCACGCCGCTCTTCAATACGACCGTCGTCTTCGAGAACTACCCCGTGGCCGAGGGGTTCGGATCCTCCGCCGCGTCCACCGGGGTGGCCGATGTGGATGTCACCTCGAACACGAATTCGGCGCTGCACCTGCGCATCCTCCCCGGCTCGCGCGTCACCCTGCGGCTCGTGCATGATGTTTCCCGCTTCGACAAGACCACCGCGACGCGCATGCTCGAGCAGCTCCGGAGTGTGGTGCTTCAGGTCGCGGCCTCCGACGGCGCGACGACACTCGGCGACCTCTCATTCCTGTGCGAGACCGACGCACGCGTCCTGCCCGACCCCGCCGCCCCGCTCGATGACTCATGGAACGGCGCGATCTTCGAGCACCTCTCGGCGCACGCCCGCTCGCGCCCCGACGCCATCGCCGTGCGGGACCCATCGACCGAATGGACCTACAGCCAGTTGAACGCGGCCGCGAATCGGCTGGCCAACCGTCTCATCGCCGGGGGCGTCCGCAAGGGCAACATCGTGGCGATCTACGCGCACCGCAGCGCCGCGCTCGTGCAGGCGATCATGGGCGTGCTGAAGTCGGGCGCGACATATGTCATCTTCGACCCGGCGTACCCGTCGGACCGGATGGCCGAGTGCCTGCGCGTGGCGCGTCCAAAGGCGCTCGTGGCCCTGCGCGAGGGCGGCGAGGTGCCCGAATTGGTGCGGTCCTGCCTCGACGATGTCGGCTGCGCGTGCCGCGTGACGCTGCCGGGCGACGCATCAGTCGACAACGCGCCCGACAGTGATCCGGGCGTACGCGTCGGCCCGGATGATGTCGCCGTAGTGGCGTTCACCTCCGGTTCGACCGGCAAGCCCAAGGGCGTGATGGGCCGTCACGGCCCGCTGACGCACTTCGTGCCGTGGATGAGCGAACAGTTCGGGCTGAGCGCGGACGACCGCTTCACCATGCTCTCGGCGATCTCCCACGACCCGCTGCAGCGCGATGTGTTCACGCCGATCCAACTCGGCGCCACGCTGTGCATCCCCCACCCGGACGCCATCGGGCAGCCCGGCGCGATCGCGCGGTGGATGCGTGAGCAACAGGCGACCGTGACCCACCTGACGCCCGCGATGGGCAAGCTCGTCACCGACGATCCCTCGGCCGAACTGGTGCCCTCATTGCGAAACGCCTTTTTCGTGGGCGATGTGCTGACCCACCGCGACGCGACGGCGCTCTATCGGCTCGCCCCCAATGTCCGCTGCATCAATATGTACGGCTCGACCGAGACGCAGCGTGCCGTGACTTACCATGTCGCGCCGCCCGCCGGCGAGATCGATGACTCGCTGCGCCCCTTCCCGATCGGCGTGGGCATGAAGGATGTCCAGATCGTCATCCTCGACGATCAGGGCCGACGGGTCGGCTCGGGCGAGGTCGGCGAGGTCCTCTTCCGCAGCCCGCACCTGGCCAAGGGGTATCTCGGCGACGCCGATCTCTCGGCCCAGCGGTTCATCGCCAATCCGTTCGGTTCGCTGCCGGGCGATCGCATGTACCGCACGGGCGACCGAGGCGTCTACTTCGCCGACGGCGGCGCCAAGTTTGCCGGCCGGCGCGACTTCCAGGTCAAGATCCGCGGGTTCCGCGTCGAGCTCGGAGAGATTGAAGAGGCCCTCAAGGAATGCCCCGGCGTCAAGGACGCCGCGGTCAAACTCCACGGCGACGACCGCGACGAGAAGATGGTCGTCGGCTACTTCGTGGGATCGGTCGAGATGTCGGCGCTCCGAGCCGAACTCCGCTCCAAGCTCCCGACGCACATGGTCCCCGCGGCCCTCATCAACCTGCCCGCACTGCCCCGGACGGTCACGAACAAGATCGACCGGTCGGCCCTGCCCGCGCCGGACATGGACGCCGTGGCCGCGTCGGCGGCGTTCATCGCGCCCTCGACCCCGACGGAAGAGGCGGTCGCCGGCATCTGGGCCGAGTTGCTCAAGCGTGAACGCGTCGGGGCTCACGACAATTTCTTCGACATCGGCGGCCATTCGCTGATGGCCACGCGCATGGTCTCGATGATCCGAGACTCCTTCGGTGTCGATGTACCGCTCCGCAAGGTCTTCGAGCGGCCGACGGTGGCGGGAGTGGCCGAGACCCTCGAGGAGGCGCTCCTCCGCGAGATCGAGGGCATGAGCGACGAAGAGGCGTCGGACCTGATCCGCGAGCAGCAGGGGTAAGATGGGGCGATGACCGGACCCGACGAGGCCAGACCGAGCCATCTTTCCGACGCCAAGCGAGCGCTCCTCGAGCAGCGCCTCCGGGGCGTCGGTACGCGCGACACGGGCATGCGCCTCGCCCGGCGCGACCCGGGCGTGACCGTGCCGCTGACCTTCGCGCAGCAGCGCCTGTGGTTCCTCGATCAGATCGCGCCCGGATCGCCGGCGTACCACATCTCCGCGTCGCTCATGCTCGATGGCCGGCTGGATATCGACGCGCTCCGGGGCGCGTTCAATGACACCGTGGCCCGTCACGAGTCGCTCCGGACCACCTTCGGCGTGCGCTCCGGCGAGCCGATCCAGATCGTATCGCCGTCGCTGAACATCGACATCGCCGTGCTTCAGCCGCCCCGTGACGACGCGACCGGTCTGGCCCGCGGCGTGGCGCCGATCGCGATCGAGTTCCAGCGCCGCCCCTTCGACCTCGCCCGCGGCCCGCTGATCCGCGCAGCGGTGATCGAATTCGGCCCTGAGCGGAATGCGCTGTTGATCTGCCTGCATCACATCGTCTCCGACGGCTGGTCGCTCGGGCTGCTGCTCAATGAACTCACCCGCCGCTACAACGCCCGGCGCGCCGGCGAGCCCGCCGCGTTCGCCCCGCTGGAGATCCAGTACCCCGACTACGCGGTCTGGCAGCGCCGCCGGCTGGCCGGCGAGGAACTCGAACGCCGCACCGCGTACTGGAAGGAGCGGCTGGCGACGATTCTCGAGAGCGCCGAGATCCCGACCGATGTGCCCCGCGGCCCCGTGATGACCTTCAACGGCGCCCATCACGCCTTCCTCATCTCGCGGACGCTCACCGAGCAGCTCCGTCGCGTCGGCCGCGCGCACGACTCGACGATGTTCATCACCCTGCTGGCGCTCTACAAGACGCTGATCTACCGGCTGACGGGCAACCCGAACATCGCCGTCGGTTCGGTGATCGCCGCGCGCGACCGCTCCGAGATCGAGCCGATCATCGGGTTCTTCGCCAACACGCTCGTCATGCGCACCGACCTCGATCCCGGCGCTGGGTTCGGGGACGCGGTCGCACGCGTGCGCGACAGCGTCCGCGGGGCCCACGCCCACGCGGACGAGCCCTTCGAGTATCTCGTCGAACGCTTCGCCCCGGCCCGCGACCTGAGCCGCAACCCGCTCTTCCAGACCATGTTCGTTCTGCAGAATGTGCCCGGCGGCGCGCTCAATCTCGACGGCCTGGAGGTGCGACCCGTCGACCTGCCGAGGAACACGGCCAAGTTCGACCTCTCGCTCGCGGCGTACGAGCGCGACGAGGGCGTCATCGTCTCGGTGGAGTACAACACCGATCTCTTCATGAAAGAGACGATCGAGCGTCTGGGCATGCGCATGGTCGCGCTCGCCGAGGCGGCGGTGACCGACGCCGCGGCCCCGATCGAGTCGCTCAATCTCATGCCCGCCGACGAGCGGACGCTGCTGGTCGAGACATGGAACCACACCGATCTCGATGTCGGCCCCGTGTCCACGATCCCCGATCTTGTGCTCGAGCAGGCGCGACGAACGCCCGACCGCGTCGCGCTCTCGATCGATGGCGAGCGTGCAACCTACGCGCAATTCATTGCACGCGCCTCGCAGGTCGCCAATCACCTGCGGTCGCTCGGCGTCGCGCCCGGATCGATCGTCGGCGTGTGCATGGAGCGGTCGCTGGACATGGTCCCCTGCATGCTCGGTGCGATGCTCGCCGGCGCGGCGTACCTCCCGCTCGATCCCGCCTACCCCGTTGACCGGCTTGAGTACATGCTCGAGAACGCCGGGGCGAAGATCGTGCTCGCCCAGCGACGCACTCGCCGTGCCCTGCCGAAAGAGATCGCCCAGCTCGTCATCGTCGATCAGCCCGACTGCCCGATCAACGCCGCCTCGACCGTGCCGCCCGCGCCGACCGCCGGCCCCGGCGATCTGGCGTATGTGATGTACACCTCCGGCTCCACCGGCAAGCCCAAGGGCGTGATGATCGAGCACCGTTCGGTCGCCAACCGCCTGCGCGCCCGGCAGGTTCAGTTCGGGATGGAAATCGACGAGCGCATCCTCCAGAAGACCGCCACGAGTTTCGACATCTCGGTCTGGGAGATCTTCTGGCCGCTGACGCTCGGGGCGCACCTCGTCCTGCTCCCGCCCGATGCGCACCGGCACCCCCAGGAGATTCTCGGCGCGATCCGGACACACGAGATCACATCGATCCACTTCGTGCCGTCGATGCTGCGGCCGTTCCTCGAAGTCCTCAGTCCGGGCGACGCCACCGGTGTCCACACCTTCTATTCCGGCGGCGAAGCGCTGCCCCCCGAAACCGCGCGGGCCCTGCTGCGACGCCTCCCGCATGTCCGGCTGATCAACGAATACGGCCCGACCGAGGCCACCATCGACGCGATCACTTGGGAATGCCCGAAGGACCCCGAGGTCCGGCGCGTCCCCATCGGCAAGCCCGCGCCGAATGTCCGCGCGTACATCCTCGACTCCCGCGGCCAGCCGACCCCCATCGGCGTCCCCGGCGAACTCCATCTCGGAGGCATCCAGGTCGCGCGCGGCTATCTCAACCGGCCGGACCTCACCGCCGAGCGATTCATCCCCGATCCGTTTACCGGTTCGGGCCGCCTCTACAAGACCGGCGACCTGGCCCGGTGGATGGCCGATGGCAACATCGACTTCCTGGGGCGGATGGACGGGCAGGTCAAGGTCCGCGGCGTGCGCATCGAACTCGGCGAGATCGAGGCCGTGATCCGCCAGGGCAAGGGCGTGCGCGACGCCGTGGCCGCGGTCAAGTCCGCCGGTGCGGGGGACGAGCGCGTCGTCGCGTACATCATCCCGGCGGATCCGTCCTCTCCCCCCACTTCGACGGATCTTCGCCGACATTCACGCGGCTTGCTGCCCGACGCCATGGTGCCTTCGGCGTTCGTCATCATGGAGTCGATCCCGCTGACGCCCTCCGGCAAGACCGACCGTCGCGCGCTGCCGATCCCCGAGCGATCCGAACGGGGCGACGAGTCGACATTCGCGCCGCCCACCACTCCGACGGAGATCGCCCTGGCCTCCATCTGGCGCGAGTCGCTCTCCATTGACCGCGTCGGCGTCGACGACAACTTCTTTGATCTCGGCGGGCACTCGCTGTTGGCGATCAAAGTCCTCTCGATCATGCGGGAGCGCGAGGGCGCGATGATCCACCCGCGCGAGATCATGACCAACACCCTCGGCCAGATCGCATCGCTGGCGGACCAGCGGCGCGACGCGGTCGCCGCCGCATCGAACGGTCATCACAATGCCGGCGCCTGACGCACATCAACGCGAGTCGCTCAACTACTTCGGCGCCGCCGGCGCGGGCCTGCTGGGATGCTTCACCGATGCGCTCACCGCCGAGGCGCGTGACACCGTCGTCGTGATCGCCCAGCCCCTCGGGCACGAATACATCCGGTGCCACCGGGCCCTCCGTCGGCTGGCGGTCTACCTCGCCTCGAACGGGTTCCCCGTGTTCCGATTCGATTGGCACGGGACCGGCGACTCGTCCGGAGAGTTCGCCGAGTCACGCCTCGATCGCTGGATCGACGATCTGGGCGACGCCGTCGCCGAAGCCGAGGCCCGCGCCCGCGCGGGCAGCGTCGCGGTCATCGGACTGCGCCACGGCGCCGCGATCGCGGCCATGGCGTCCGACATCATCGGCGCCCCCGACCTGATGGTCCTCTGGGACCCGGTCTACGACGGCGCACGCGGGCTCGCCCCCATGCGAGCGGACCACGCGCGCCACGAGAAAGAACGCGGCTTGGCCCCGGGATCGACACGCCTCGCCGACGGGAGCGAGGACATCTTCGGCTTCGCGTACACCCCGTCGCTCCTGGCCGATCTCGAGGCGGTCAACCTGTTGTCGTTGCGCCGCTCGCCCGCCGCCAAGGTCCTCGTGCTGGATCAGCAGGACCCCGCCGACAGCGGCGCGTTGTCCGAGCACCTGTCGGCGATCGGCCGCTGCGAGTATGTCCACGAACCGCGCTCGCCCATCTGGATGGCCGAGCCGCACACCGGGCTCGTGCCGCGCGAGGCGATCGAACGGATCGGCGCGTGGCTGATCGCCGACTCCGGCGATGAGGCGGACCATGCGTGAACGAGTGATTCATGCCGGGCCGGACCGATCGCTCGTCGGCATCCTGACCGAGCCCGAGGGCGGCGCGGCAGACGCGGCGCGGACCGCGCCGACCCTGATCGTGCTGAACTCCGGGATTGTTCACCGTGTCGGTCCGGCGCGACTGGGTGTGAAACTCACGCGGCTGGCCGCGTCCAAGGGGCTGCCGGCGGCTCGCTTCGACCACTCGGGGGTGGGCGACTCGCCCGCGCGACGCGACGCCGCGCCGTTCATGCTCCGTTCGGTCGAGGAAGCCCAGTGGATGATGGATGCGCTCCGCGAGGCGCACGGGGCGGAGCGGTTCATCCTCGCCGGGCTGTGCTCGGGTGCGGCAACGAGCTTCTGGGCCGCGGGCAAGGACCCGCGCGTCGTGGGCGTGCTGATGATGAACGCGCGCCAACATGTCACCAGCAAGGAATGGGACGACTTCGTCCAGAACAAGAGCGAGTCGAAGCGGTACCTCAAGCGTGCCTTCACCGATGGCGACGCGTGGAAACGGGCGCTGACGGGGAAGGTCAACTACCGCAAGTTCGCCGGTGTTCTCGCGGGACGGCTTCGCCGGCGCGTGAATACCTCGGAAACGGTCGACAAGGTCTCGCGCGGGCTCGCGGATGTGTTCTCCGGCGCGGTCGGACGAGGCGTGAACATGCTGCTGGTTCACTCGCAGGGCGATGTCGCGCTGGATTATCTGGATGTGATCCTCACGGATCGGCGTCGGGAACTGGAGCAGACGGGCCGATTCCGATCGGAGATCATCCGGAACGCCGACCATATCTTCGATCTGGTGCGTAATCACGAGGAACTGCTGGCATTGGTCGGTGACTGGCTCGACGATGCGCCGGACTTCGGCGCCGGGCCGGTCCCGGCGGGCTCCGTCGCTCATCGCCTGAGGAATGGCTCATGATGAAGACCAGCGAAGGCGCCTGGTTCGTGACGCCCCGGGCCAACCCCCGGGCGGCGGTCCGTCTGTTCTGCTTCCCGTTCGCCGGGGGCGGCACCATGACATTCCGGGAGTGGCCCGAGTCGATGTCCTCCATGGTCGAGGTTGTCTCGGTGCAGTTGCCCGGGCGCGACAGGCGGCGCACCGAGCCGCCGATCCCTTCCGTCGGGGCGATGGTCGAGTCGATCGCCGGCGCGATGGGCCCGCACCTCGACCGCCCGTTCCTGCTCTGCGGCCACAGCATGGGCGCGGTGCTCGCGTTCGAAACCGCCAGAGAACTGCGACGGCGCGCGCGCCGCACGCCCGACGGCATCATCGTCTCGGGTCGGCGCGCCCCGCACCTGCCCGACCCCGGCCCCACCATGCACACCCTTTCGGATGTCGACTTCAAGTCGCGCCTCCGCGAGATGAACGGCACGCCCCCCGAAGTCCTCGAGTCCGATGAACTCATGGAACTCGTGCTCCCCACGCTCCGCGCCGACTTCCAGGCGTGCGAGACCCATGTCTACCGCGACGAGCCCGCTCTGGACTGCCCGCTGCTCGCGCTCGGCGGCGACGCCGACCCGGATGTCGAGGTCGAGTCGGTCGCGGCATGGGCCCCGTACACGACCGCCGAGTTCGAGTCGGTGATCATCACCGGCGACCACTTCTTCATCCAGACCCGCGCGCCGGAGTACCTCGCGCACACGCGCCGCTGGATCGAACGGTGC
>CAZSLT010000045.1:11895-18903 GCA_964607595.1 uncultured Phycisphaeraceae bacterium
AGATCGACCTCAGCGGGTTCGATGACCGGGACTTTGACCGGTTCCCGGGGGTGGCAATCTGGGGAATCTGCGTCTCCGACCTCGCGATGGACCCGCCTAACCGGGCGGCACTGGCGTGCCCCCCGGGGGTGCGGATCTGTCGATTGTTTCAGCTTTGCTGAACGCTGGTGGGGTTCTGGGGAATCTATCGGAACTGTAACGCAGAGTTCTGTTCGTTTCTGTTGCCCGCCCCGAAACAGGGAAGTACCCTAGCACTCGCTCGGGAGCCGATTGTGGTCGCTCCCCAAAATGGGCGCGTGGGAATCGTGGGACATGGAAAGAGAGGCAAGACGATTTAGCCCCGCGGGCACGGTCTCGCTGCGGTCACCGTCCATTTCGCGGACGGCAACCCCGAGCCGAGCTGTCGCGGTCCGACCCGCAACGGCGACCCGCCGCGCGGTGATCCTCGCAGGCGGGCCTGGCTCCGCCTCGTTCTCACTGGCGCAGTGCTACCCCCCGATCATGTTCACCATGTTCGACGGCCGCCCCCTGGTGGCCCACATGGTCGACCATCTTCGCCACGCCGGCGTGGAGTCGGTCATCGTCGCACTCTCCAAGGGCACGCCCTCGCTGGACCGCGCTACGAGAACCATCCTCGAACTCGCCGACGATGATTTCGCCATCGGCGTCCGCGCCGATAACGGATACAAAGGCACGGCGGGAGCGCTCCGCGGCCTCGAGCGCACGCCGGAGCAGAACGGGCTGCTGGTCATCGGTGGCCCCATGTGGCTCGATGGACTGAACCTCGCCGCGATGTGGGCCGACCATGAGCGCAGCGGGTCCGCGGCCACTGTCGCCGTCGAGGATCGCATCGGCCTGGGCGAACTCGAACACTGCGTCATCGACGACCAGGGCCTCATCAGCGGCGTGTCGGTGCGCCACGAATGCTGCGGCAACGAGAAGCAGGTACTGCGTCCTTCCGGTGTCTATGTCCTGGGCAACGAAGTCTTCGACTATCTCGACGATGACGGGTACGCGGATATCAAGGAACAGCTCATCCCCTGGCTCCGCAAGCAGGACTACTGCGTGCATCCGTTCTATCTGGAAGGGACTGTCCAGCGTGTGCAGACACTCGAGGACTACCTCGAGATCAACCGCCGCGCCCTGCGCGATGCCTTTGACGCCGCCCGATCCGGCGACCGAAACGGCGCCGGGTCACGCCTGATTCGGCCGTGCGCGAGCATCGCCCCCGACGCCAAGATCATCGGCCCGGTCTCGATCGGCGCCGGCAGCGTGATCGGCCCCGGCGCCACGGTCATCGGGCCCTCGGTCATCGCCGCGGGAACCTATGTCGGCGCGGGGGCCACGATCCGCGAGTCGATCGTGTGGCCGGACTGCGAGATCGGCGCCGGCGCCACCGTCGAGGGCGCCGTTGTCACTCACAGCGTCACCGTCCCGGCCCGGAACACGATCGCTCGGGGCGTGATGGTGTGCGGCAAGACCTGCCGCGAGCCCTTGGCGCGAATCAACTCGACAGGCCTCCGTCCTGATGCGCTGGTCGTCACACGGGACGGACGGATCAGCACACGCGTGCGTCATCGCGTCGGCAAGACCGTGTTCGCGGCCGGCAAAGAGGCCATGGACCGCGTCGGCGCGGCGCTCGGGCTGCTCGTGACACTGCCGCTCTTCGCGGCCATCGCGATCGCGATCAAACTGAGCTCCCCCGGCCCGGTCTTCTTCACCCAGCGTCGCTGCGGGCGGTCCGGCCGCGAATTCGGCATGGTCAAGTTCCGCACGATGATCCCGAACGCCGACAAGCTCGAGAAGGAACTGTTCGCCAACAAGACCGGCGACGGCCCGGCGTTCAAAATGAAGAACGACCCGCGAGTCACCAAGATCGGCAAGTTCCTCCGGCGCACCTGTTTGGACGAGCTCCCCCAGCTGATCAATGTCCTCCGCGGCGAGATGAGTCTCGTCGGGCCGCGCCCGATGGTCATGAGCGAGATGATGGCGGCCCCCAAGTGGCGCGACTACCGACTCAAGGTCAAGCCGGGCATGACCGGGCTCTGGCAGGTGCGCGGGCGTGACTCCTACGCCTTCGAAGACCGGGTCCGGGACGACATCGATTATGTCCGCCACCGGTCCCTCTTCATGGACTTGCGGATTCTGGTCCAAACAGTCAGAGTAGTGCTGTTCAACCGCGTGTATTGACACGCCGGTCGACCGGACTGGAGCCTTGGGACGATGAGCGGGATGCGGCGAATGGTCGTGGCGGGGTTATCGGTCCTCATGGCCGCGCTCGGCGCGTCCTGTGGCACCGGTACCGGCCAACCCGCGCGCACCACCGCCGATGCCGAAGCCGCCGAGGCGATGATCTTCGACAAACCCACCCTCGAAGTCCGCGATGTGCGGCTGGGGCCGGGCGACGAGATCACCATCGCCGTCTATCGGAACTCCGAGCTTGATCGACGCGTCGAGATCCCCAACACCGGCACCATCTTTATGCCCCTCGTCGGCGAGATCCCGGTCCAGGGGATGACTCCCGCCGAACTGCGGCGTGACCTGACCCGTCGGCTCGATCCCTACATCGTTGACCCGCATGTCAGCGTGGAGGTCGCCGTACGGCGCAGCCAGCGCGTCATCGTGCTCGGCGAGGTGCGCAACCCAGGCGTCTTCACCCTCGACCGATCCATCACCACGATCGAGGCGATCGGCATCGCCGGCGGATTCCTGCTCTCGGGCTCCCAGTCATTCGTCTACCACCACCGGCTCGTGGACGGGCAGCCCGTGCAGCGGGTCCTGAACCTCAAGGCGCTCCAGCGCAAGGGTGACTTCTCGCAGAACCCGCAGGTGCTGGCGGGGGACATCATCTATGTCCCGCCGACCGCGTTCGCCGAGATGGACCGCTTCGCGCGGCACATCTCGATCTGGCTGGGCCCGGTCCTGCAAACGGAGAACGCGATCCTTCTGGGCGACGAGATCCACGACCGTTTCAGCGGAGACGACTCGAGCGACACCAATGTCATCATTGTCCCGACCGCCCCGTGATCACCGGAGCCGCGATTTGACCCAGGCCGACCGCCCCGTGATCGAGACGCAAGGGCTGACCAAACGATTTTCCCCGAGGCGCAACTGGCTGTTCCGCTCGACGGAGGGCAAGGGCAAGGTCGCGGTGAGCGATGTCACGCTCTCGGTCGGGCGGGGCGAGATCTTCGGGCTGATCGGTCCGAACGGCGCCGGCAAGACCACGCTCATCCGAATGCTCTCGACGCTGCTGATCCCCACCGAGGGAACGGCCGCGATCGACGGGCACGATGTCGTCAAGGCGGACCACCTCGTGCGGACGCTCGTCGGCACCGTCTCGAGCAACGAACGCAGCTTCTACTGGCGTCTGACCGGCCGCCAGAACCTGATGTTCTTCGCGGACCTCTACCACCTGAACACGCACGACCGCAAGCACTGGGTCGGCGAACTGATCGAGGTGCTGGACCTCAAGCGCATCATCGACCACCGCTTCGACCGCTACTCGACCGGCCAGAAGCAGCGGATGTCGATCGCCCGCGGGCTGCTCAACAAGCCGCGCGTCCTGTTGATGGACGAGCCGACCAAGGGCGTTGACCCCGTCGGCGCCGAGAAACTCGTCACGGTCATCCGCGAGCAGATCATCCCCCAGTGGTCGCCGACGATCCTCGTGACCTCGCATAACCTCGCCGAGATCGAGAAGCTCTGCCGGCGCATCGGCCTCATGGCCGAGGGCCGCCTCATCGCCATGGGCAGCGTCGAAGAACTCCGCACGATGGTCGACACAACGACGACCTACCGCCTGCTTATTCGGTCGCTCGACCCCGAGTCGATCCGCGGCGCCGCGTCGTCCTCCGGCTGCCTGACCGACCCGGTCCTGCGTCCCGCGCCCGACGGCATCGACGCCCAGATCAGCTTCACGACCGGTTCCGACGGCTTCTCCCACCTTGTACGCACGATCGTCGAGTCCGGCGGCGACATCGTGACCTGCACGAGCGCCCAGGCGTCGTTCGAGACGGTCTTCCACAAACTTGTCGCCGAACGCGCCGCGGCCTCCGCGGTCGCCGACTGATCGAGGGCCCGAACCGATGCGCACCGCGCTGGCATTCCTCCGACGCGACGGGCAGATCATGCTCAGCTATCGCACCGCGTTCGTGATGCAGCTGTTCAGCATCTTCCTCGCCGTGCCCATGTTCTTCTACATCGGGCGCGTCGTCGGCAACAGCAAGCCCGAGATGCTCGAGAAGTACGGCGGCAACTACTTCGCCTTCCTCCTCATCGGCGCGGCGCTGCTCGACTACCTCTCGGTCAGTCTCGGCACCTTCAGCCGCTCGCTCCGCGAAAGCCAGCTGATGGGCACGCTCGACATCGTCCTGCTGTCGCCGACGCGCCTGTGGAAGGTGCTCGCCTTCTCCTCGCTCTGGGCCTACCTCTTCTCCACCATCCGGTTCACCATCTATTTGGTGCTCGGGCTCATCTTCGGCGTCAGTCTCAGCTCCGCGAACTTCCTCGGCGCCTTCCTCTTCCTCGTGCTCGGCATCCTCAGCTTCGTCCCCTTCGGCATCTTCTCGGCCAGCGTGATCATGCTCATCAAGCACGGCAATTTCATCAACGCCATCGTCTCCGCGGCGTCGCTCTTTCTCGGCGGCGTCCTCTTCCCCGCGCAGGTCCTGCCCGCATGGGTCCAGCCGTTCACCGCCTTCGTCCCCCTCACCCACGCCGCCGAGGGCATGCGGCAGTCACTCCTCATGGGGCGTCCGCTCGCGGAACTGTGGACCCACGCCGTGGCCCTCGTCGCGTTCATCGTCGTCCTCATGCCCTTCTCCATGGCCATGTTCGCCTACTCGGTCCGGCAGACCAAGAAGAGCGGGTCGATCTCGCAATACTGATACGATCCGCGCCCATGCGCCGAGCCCTCCGATCCGCGGCCCGCTACCTCTACCGCGCCACCCTGCCGGCGCGGGCCCGCGGCGCCCTCTCGGCGTGGATCGTGCTCGACGAACACCACAAGCCACCGGAACTCATCACCGACTTCACCGCCGGACCCGTCGTCGTGCTGGCCCCGCACATGGACGACGAGGCCATCGGCTGCGGCGGCGCCATCGCGCTCCACAGCAGCGCCGGGGCCGAGGTGCATGTCGTCTTCACCACCGACGGCTCATGGGGAGACCCCTGCGTCCGCAATCACGATCCCTCGCTCAACGGGGCACGCCAGGCCCTGACCGACCGCCGCAAGCAGGAGTCGCGGCGCTGCGGCGAGATCCTCGGGGTTCGGTCGCTCCACTTCCTCGACGGACCCGACGGCTCCCTCGATCCGACGCCGGATCTGACCCGTCGTCTCCGCGACCTGCTGCGTTCGGTCTCGCCCGCGATCGTCTATGTCCCCAGCGCGTTCGACTCGCATCCGGATCACTGGGCGACCTGCCGACTGCTCGCCGCGGCGTCCGATGCGCTGCTCGCCAGCGCGACGATCCGCGAATACGAAGTCTGGACGCCGATGCCGATCACCCGCATCGCCGACATCACAAGCGTCGCCGACCAGAAACAACGCGCAGTCGAACAGTTCGAGAGCCAGCTCGCCGAGGTGGATTTCGTCGCCACGGCGATGGGCCTGGCACGCTACCGCTCCGTGCACCGGGGCGGCAAGGGCTACGCCGAAGGGTTCCGCGACAGCGGCGTGCCGCGATACCGATCAGTTATTGAACAGCTCTCCTCGTCACGCCACTGATCGCCGGGCACCTATAATCAGCCCCGCATACCGGGAGAACTGGGAGTTGTCATGCGCCACACGCACGCGGTTATGTCCGGCACGGCCCTGCTCGTCGCCTCGTTTGTCGTCGCGAGCGCCGCGGCGCCCGGGGGCGCGCCGATCCTCGTCGACGACGCCGGTTCCTCATACAGCAACGCCAAGCCCCGGCTCTCATCGCAGTTGGCCACCGCCGAGGCGATGGAGCGGCAAGCCGAGCAGGCATGGTCGTCGGCGGTGTCCCGACATTTTGATGCCTACATCGAAGAGCACTTCACGCGCAGCAACGGACGACTGACGGCGCGTGACGCCTCGTTCGCGTCAACTTTCATCGCCAAGGCCGACTCGTTTGTTCGTCAATTCGGCCCGTTCGACGCCGCGGCCCAGCGGCTCTCGGCGTCTCTCGCCCCCACACCCGCGCCCGCCGGCGCGATCGCCGAGTTTCTCGCGCAGCCCGCGGGGCGTGCGACCCTCTTCGCCTCGGCCAGCGGCGGAGTCGTCGCGTCCCCCGCGGCGCCCTCCCAAGGCGACCCCATCGAGCAGGCGCTCAGCGACATCTTCTCGCCCGGCCGGAACGGCGGGCTTGTCATCCCCGCCGAGAAGCGCGCCGCCGCCGAGCGGCAACTCGCCGAGGGCAACAAACTGATCGAAGCGATCGACAAAGCCCACGCCCGCACCCAGCGCGTCGCGTCACGCATGAAGGGCGACGACGACGACACCGAACGCTTCAAGCGGATCGTGACCGACCGGACCTACGCCGCGGCATCGGCGCTCAAAGAGCTCGGGGACATGCGCACGCCCGACTACGACGCGCTGCCCAAACGCGTCTCGGATGCCCTCAAGAAGGTCCTCCGCGAGGACGGCGACGACGAGTACCGACTGCCCAGCCGGTTCTTCCGCCGATCACTGATGGAGTCGCTCGACAGCATCGAGGCGCTCGCGGCCAAGGTCGAGTCGATTCGCCCGTCGGTGCGCGCCGTCGCGGACCGTCTGCCCGAGACCGATGAGCTGCATCGCGGCTGGAAGCGCATGCTTCTGGATGAGGCCACGCTGATCAACCTCGCCGGAAAGGTCGGGAGTGTCGGCGGCGGCGCAGGCAGTGCCGGCGGCGGCGTCGCCGCGCAGGACTTCTCCGCCACGCCGCTGGGTCGCTACCTCGTCCCGGCCAAGGGCGGCGGGGTGAGAGTCAACCGATTCCGCGCCAATATGGCCGCGGCCGAACTCGAGAAACTCGAACCGCCCCTCCGCGCCTACCAGTTGCT
>CAZSLT010000046.1:0-18701 GCA_964607595.1 uncultured Phycisphaeraceae bacterium
CCCGACGAAGCCGATATCCGAACCATCCGAGATATTGTGCTGGGGGAGAAGTTCCCCGGCGATGACGCGTCGTTCTTGCCGTTGACGCCGAGCCAGCGCGCGGCCGCAGAGCGTCTCGCGGGGTGCCGTAGCGACTACGCGCGGACCATCGCCGCGGTCGCGCAGCGCGACTTCATCAAGGCGGACATGCACCTTTCCTCGCCCATCGAGTCGTTGTCTCAGTCGGATCTCTACACGCTTCGCGGCGACCGCTACTACTACGACGGCCGCTTCGACGAAGCGATGAGCGAGTATTTGGCCGCTCGGCGCGAGCGGGATGACCTCCAACGCCGGCTCAATGTCGCCGTCACCCTGATGCGCACGACGCGCGGCGCGACCGAGGACGCCTACAAACAGGCGACCGATCTGCTGGCCGCCACAAAGCTCGATCTGCGCCCCGACGACCCGGACTCGGCCCGTGTCGGTTTGCTCCTGGGCGCCGCCTGCGTGCACCGCCCCGGCGTCGGCAAGGCCCAATGCATCGAGCACGCCATCGAGCATCTCGAGTCCGCCCTCGTGCTGTTGTCCCGAGAGCGGTCGCCCGATCTCTGGGCGCAGGCGCACTACCAGCTCGCGCTGGCGTGGCTCGAAGCGCCCTTTGGCGATCAGGCATCCAACATG
Organism: uncultured Phycisphaeraceae bacterium; assembly: GCA_964607595.1. Lineage (GTDB taxonomy): Bacteria > Planctomycetota > Phycisphaerae > Phycisphaerales > UBA1924 > JACKHC01. The sequence continues at coordinate 661 of CAZSLT010000046.1, forward strand.
CAGAAGGCGGTCCGCCACCTGGGGCTGAGCGCGGAGGTCTGGACCCGCGAGGAGAACCCGGGCAGGTGGGCGATCGTGCACAACGCCGCCGGGCACGCTTGGGAGCGTTCGCCGCGGGGCGATCGGGCATCAAACCTCGAGCACGCACTGGTCTGCTTCAGCGCGGCGCTCGAGGTCCGGACGCAGGAGGCCGACCCGATCGGCTGGGCGCGGTTGCAGAACAATCTGGCCAACATCTGGCTGCAGTTCCCGGGAGGGGATCACGCCGCGAACATCAACCGGGCCATCGAGTGCCAGACCCGCGCGCTCGATGTGTGGTCACGCCTCGGGCGACGCGTTGAGTGGGCGGCCACGCAGAGCAACCTGGGAAACGCGTGGGCGCTCCTGCCAGCCAAGGACGAGCTGCGCGAGCGTAACCTCCGCCGCGCGGTTGCGTGCTACAAGTCGGCCTTGGAGGTCCGCACGCGCTCGACGCACCCGATCGAGTGGGCCTCCACGCTGAACAACCTCGGGACCGCGCTGTTGCACATGCCGCCGACGAAGAAGGGCGAAGCGGTCAGGGAGGCCATCCAGTGCTTCGAGCAAGCGCTGGAGGTCCGCACCCGCGAGGCGCTGCCGACGGACTGGGCCAAAACGCAGGCGAATCTCGGTCAGGCGTGGAGTCGGCTCCCGACCGGCGACGAGGCCGAGAATCTCCAGGAAGCCATCGCGTATTTCGAGTGCGCACTCGAGGTCTACACGCCGCTGCGATACCCGCACCAGCACCAGCATGTGAGCGCCCGCCTCGAAGAGGCCCGCAGGCAGCTCACGCAGGCGGAGGCGAAGTCGACCCGAACGCCTCGTCGCTAGCCCTCGCGGATGATGGTCTGCGTCCGATCGGGACCGACGCCGATCAGGTTGATCGGAGCCCCGGCGAACCGCTCGATGAATTCGACATATCCTCGAGCCGAGTCCGGCAGATCGGTGAAGCGGCGGACGCCGCTGATGTCGCCGTCGAATCCGGGAAGCCGCTCGTACACGGGGCGTGCGTGAGACAGTGTCTCGGCATCGGGCACGAAACGATCGGTGCGCTTCCCGTTGATCTCATAGGCCACGCACACCGCGAGCTCTTTGAAGCCGGAGAGAACATCCAGCAGTGTCAGCGCGATCCCGTCGGCGTCATTGAGCCGGACCGCGTACCGCAGCGCGACCAGATCCAGCCAGCCGCACCGCCGGGGCCGTCCGGTGGTCGTGCCGTATTCCCGCCCGCGTTCCCGGATGCGGTCCCCGTCGGCGTTGTTCTGCTCCGTCGGGAACGGCCCGCCGCCGACACGCGTGCAGTAGGCCTTGGCCACACCGATCACGCGGCTCAGGCGCTTGGGAGCGATCCCCGAGCCGGCGCACACGCCCAGCGCCGAGCAGTTCGAGGAAGTCACGAACGGGAATGTGCCGTGGTCGAGATCGAGAAGGGTGGCGTTGGCGCCCTCGATCAACACCCGCCCACCGGCGTCCATGAGATCCTGCACCAGCGAGGTTGAGTCTGTGAGATGTGGCGCCAGCCGCGCGCCCCACGCGGCCGCGGCCGCCAGAATCGCGCCGGCGTCGATCGGCTCTGCCTCCGGGTCCAGAGCGCGCAGCATCGCGTTCTTGACCGGCACGACTCGCTCGATGATCCGGCGGAGCACCTCGGGCCGGATGAGGTCGCCCATGCGCACCGCGCCGGAGCGCGACGCTTTGTCGGAATACGCCGGGCCGATGCCGCGTTTCGTCGTGCCGATGCTCTCGCCGCCGACGACGCCGGTCAGCAGGCGCTCGCGCAGCGCATCCTCCTGTTTGTGATAGGGCAACACGACATGGGCGTTGGCCGAGACCTTGAGCCCGGACAGATCGATCCCCGACGCCGCCAGCGCATCCATTTCCCTGATTAGCGCCTCGGGGTCCACGACCACGCCGTTGCCGATGATCGCGGCCACGCCGGGGTGAAACACGCCCGACGGGATCAGGTGCAGCGCGTGTCGCTTGCCCGCGATAACGACCGAGTGCCCGGCGTTGGCCCCGCCGTTGTAGCGCACCACCGCCTGGTACCCGGGGGCGAGCAAGTCGATCGCCTTTCCCTTGCCCTCGTCGCCCCATTGCAGCCCGACCACGGCCGTCGCGTGCCCGGCCGGGCATTTCGCGAACAAGAATCGGTTATCCGGACTCATCACGCCCATTCGCCTCGATGAAGGGTGTCTGCGGCGGCAAAAGGTACGCGGAAACGGGCGCCCATGCACCCGCATGTCCGCGTCCGTTCCCGAGAACGCGACCGGGGGTGCGTCCGGCCGTCAAGGCGGCGGCCGTTCGGACCGATCCAATCAGAGGCGGGATAACGAAGGGTCGAACCATTGACAGAGAATATTGTCCGCATCATGTGCCCGAATCTGATGTGCCGGAGCATTTTGGCCGTGCCGAACTCGGCACGCGGCCGGATTGTCCGGTGCAAGGGCTGTGCGACAAATATCCGCATCCCCCAGGCCGAGCCCGCCAAGTCAAAGGCGCTGCCTCCGCCGGCGAATGACGCCGACGACGCGAAGCGCAAGAGCGCCTGAGCGGGTCACAACTGCGGGTTGTCGTCGTTCTCGAAGTCGAAATCGAAATCGAAGACGCTGCTGTCCTCGGTCCCCGGCGTGCCGAGCCCCTTGTGCAGCCCCGTCCGGGAGACGGTCTCGTCCATCGAGTCCGAGGCGGTCGGTGACTTTGTTCCGTTCGGCGGCGTCTCGATCAGCTCATCAGAGTCGCCGGTCGGCGCGACAACATGCGCCGGGTGCCCATTGATCTGCACGACGAACGCGAAAGTGCCCACCGTCAACACATCCCCCGCCCGAAGTTCCGCTTCCTGGACACGGTCGTCGTTGCGGTAGGTGCCGTTGCTCGATCCGAGATCGCGTACCCGCACTGAGTTGGCGCTGATCATCAGTTCGCAGTGCTGGCGCGACACCGTCGGCAGCGGGACGCGGATCTGGGCGGTCGACTGGCGGCCGATGACATGGCGTCCCTCGGGAAGTTCCAGGTCCTTCCGCTGGCCATTGGGGGCGAATGCGACGAGGTTGACTACCACGCGACCTCCGAGCGGCGATGCCGAAGCGGGCCGAGCGGGCTAATAATGCCCGGCCCGATCCTGGGGCGCCCCGACCATGTCTCACCAAGAAGGTATCGCAATCACGATTGACGGGCAACGCCCGGACTCCTCGGCCGCCCCCCTCCGGGCCGCCCGAGAAAGCGTCCGGTCGCTGTACATCCATGTGCCCTTCTGTGCGCACAAATGCCACTATTGCGACTTCTACTCCTTTGTTGACCGGGGCGACCGACGCGGCGAATTCGTCGACGCCGTCATCCTCGAACTCACCGCGATGGCCGCCCTGATCCGGGGCGGCCTGGACACGGTGTTCGTCGGCGGCGGCACCCCCAGTCTCCTCGACCCCGACCTGTGGGCACGGCTGCTGGAGGCGCTGCGACGCCTCGTCCCCGGATTCCCCTCCGCCGACCTTGAGTTCACCGTCGAGTGCAACCCCGAGTCGGTGACGCCTGAGCTCCTCCGTACGCTCGCGGCCGGCGGCGTCAACCGCATCAGCATGGGGGCGCAGTCCTTCGATCGTGATCATCTGCGCACCCTCGAACGCATCCACGACCCCGAGAATGTCGGCAGAGCGCTGGGCATGGTCCGCGACGCCGGCATCGCCCGGCGGAACATCGACCTGATCTTCGCCATCCCCGGCCAATCGCACGAAGACTGGGCGCGAGACCTGGCGATCGCGTGCGACCTCGCGCGCCGGGGGATGGTCGATCATCTCAGCGGCTACGCGCTGACCTACGAGCCGAACACCGCGATGACCAAGCGGATGCAGATGGGCGAGTTCCGGCCCGCCGGCGATGACACCGAGAGCACGATGTACGAGACGATGGTCGCCGCGATGCGCGCGAGCGGTTTGCAGCGCTACGAAGTGAGCAACTTCTCGCGGCCGGGGAGTGAATGCCGGCACAATCTTGCCTATTGGCGGTGCCAGGAGTGGCTGGCCGCGGGGCCATCCGCTTCGGCGCATGTCGCCGGGCATCGCTGGAAGAATGTGCCCAAACTCTCGGAGTGGATGGAGGGCGTGACCGAGTCCGGTGGTTATGCGCCGGTCGTTGACCTTGAACGACCCGACCCCGCCCGCGCCCTGAAAGAACGCCTCATGATGGGGCTGCGGACGACGGAGGGCCTGCCGCTCCGAGAGATCCTCGACGCGGCTGACTCGATCGGGATGACCCGATCGCTCGAGCGCGAGTTGCATCGCGTTCGTGATCGCGGGCAGATCGAGACGATCGGCGACAACATCAGGGTTCGCGACGACGCGTTCCTGTGGTGCGACGGCATCGCCGCACGCCTGATGGGCGCGATCGACGCAGAGGGCTGATTCCAGAATGACTTAGAGATAGAACGGGACGGGGACCGCGGGGTCCGCGGGGCGGACATGAACCTTGCGTCCCTTCCAGACCACCGTGCCCGCGGCCAGCGCGAAGAGCGTGTCATCGCTGCCCCGACCCACGAGATAGCCGGGCTGCCACTTGGTGCCGTTCTGACGGGCGATGATCGAACCGGCGTTGGCCTTCTCGCCGCCGTAGAGCTTGACCCCGCGGTACTGCGGGTTCGAGTCGCGGCCGTTCTTGGTTGAGCCCTGGCCCTTTTTGTGTGCCATATCGATCTTCCGCTTCTGAAACCCCGCAACCGAGCGGGGGGTGGTGTCAATCAAGCCGCTCGCCGTTCCGGGGTCAACGGACCCGGCCCGTGAGGCGAGGGGCGGGGAGTATACCGATCCGTTATCGCATGATCCAGCGGGTCAGGTCCTCCCGCCGGGTGAGGGGACGGCTGGAGGTCGGGTCGATCTCCCCGGGGACCTCGTGGACCAGCATGAGTGTCTTGCGGAGGGTGACCGGCTCGCCGTTGTCCGCACGCTGGATGGTCTTGGTCTCACCGCTGAGGCCCCGGACGAAGAGTTTGATCTCGTCAACCCGCATGTTCCTCACGGGCCAGACCACGAGCCCCTCCCGGGCGTTCTCCGGCCCTTGGAGGAGGCGGTCCTGGATGTCGATCTCGTCTTCCATCAGGGGGTTGCGGAGCCGGCGGAGGATGTGGTTGGTGACCGCCTCGGGGACATCCCGCCCTGAGCGGATCAGGTCTCCATCGTCGGTGAACATCTCGAAGGTCGGGGTGAAGAACAGGTCTTCGCCGGTGCTGTTGATCACCTTGTAGGTGAAGTAGAAGTACGCGGCCTGCGCCCCATCGACATTGACGGTCATCACCCGCAGCGGACCCGGATCGAAGGTCAATTCCCACCGGGTCGGGACCGGGGCCGGCTCTGGAGCCGCCGAGACCAGTTTGGGGGCGATTCCGAGGGACACCACCATCACGGCCACCAGGGTTCCGATCGCCCGGAGGCACTTTCCGCGTCGGCCGGCTGGATCAGTCAAAAAGGGCATGCACCTGCTCCTGAAAATCGCTCTCGGGCCGCGGAGTCTACACAATCGTCAGCGGATACGATCGGACCGTCCAATCGGTTGATGGCAATTCCAGAGGATCGTTCAGGAAGGTCGGTTTCGTGAAGCCCGTCTCGGTTCAGCCATTGCGGTTTGTCAAAGCCGAGCGAGGCGACCGGGTCCCGACGGCCCATCGTCTCGTCGAGGCCTCGGCCCGAGGGGATAAACGGGCGGGAGAGCGGTTCCTGACCGATGCCGGGGTCTTTGGGATAGATACCACGGGGTTGTGGGGGGCCTTTCCCGCAGACGGTGGGAGGGTCGTCCGTCACGCGTTTCTTGGCGTCCCGGGGGCCGGGAAAACGCTGACCATCTTCGTCAGCCAGCCGACGAACGACACTGAGGCGGCCGAGTTGTCGGGGCTCATTGATCACGCGACGCGCGAAGAAGGAGTCGGGCGACTCGCGCAAGTGCTTCTCGAACCGGGAGATGCGTTTTCGTTGTCGGCGTTTCTCGGCGCGGGTTTCATCCATGTGGCCGATCTGGCGTACCTGAGCAGGCCCCGGCCCGGCCCGGAGTTTGACCCACCGACGGATTGGGGCGCGGGGATTCGGGTGCGCGGCTGGATGCCGGGCGACGATCCGGCGCTGGCCGACGCGCTGGGGCGCACCTACGAGGGCACGCTCGATTGCCCGGACATGTGCGGCATGCGGGAACCGGCCGAGGTGATCGCCAGTCATCGCGCCACCGGCGTGTTCGACCCCAATCTGTGGTGGCTGGTCGAGCACGACGGCCGCTGCGAGGGCGTGATGCTGTTCAATCCGTGCCCGGCGCAGTCGTCGGTGGAGTTGGTGTACCTCGGTCTGGCACCCACGCTCAGGGGATGCGGCATGGCGCGTCGACTCATGCAACTGGGGCTGGCGCGCATCGCATCCCGAGAGGAGCGAGAGGTCACATGCGCCGTCGATCTGCGCAATACGCCCGCGATGCGCCTGTACAAGTCCTTTGGATTTCTCGAAACATCGCGACGCGTGGCGCTTGTGCGCCCGAGCCGGGCCGTTTGATCGCGCTCGTCGCGGCATAGGGCGGTGGACAGTTGTTCACCCCGCGTGAGTCGCGCGTGGAGAACTCACAATCCGTGCGCGCAAAGACGGTGTAAACACGGGCGCCCCGCTTCGTGTCTCGATGCATGGTCTGATTCCCGTTGACTCGGGTCGACGCGTCGCTACCTTGTGAACCCTTGGGCCATCGGACGGCCCTTGAACAGCGTCGCGACGGATGACTCGCTCCAGGAACGGGGCGGCTCGTTCGCGGCGTTCCGTACTGAGTCGCTCGCTCCGATCCGCGGCGCTGCGTGAGCATCGCCGGGCTGTCGTCGTCGCGCGATCTCACGCCGGCTGTTCGTGTGGAAGGACTCTTCAGGGATGACGCACGGCGTGCCCGCATCGGCGGCACGCCCAGCCCGGAGGGACCCGAACCTTGACAGCCATCCCGGTCAGCCACGGAACGGTATCGAGGGACATTTGCGAACGGCTCGCGGGCCTCGTGGGGCACGAGACCTATGAGAAGCACTTCCAGACCGCGGCCCGTCTCAAGTTCGACGGGCGGTCGGTCCGCGTGCAGGTGCCCAGCCAGTTCCACAAAAAGATGCTCGGACGCGTCTTCGCCGACCCGCTGATTCGCGCGGCCCGCGCCGCGCTGGGTCTTGAGTCGGTCGATGTGGACTGGTGCGTCGATCCCGGTGTCTTCGAGGCGGCGATGATCAACGAGCAGGCGGTGCGCGACACCGCCGAAGCGGTCGCACCCGCGCTCACTGCGCCGGCGCGAGGACCCTCGCTGCGGATGCGCCATGATCTTTCCGATTTTGTGGTCGGCCCGTCGAACGAGTTGGCCTACAGCGCCGCGCTCGGTCTGATCGAGCCGGATAAGGCGTCGGGGTTCAAGGCGCTGGTGATGCACGGACCGAGCGGTCTCGGCAAGACCCACCTCCTCCAGGGTCTCGCCGCGTTGCATCGCCAGCGTCACCCCGGGGGCGAGGTCCGCTATGTGACCGGCGAGCATTTCGTGACCGACTTCGTCGCATCGGTGCGGGCCGGGCGCGTGGACGGATTCCGGTCGCGGTACCGTGGCGTGGATCTGCTCTGCCTCGACGACATGCAATTCCTCTGTGGCAAGAAGGCGTCGCTCTGCGAACTGCTCCACACGATGGATGCGCTGGATCTCGACGGCGGTCGGCTCGCGATCGTCAGCGACGAGCACCCGGCGCGGCTCGAGACGCTTGGCACCCGGCTCAAGTCCCGCTGCCTCTCGAGCATGATCGTGCGCATCGATCCGCCGGACGAGTCCATGCGTCGCGGCATCGTGCGGTCGCTCGCTCAGAGGAAGGGGCTCGTGATTTCCGAAGACGCTTGCGACTCGATCGCGCGGCTGCATGTCGACTCGGCCCGCGAACTCGAAGGGATCCTGGCGCGGGCCACGGCGATTCATCGCATGGAGGGGGTGGCCGGGGGCGGGGGCGGCCCGCTCTCCGAGACGACCGTCCGCCGCGCGGTGATCGGCCTCCGGGTGGGGCAGCCCCGGCGGCCGATCCGGCCGGCCGAGGTGCTCGACGCGGTCTGCAACGACCTGGGGGTGGGGGCGTCGGAAGTGCTTGGAGGCGGGCGGCACCATCGCGTCGTGGTGGCGCGGGGGGTGGCTGCCTACCTGCTTCGTGAATGCACAACGATGAGCTTCCCGGAGATCGCCCGTGCGCTCGGACGCCGGAACCATTCCACCGTCGTCACGGCCGCGCAGCGGGTGGCGCGCCAAGTGAGCGACGGTTCGGAGCTCGAGTGCGGCCCGGAGTACGAAGGGGTGACCTTCCGGGAACTCTGTGAACGGGTCCGGCGGGCGGTCAGCAGGGGGGGTTGACCCCGGGGCCGCCGGGCTTCCGCCCGCGTACGATCCCACGCATATGCGGAGCGCCGTGGCGATCCTGTGGTCGATGCTGATCCTCTGCGGCGTTGTTGCGCCCGCGCGGGGCTCGGCGGATGACCTGATCCAGGAACTCGGCCGGCTGGTCGCGCCTGGTTCGCCGGATCGCGACGAAGTGCTGGCCACGCTGCGAGCCCAAAAGGACGAACGGCTCAGCCCTTTCTTCGCGGAACTGGCGATCGGTGAGGATTTCGTCGGCCGTGTGCATGGCGTGCTGGCGCTGGCGCAGTTGAGTGAGACCCCCGCGACGACAACGGCGATGATCGCACGGGTGACCAATCCCGCCGAGCGGGCGCTCCTCATCGGGGCGGCGCTCCGCGAGCATCTGCTGGACGAGGCGCAGATCCGCGAGGTGCTCGCGTGGCCTGGCCTTGACGAAGGGCTTGAGGTCCTGCTCCGCGCACGGACCCGCGCGCCGGACGATCCGATCGGCACGGCTCGGCTCGAAGAGCTCAAGTCGCGCACCTCGGTGGCGATCGGCGTCGCCGCGGCCCTGATTCTGATGGACCTCGGGCGCGAGATCGATCCCGAGACGCTGATGACGCGCCTGCGCGAGGAGGGCATGAAGCCGGACTCCAACGGCGTGGCGTACCTCCTCGATTTCATCCGTCGCGAGCGGCTGACGGGCGCGGCGCCGTTCGTCGAGTTGTTTCTCCGCGACCCGGCGATCTCGGCGCGATCGCGTGCCGAGGCGATCGGTGTGCTGCTGATGGTGTCGCCGGAGCGGGGCGGATCGGCCTGGAAGGCGGGATGGGGGAGTGCGTCGGGGCTGGTCGATCGCTTGCGGCTGGCGCTCGCCGGGGCGTCGGCCTGGGAGTCGGCGCCGATGGAAGTGCTCATGGCCATCGCCGAGTCCGATCATTTGGTTGTGTCGCGTCTCGGGCGCGCTGCGCTCGCGCTTCGGACGGGGGAGGATGATGTCGGTCACGCCCTGGAACTGTGGAGCACCGGCTACGCTCCCGGGTCCGAATGGCTTGTGGCGGCGGTGGAACAACTCCCCGTTGAGCGGCGGGTCCCGCTCCGGGCCGCATTGCTCGAACACCCCATCGAAGGCGCCCCCGAAGATGCAAGAATCGTGCTCGCGGTGGCGCGGGGGCTCGCGGCAGACGCCCCGGAGGAGTTGTGCCGGCTGGCCCGCCAAGGGGCGCTGGCGCGAGATACTCGGCTGTGCCGGGTCGCGCTGGGCGCGCTGATCGCCAACGGCGGCGCGCCGTGCTGTGTCTCGCTGCTGGAAGTCTCGTGGCCGGGGGCCGGCACGCAGGCCCTGGCGCAGGTTGCGTCGTGCCTGGGGGGCGGAACGAGCGTCCCCACGGCGCACCTCGAGCGGGTGGCGCTGGGGGTCGGCTCGCACAGGCCGGCGGTGCGTGCGGTCGCGGCCTGGGAGGCGCTGGTCCGCATGGGCGAGGACCGCAGGGCCCTCGCCTCGATTCTCGCCAGTCAGTGAGGGTTCGGGCCGGGACGGTCGATGACTCGGCACGAATCCGGCCGATGAACCGTGAACGCGGCCCGCGCCGGGTTGCGCCAGGAGCGTTGAGGATGATCGAAGAGATTCCACTGAGCCGGCCCGAGATCACGAGCGAGGACATCGACGCGGTGAACCGCGTGCTCAGGAGCGGCCGGCTCTCGATCGGCCCGGTGGTTGAGGAGTTTGAGACCGAGTTCGCCCTGACCACTGGCCGGCGTCACGCGGTCGCGTGCTCCTCGGGCACCGCGGGTCTTCACATGGCGCTCTTGGCCTCGGGGATCGGGCCGGGCGACGAAGTGATCACGACACCGTTCAGTTTCATCGCGTCGAGCAACGCGATCGTTTACACGGGCGCCACACCGGTTTTCGTCGACATCGAGCCCAAGAGTCTCAACCTCGATCCCGAGTTGATCGAGCGAGCCATCACGAGGCGAACCAAGGCGATTCTGGCGGTCGAAGTCTTCGGGAATCCGGCGCACATGGCAGCGTACCGTTCGATCGCCGACCGGCACGAGATCCGATTGATCGAAGACGCATGCGAGGGGCTGGGTGGACAATGGCGGGACCGGCCGATCGGAGCGTTCGGTCACTCGGCGGTTTTCGGCTTCTATCCCAATAAGCAGATCACGACGGGCGAGGGCGGCATGGTCGTCACCGACGATGATCGGATCGCCGATGTCTGCCGGTCGCTGAGGAATCAGGGGCGCTCGCCGAGCGCGATGGGAAGCAGTGTCGGGAACTGGCTGAGCCATGAACTGATCGGCTTCAACTACCGGATGCCCGAGCTCAACGCGGCGCTCGGGCTGTCGCAGCTGCGTCGGCTGCCCTCGATCGTTGAGCGGCGTCAGCGGGTCGCGGCTCGGTATATCGAGCGGCTCATGGGCAACCCCGAATTGATCGTCCCGACGGTCGAGGACGACACGCGCATGAGCTGGTTCGTCTTCGTCGTCCGGCTGCGCTCGGGATACTCGGCCGCGGAGCGGGACCGAGTCATCGCGGGCATGCGGCGCCACGATGTCGGGTGCTCGACCTATTTCCCGTGCATCCACCTGCAATCGTGTTATCGGGATCGCTTCGGTTACGAGACGGGGGCCTTCCCGATCGCAGAGTCTGCCAGCCAGCGCACGATCGCGTTGCCGTTCTTCACCGAGATGACGGGGCGCGACATCGATTTCGCGGCGCAGACGCTTGAGTTGATGATCACCCGGGAGGCCTTCAGCCGCGGATAATGTCTCGCGGACCCGTTCTGTCCTTTCTTTCGGGCTGTTCGACCGTCCCCCACGCTCAAGCGGTGCCGGGGGAGGGTCGAAGGTATTTACACCGTTGCCAGGACGCCGCGGAGGAGGGCTCGTTGATGCGGTTTCACGGTCACAAATCGAGCGGATTTACGCTGCTCGATGTCATGATCACCGTGACGATCATCGCGATCCTCGCGACGATCGTGATTCCGCTCCTCGGGACGCACATCGACCGCGCCAACAAAGCCGCCGCCGAGTCGACATTCCGCATGGTCCGCAAGGGCCTTGACCTGTACTTCGAGCGCCACGGCCGCTGGCCGGATGTGCTCGCCAAGGACCTGTTCGTCAACGGGCAGGAAGTGCTGATGCCCGAGGGGTATCAACTGAAGTACACGCCGCTCTCCGGTGATTTGGCGCTGCTGACGCCGGAGACCGGCGCGGAGCCCGATGGCGAGTCTGTCGTGCTCGTGGAGCCGTAAGCGGCTCCGGCCCGATCAGTCGGCGCCTTCCTGGGACGAGTCATCCTGCCGCGAGATCATGCCGCGGAGATACTCGTTCTCGCGGCGCGTGGCCTCAAGGTCGAACACGAGGTACTTGACGCTCAGGCGCAGATAATCCAGCGAGTCCTGGAGGGTCCGCACGGTGTGGCGGACCTTGTCGTGGCGGACCTTGGTCTCCTCGGCGAGCTGGTGGAGCCGTCCACGCTGCTCCTCGGGAAGTCGGTCGATCTGCTGGATGAGGTCCGCCAGTTTCTGCTGGAAATCGCGCTCGTCCATTGCTCTCTCCGTGTCTTGAATTTCTTGGCGGGTCGAACCCGCGAGATCACGGAGCCAGCATGCCCGAGGCCCGGCGCGAAGCACGGAAGTCTCCCTTCGGAGCCGAGGAATCACCCTTTGGAGGGTCGAGGTAGGCCGGATGGTGGGTCTGTACGGTGCGGATTGGGTCGAAGGCCACCCAAACAGATCACCGAGTGGTCTGACGCCCGCGGAGCGCCATCTTCGCCCCGGCGGGGGCCGCGGCCAGCAGCCGCTCTTGGGCGCCCGGATCCTTCCGGCGGAGCTCTTCGGATAACTGGCGAAGGTGCTGGTCCCGCGCTGTGGCGTACCGCGCGAAGTACTGCTCGAGTTGGTGCCTGTTGAAGATCGACAAGGGATCCGCCAGCCCGGTCTGGGCGGCGGCCCAGTCCAGGAGCGGCGCGCCCTGATCGGTAAACCGGTATAGCCCAAGCGTCGCGGCCAGACGCTGCTCGAGCGTCGCGAAGGGGTCGGTGGCCGCCTCGGGGAGCCGCGCCATGACAACCTCGGGGGTCTCGGCACCGGCCCGATCGAGCCAGCCCTTGGCCTCGAACTGTCCGGGCGTGGCCTGCCCGTTTGCGGCCGCGGGAGTGGCGTCCATCGCGGTGGCGGGTCGGAGCCGAGCCAGCGCGGTCGAAAGCGTCTTGAGCCCCGCCCGGTCGAAGCGGACGGTCAGGCGCTGACAGGTCATGCCCTCGACGGTGTCGGCGGCGGCGGCGGTCACAACCCCTTCACCCCATTCCGGGCGCGAGGTGTGGACGACACGATCCCCGAACTTGAACTCTGTATTCACTGGCGAAAGACCCCTGTGCCCACGGATGAATGCCATTGCCGTGGCGTCACTTTGGACGGACCGCGGCCGGCGTGCTACTATTCCCGGTTCGATGACGGTCGGCCCCCGGTTCCCGCCGGACCCGGCGCGACCTGAGCACACCGGCAGTATACACATCGGGAGTACTCGCGCGATGATCGAAGCGCTCAAGAGCGAAGAGGTTGTCAACATGGCCGGGGGGCGGTTCAAACTCTGCGCCCTGATCCAGCACCGCCTGCGCGAGCTCGTCGACGGCGCCCGCCCGCTCGTCGAGCGCGGCCAGCGGTCCGACCTCGAAATCGTCATCGAAGAGATTCTCCAGGAGAAGATCGCCATCGGCGCGCTCGGGCAGCAGACGCCCGGCTTGCTGACCGTGCTGCCTTCCGAGGATTGACCGCATTGAGCGACCGGCAACAAGCCATCGCGCCGGCGTCCGCCGTCTTCGCGGGCAAGCGCATCATTGTCGGCGTGACCGGCGGCATCGCGGCGTACAAGACATGCACCCTTGTGTCCCGCCTCGCCCAAGCCGGCGCCGAGGTGACGGTCTGCATGACACCCGCCGCGGCCCGGTTCGTCGGGCCGATTACATTCCAAGCGCTCTCCGGCCGGCCCGTGTACACAAGCGCCTGGGAGCACATCGAGTCCAGCGACCCGCAGCACATCTCGCTGGCGCGTTCGGCGCACGCGGCGATCGTGGCGCCCTGCACCATGGACTGCATGGCCAAGCTGGCCTCGGGCATCACCGATGACATGGTCTGTCTCATCCTCAGCGCCGTCGATCGCGCCAGTAGCCCGGTGCTGCTGGCCCCGGCGATGAACGAGGTGATGTGGTCGCAGCCAGCGACGCGGCGCAACGCCGCGCTGCTCGTGGACGATGGTTTTACGCTGGTCGGCCCCGGCTCGGGGTGGCAGGCGTGCCGCGCCGTCGGGCCGGGCCGGATGATCGAACCGGAAGACCTCGTCGAGGCGCTGGGCGCGGCCCTCCGTGGCGTGCCCGCCCGCGTGATCTGATAGCATCGGTCGGTCGCATGGCGGACGCACTCCACCAATCCGCGGGCGGTCGTCTGTACTCGCCGGATGACCGAGTCTGGCCGCTCCTGCTTCGGGCCGGCGCGATGAGCGTACATCCGGGGCGCGTACTGATCGGCGCCATGACTTTCGTCATCATTCTCGGTGTCGGCCGTTTGTTCGATGTGGTCCACCGCTGGATCGCCCCCGACGCATCACCGATCTTTGCCCAGTGGCTCGCGCTGTGGCGCTCGATCATTCATGGCGCGACACCGCTGGCGGCGATTCCGCAGGAACTGGCGACGCCGTATTCGGGCGGCGCGGCCGGCGCGTTGCCGCTGCTGACTCTCTGGGCGATTCTCGCCGGCGTCTCTTCCATCGGCGTCGGGGCGATGGCCCGGATGGTGGCGGTGGATATCGCCGCGGATGCTGACATGAGCATCCGGCACGCGCTGCGCTTCGCGCTGGCCAGGTGGGCGGCGTTCATTGTCGCCGCTGTGCTGCCCATCGCCATCATCATCGGAGTGATTGTTGCGATTGGCGTCGCGGGTGTCCTATTGCTCTCAGTGTCATGGTTGTCTGTGATCGGCGCACTGCTGTTCGGGCTTGCGATCATCGCCGGCGTCGTGGCCGCGGCGTTATGGCTGGCGCTCGCGCTGGGGGGCGGGATGATCGCCCCGGCCGTGGCGTGCGAGAGCACGGACGCGATCGACGCGATCCAGAGATGCGTCGCGTATGTATACAAGCGCCTCGGTCACACGCTGCTCTACCTGCTGATTCTCGCCGGTGTCTGGGTGGTGGCGATGTTTGTCGTCCGCGTGGTGGCGATCGGCGGGCTCGGAGTCGCCGAGTCGGCCTCGTCGATGTGGCTCCGCGGTGAACGCACGACCGAGGTCTTCGACTCCACAAGCCGCGCCTCGATGTCGGCGGCCGTCATCAACGGATGGCGCTGGATCGTCGAGATTCTCGTCGGCGGGTGGACACTGAGTTTCGCGGCGACCGCCGGGACGCTGATGTACCTGGCGCTGCGCCGCGTCTGCGATGATCAGGACCCGCGTGATCTCTGGATGGAGTCGGGGCGGTTCACACCCGTCATGCCCGAGACCGGCGAGGGCGTCGACGCAGACGCCGACGCGGAGCCCGGCGAGCTCTCATAGGCCGCGGCGTACAACCGACGGCGCAGGACGGTCAGCAGCGTTGTGGGCTCCATGAACGCCGGCGGCGGGCGGAAAAACACCTCATGCGGTTCGTTGAGGCCACGCGCCGGCAGCGTGCGGATCGTGCCGTCGACGCCGCGGAACGCCCGCTCGATCGCGGCCGGGTCTTCAGCGCGGATGACGACATCCTGCTCGTGGACGGCGATCGAAACCACACGGAGCGCGTACGCCGCGAGGCGAAGCTCGGCCAGTTCGAGCAGTGCCGCGGTCGCCCGTGGGGGGTCGCCGTAGGCCTGGCGCAGCGCCTCGCCCACGCTCCGTAGGTCGTCGGAGCTTCGCGCACATGCGACGCGGCGGTAGGCCTCGAGCCTTCTGGCGTCGGAAGGGATGTAGACCTTGGGGATGCCCCCCGAGACGCCGATCTCGATGCTCGTCTGGCTCGGCTCGGCGGCGGGCTCGTTGCGGAGCTCCCGCGCCGCCTGCTCCAGCAACCGGCAATACATGTCATACCCGACGACCGCGATGTGCCCGCTCTGCTCGGCGCCCAGCAGGTTGCCGGCGCCGCGGATCTCGAGGTCGCGTGTGGCGATGCGGAATCCGGCCCCCAGCATGGAGAATTCTTCGATGGCGCGCATCCGCCGACGCGCGACATCGGTGATGGTGCGATCCGGCGAGAGCAGCAGATAGCAATAGGCACGGTGCTTGTAGCGACCGACCCGTCCACGCAGCTGGTGCAGCTCGGCGAGGCCGAAGTGGTCCGCGTTGTTGATGAACATCGTGTTGGCGGTGGGGATGTCGATGCCCGACTCGATGATGGTCGTCGAGATGAGGATGTCCGCGTCACGCCGGACGAACCGGCGCATCACCTCTTCGAGCTCGCCGTCGGGCATCTGGCCGTGCCCGATGACGATCCTTGCTTCGGGCGCCAGCCGCTGGATGTCGTCCGCCACGGACTTGATGTTGTGGACGCGATTGTGAACGAAGAACACCTGGCCGTCGCGCGCCAATTCGCGCTTGATCGCGGCCTCGATCCGTTTGGCGTTGTAGGGGATCACCTCGGTCACGACGGCGCGCCGGTCCACAGGCGGCGTGGCCAGCGAGCTGATATCGCGCAGGCCCAGCATCGCCATGTGCAGCGTCCGGGGGATGGGCGTGGCGCTGAGGGTCAGCACATCGGCGGTCATGCGGAGCTTGAGCAGCGCCTGCTTGTGCTCGACGCCGAATCGCTGCTCCTCGTCGATCACCACCAGCCCAAGATCGGCGAAGCGGACATCCTTGGAGAGAATGCGGTGCGTGCCGATGAGGATGTCGACCTGCCCCATGCGGACGCGCTTGAGAATCTCGTTCTGCTCGGCCGCAGTCTTGAACCGCGACATCGACTCGACGCTGAACGGGTAATCCGCGAACCGGGCGCGGAAAGTCCGCTCGTGCTGCTCGGCAAGCAGTGTCGTCGGCACGAGGATGGCTGTCTGTTTGCCGAACTCCGCGGCCTTGAACGCCGCGCGGATCGCCAGTTCCGTCTTGCCGAAGCCGACATCCCCGCAGAGCAGCCGGTCCATCGGCCGCGTCGATGTCATGTCGCGCTTGATCTCGGAGAGCGCGGCGAGCTGGTCCTCGGTCTCTTGGTACGGGAACTCGGCCTCGAACTCGGACTGCCATGGGGTGTCGTCGGGGAACCGGATGCCCGGCTGGTGTTCACGCGCGGCCTGCACACGCAGCAACTCCGCGGCCAGGTCGCGCACCGCCTCGCGGACCTGGTCCTTCTGCGTCCGCCACCGCTTGCCGCCGAGCGTCGAGAGCTTCGGCGGGGTGTGGCCGCTGCCGATGTACCGCTGCACGAGGTCTACCTGCGTCACCGGGACATGCAGACGCGACCGCCCGGCGAACTCGATCGTCAGGTATTCACCCTGCGTGGAGTCGTCGTCCTGCTTGCCGGCCAGAAGCGCCTCGGCGCGTTCGGTCGCGGTCTTGCGGGGCGAACGCGCGGCGATCGTGTTCAGCCCGACAAATCGGCCGATGCCGTGCTCGGAATGGACGACGAGGTCTCCGGGTGAGAATCCGAGGAACGCGTCCGAGGCGGATCGGGCACGCACGCCACCCGTGGTCCGGCGGCGGGCGTGGTATCGGTGCAGGAGTTCGTGGTAAGGCACCACCGCGGCGCGATCGCTGTCCGCGTCATCACCCCACAGGAACCCGCGGTGCAGAAATCGAACCGCGACGGCCGGACGCTGGTCCTCTGGCAGGGCGGCGAGCAGTTCGGTGAGGCGCTCGCGCTCGCCGTCGTTCTGGCACAAGACCAGCGTGGGGCGCGTCGCCGCCATCGCGCCAAGCTCGATGATTGCTTCCGAGGCATCGCGCGCGAAGTCCGGCAGTGGCAGCGCCGGCAGGTGGATGGGATCGCCCCCCAGCGTTGAGGTCAGGCCGTTGATCTCGACGAACGCGTGCGAAGCGGCGCGAAGCGTCCGGATGACCTCCGGCGGCCCGACGACCCCGACGCCCTCGGGTACTCGCTCGTAGTACCCGCGCCCCTGCTCGATGATCTCCGGCGTCTCGGCGAGCAACACCACCGCCCCGGACGGGAGCATCGTCGTGACAGCGCGGGAGTCCCGATCGCTCAGGGGCTTGGCCGCGTTCGGTCCGATGATCTCCACCGCGTCGAGCCGTCGGTCCGAGGCCATGGAGTCGATATCGATCTCATGGACCGACTCGATCTCGTCGCCGAACAGATCGAGCCGGATCGGCGCCGTGATCGACCATCCCGGCAGGGCCAGAGTCCGGGAGCGCGCCATGGCCGCGGCCGGGAAGATATCGATGATCCCGCCTCGAACCGCGAAGTCGCCCGGCTCCTCGATCGCCTCGATCCGGCGGTAACCGGCGTCGGCGAGCCAGCGGATGAGGCGCTCCTGCCCGCCCGGGATCGGGCCCGGTTCGAGGCGAAGCAGCAAGCCCGGTAACAACGGCGCTTCTGGCGCGGTCTGCATTAACGAATGAATCGGACAAACCAGTACCCGCGGCGCCCCTTCCCCCGACAGCGTCCGAAGGATCGACAACCGTTCAACCGCCAGGTCCAGGCTCAGCCGGGTCTCGCCGGGCACATGCTCGATCGCCGGCAACCGCGCCGCGTTG
>CAZSLT010000047.1:0-2020 GCA_964607595.1 uncultured Phycisphaeraceae bacterium
CGCACATCGCGGCAGGTCTGCTCCGAGATGCTCAATCGCTCCGCGTCGCCGCCCGCCCCCGCCTCGCCCGAGTCCGAAACCCCACGCGTCGCCGCCTCGATCGCCGGCGACCGCAGCACCATCACCCCCGACAGGACGCCCCGAACAATCTCGCTCGCAACATCAACAACCCTCGACCCGATCGGGCCGAGCCCGTTGGTGTTCTGGGTGAGGAGTTCGCGGCATCCCGCCTCAATCTCCTTGGGGTCCGCCCCCTCCGACAGTTTGACAATCAGATTCCGCGACGCCATCGCCAGCGGTGAAAGGTCTTCATGCTTCATGGATATTCACACTTTCCGTGAGCGCTCCGGTGCACCGCGTCGAAACACGCCGCCCCACCCGACTCACGCAGAAGTATTGGCCGCATAGACCGTTCCGGGTATCGGGGTTTACACGCACCACCGCCGGGCAAAGACCCTCAGCCAAGTATCAACTTATTCGATGACCTCGGTCAGCCCCTCGCGAATCGCGTACTTCGTCAGCTGCGCGATCGAATGCAGATTCAACTTGCGAATGATGTTCGTCCGGTGCGTCTCGACCGTCTTGAGCGCCGCCCCGATCCGGGCGCCGATCTCCTTGCTCGTCAACCCCTCGGCGATCAGTTGCAGCACCTCGCGCTCCCGCGGCGTCAGCGTGTCCAGCCGCGGCGTGCCCGTCCGGACCCCCCCCGGCGCATCCGAATTGAGCCGATCGACCAGCACATGCGTCAGCGCCGGCGTGACATACAACTTCCCCTTCTTGACCGCCTCGATCGCCCGAAGCAGCTCCGCCGCGTCGCAGGTCTTCAGCAGATACCCCCGAGCCCCCGCGTCGAGCATCCCCGTCACATACCGCTCGTCGGAGTGCATCGAGAGCGCCACGACCGAGATCTTCGGGTCGATCGCCCGGATCTTCCTCGTCGCCTCCAGGCCGTTCAGATCCGGCATCGCCACATCGATCAAGACAATGTCCGCCGCATGCTTCGAAACCATCTCGATCGCGTCGCGCCCGTTCCCGGCCTCCCCGACCACCGAGATCCCCTCGGCGTTCTCCAGGATCGAGCGGATCCCCCCCCGCATCATCGCATGGTCATCGACAAGCATCACCGTCGTCGCGCCCGACATCAGCCGCCCTCTTCCCGACCGTCAAGGTCGTATGGAACCTCCAGCGTCGCCGTGGTTCCTTTGCCAACAACACTCTCAAGAACAAGCGTGCCGCCAAGCCCGCGGACCTGCTGCTCGACGCTCAGCAGCCCGAAGCCGCTCGAGGCCGTGCGCGCGTCAAACCCCGGACCGGCGTCCGACACGACGATCACAACCTTGTCCTCGCCCGCGGCGCAGGAAATCTTGATCGCCACGCCCGGCGCGTGCTTGGTCGCGTTGATCATCAACTCGCGAACCGCACGAAACACGATCACCAGCGCCGATTTCGAGAGCCGCGGCTCTCCGTCCCCGGCCTCCACCGTGATCGAGACGCCGTACCGCTTGCCCAGGTGATCGGCCAGCCACTTCAACGCCGACCGCAGGCCCAGATCGTCCAGGATCGGCGGGCTGAGCTCGAACGCCAGCGTCCGCGTGTCTTCGATCACACGGTCGAGCATCGCAACAAGCCCCGGCACATCGATCGTGCCCGGCGCGTGGCCCGCCAGGCCCGCACGGATCAGCGCCAGCGTCTGCGCGACAACATCATGCAGGCAACGCCCAAGCCGGCGACGCTCCGACTCCTCGATCAGCGCCTGGCGAATCAGCAACTGATCGATCCGCGCCCGCTGACGCGTGATGATCGATTGAAGCGGATCCGTCTCCGAGGACTCCACCAGCGACACAACCGCCACCGCGCCGCGCTCACGCGGGAACGCGATCTGACGCCAGCGCGCCGTGAATCGACGCGGCTTCTGATCCGCGCTCTTCCCCGAAACAGTCGTCACCCCCGTCACCGGCACGCCGCTCCGCAGCGCCGCGATGAGGGATTGCGTCTGCGAAAAATCGCCCAGACTGTCCTC
>CAZSLT010000047.1:2120-17842 GCA_964607595.1 uncultured Phycisphaeraceae bacterium
TCCGCAGCGCCGCGATGAGGGATTGCGTCTGCGAAAAATCGCCCAGACTGTCCTCAAGCGTCAGCGCGCGCCCCGGCGCCGACGGGCGGCCCGTCACCCGCACCCACGGATCGTTCCGCGCCAGCACCGCCGCCCCGCCCGCAACGATCGCCGCCGGGCAATCGAACAGATCGATCACCGCTTCCGCAAGCGGCTGAAAGTCCGCAGAGTCGTGAGTTGGTGGCGAGGTACTTGGCATCGAGTCGTCGCGTTCGTCATCGTCAGACCGCGTGACGCTGCAGGGCGCCGTGTCCAATATCGGCCGGAGGCCGGTGAATCGAACATCAACATCATACCCACCGATGACGACGAAAGTCCGAAGGAAACCCGCTCAGGGTCATAAGTTGCCCCCGGTCAGGTGCTCACCCGATGGAAACGCCCGCCCCGATTGTCATCATCTCCCGTTGGAATCGCGGCATCGTTTGAGAGAGGCGACCCGCGCATCCCCCGGTGTTTCTTCACCCCGGACGCCCACGACCACAGCACAGGGGCCGTGGGCGTCCGGAACCCGCCGGGAGCCCTCCTCGATCAGAGGCGGGCATCGCGGTGTTCCGAGTCCTCGGAAAGGAATGGCATGATGAGAGACAATAAAGCCGATCGAGAACGAATCGCGGGGGACTCAGAAGTCCTCAACGGTACGCGAACCAAAGCCGACCGACGCCTGATCCACGATGTCCTGAACGCCGATGCCAAGTCGATCCCCGATGGCGAGATCGCCTCGATAGGGGATGAGGAGTCATCCGACCCAGATGAGCCCGTCGCAGGCATGATCACCGTCACGGTGGAACGCTTCCCGGCGCGCCTCCTCTGGAACTGACCAACACCCCGCGCACTCCCGCGCCCGACCCGTGACCCATGGGAGAGAACCAAGCAAAATACCGGACGAATCCGGTGAAACGCAGTACTGACTCAGTGGGGCAGTGGTCAATCGCGTCCGTCTGTTCACAGCCGCGAGCCCGCTCCGCTTGTGAGATCGCCCCCGGTGCTTCAAGGGGGCGATCTCATTTCCGCATTGATTGTGCCAAGGCGAACATGCACTCGGGCAGGCGTACGGACCTGCGGCTGCGGCTCCTACGGTATTCCACCGATCGACAAGCAGAATCAGAGTGCGATAATGACACCGGTGGGGGGAACTGGGCGTGACGGCACGCGTCACGCGCCATGCCCGAAAGGACACTCCGATGGGACTCATCCTGCTTCTGATCGTGATCATCCTGCTCGTGGGAGCACTGCCCACCTGGAAGCACAGCAGAAAATGGGGCGCCTACCCCAGCGCCGGCTTGGGGGTCGTCCTCGTCATCCTGCTGATCCTCTTGATCATGGGATACCTCCCCCGCGGATTCTGACCAGCGCCCGGCGCTTCCGTTCATACGCCGGGCCACATCCCAACACTTCTTCAAACCCTTCGCCCCCCCAACCACCTCAAGTCACGGGCCACCGGTCGGGTCCGGCCCCGCAAAGAGTCACATCATGAGCACGCAACGCATCGTCGGAGTCGTCCTGCTGATCGTCGGAGTGATCCTGGTCATCGTCGGAGTCAGCGCGTCCGACTCGATCGGAGATCAGATGAGCAAGTTCTTCACCGGACACCTCACCGACACCACGGCCTGGTACCTCATCGGCGGCGCGGCCGCGGCCATCGGCGGCGTCATGCTCATCCTCTTCGGCGGCGGTCGATCACCCCGCCCCTGACAGAAACTCGTACACCACACCGGAACCACCGCGCAGCGAGGCGAACCGCCGCAAAGCGTCGATCAGTATCTCGTCGCGCCCGTGAGTTCCTTTCCCCGGAAACAAATCAGCGGGCACACCGCAGAATCGGAGTCAATGATGGGGACGCATAGAAAGTTCGCGGCATGGATGATCGTGATCGCCGTCGGTGCCTTCGGCGCCATCGCGCTCGTCGCACTCTGGACAGGCCCGGGCTCCGATCAGGCCAGGCCCGGCGTCGGGCTCGCGACAGAGTAATCCTTGCTCTCTTCCTCCGCCCCCCGTCCACATCGGAGAGAAACGGGCCGGGCGATGGAGTGTGATTGACGAGTCGGTCGAACACTCACACGCACCTCACTTGACGACCCGATACGGTAGCGCCGCCGCAGCCGTATCGGGTTGTTTGTTTCTGCGCCGCGCCCATCCCCGATGCACCCGCGCGCACCGTCCGACCGCGTCACTCCGCGGCCGTCTCCCCCGGTCCGCTCCCCATCAGCAGCCACTCCGGGCTCACGCCGAACGCCGCGCACAACCGCGCCACGAACACCGCCGAGGGCGGGCTCGCCCCCGTCCGGTACCGCCGCACCGTCTCGCGACTCATCCGCAGCAGCAGCGCCAGCTCGCGGTTGCTCCGGCCGGCGCACACAACCGCGATCCGCGCCCGCAGGTCCGCCGAGTCTCCGGTCGCCCGCCGCACATCCAGCCGCTCCGGCGCCAACCCGTTCCCGTAAACACCGCCGCCGGCCGCGCCGCCCGGATCAGACTCAATCTCGCTCGTCATCCAACCCCATACGCACAACCCGCCGCCCCGCGACATCCCACAAATCTGTGGCCACCCGCCCCGTCGCGTCGCAACCTCACCTCATCGCCTGTGCGGATCCTCAAACGGCTCGCGACCACGCTTCCGCCGGAACCAGTTCAGCGCCCTGAGCACCCGCTCGCGGCTCACAAACCACTTCTCCAGCCGGTACTTCCCCGGGATATCCAGCAGGAACACCCCGACGATCATCGTCAGCAGCCCCTGCCCCGGCACCACGAGCATCACCGCCCCCGCAACGACCAGCACCGCCCCGATCACATTCTTGGCGATCCGCACCGGCAGCCCCAGGGCCGCGGGCAATCCGAGCGACTCCCGCTTCGGGCGGCGCTCATGCGCGAAGTAATCCTTCGGAATCCGCAGGATCACCACCGACGCCACCACCATCGACGCCACCAGCATGACCACCGACCCGATGGTCACCCACAACACGACATCGCCGTGTTCTTTGAACCAATCGCTCATCCGCGCCCGGCCTCTCCGGCGACGCCCCGCCCCGCGCCGCCCAGCGGCCGCCCCGCCGCGCCGCCGCGATCCACGCGGAACAGCCGCGCATCCTCATTCGGCGTCCCCAGGATCTGATCCCGGATAATCTCAGACGCCAGCGCGCTCATCGTGATCCCGTTCCCCCCGAAGCCCAGCGCCACGAACTCCCGCTCGCGCCCCGGCAGCGCGCCGATGTACCCCAGCCCGTCCGGTGTGCTCGCGAAAGTCCCCGTCCACGAAAACCCGATCTCCGGGAGCATACCCGGCAGGATCTCCCCCACCCGCCGTTGCAGTTCCCGCGACTTCCGCTCGATCAACCGGTCGCGCCGCCGCTCATCGACGAACGGAACATCGCCCCCCCCGACGATCAGCCGGTCACCCGACCACCGCGCATAGATGTAGGGATCGCCGAACTCCCACAGCATGAACGGCCGCGCCGGCCGCGACATCGGCTCGCTCACAAACACATAGGTCGAGTGCAACGACACCGCATCCTTCTCCAGATGCTCCGCGGCCTCGTACCCCGTCGCGTACACCACCCGCCCCGCCCGCACCGTAGCGCCCCGGTCCGTGATCAGCCGCACCCCGTCCCCCTCGGGCCGAACCTCCAGCACCCCCGTCCGATCGAACACCCGCGCCCCGGACCCCATCGCGTGCCCCAGCAGCGCATGCGTGAAGTCATACGGATCCATCACCGCCGCCTGCGTCGAAACGATCCCCGCGCGCAGCGCAATCCCCCAGTCGCTTCGCGCCCCCGCCGCGTCCAGCCAGCGGACATCCAGCCCCGCCTTTCCGCGGCAGTCAAACTCATCAGCAAACGCACCCGCCGCCGAGTCATCGAACAATGCATAGATCGACGGCACACGATCCACCGGCGAACCAATCTCGCGACCGATCATCTCAAGCCGCGCGATCGCCCGTGTCCCCGCCACGAACGCCCGTTCCGCATCCTCCCTCCCGATCTCCCCGATCAGCCGGTGCAGCGGCACATCCAGGTCGTACTGCAGCAGCGCCGTGCTCGCCATCGTCGAGCCCTGCCCGACATCCCTCCGGTCGAGCACAACCACATCGAGCCCCGCCCCGACCAGCGCATGCGCCACCAGCGCGCCGGTGATCCCCGCCCCGATTACCGCCACATCGCAACGCGTCTCGCCCTCCAGCGGCGGCGCCACCGTGCGCAGCCCGTGCAGCAGAAACCAATACGGCGATCCCGTGTGCAGGTCCATGCGCCGCGTCTACTTCTTCTTCCCGCGCGTCTGTTCCTTCGTCCGCCCTTCCTTCTTCCGCTGCTTGTTCACCGTCCGGGCCGCGATCTCCTCGGCCCGCTCCGTCGAGCGTCCCTGATCTTTCTCGCTCTCTTTCACATGCTGGTACTGCCGTTCATCCTTCTTGGACCAGGCCTTGGGCATGTCGGTCTCCTTGTGCAGCGGGGTCGTTCAGACCCGCACCACATCAGACCACCGCCGCACCAATCGGTGGTGAACCCTGAATGAATCTCAGTTCATCCCGATCGGCGTCCGTCGATCGTCCTACCGTGTCACGATTGAACCGTCCCCGGAGAGTCCTCGATCATGCCCATCCGCCCGGCCTGGATGAAAGCGTTGACGCGTTCACCCAAAAAAAACTTTGTGGACAGGTTGTTGCGCCCACTTGACTCACCCGTACCGCAGGTATCATCTCCGCCAATCAAAGAACCGGACGGGAGGCAACAGGGCGTGGATCGTCCGCCGCCCCGGTTCACCCCCGGGAGCTCTCTGAGTTCCGCTATGATCCATAAAGATCGCCCGGCTGACGCCGGCAGCGCCCACGCCGTCACGGTGTCGCTCCCCATGTTCGACGCCGACGCCGCAGATGACCCCGACCCTCTGAGTCCCCGCGTCGCGCCGACCAACGGCACGCACGCGGGGAAGTCGCTTTCGGCCCGGCCGACACCCGTCCGCGTGGTCGTTTCCGCGCCGGGCGACGAGCCGCACGCCGACACATTCGTCATCTCCGACGCCTCCCGCCGCGTCCGCCAGCGCGCCTTCCCCGACGCCACCGACGCCGAGTGGAACGATTGGAAGTGGCAGCTCCGCAACCGCATCAAAGATGCCGAGACACTCGCCAAAATCCTGCGTCCCTCCGTCGATGAGCGCCACACCATCGCCGAGCTCGGCGACCGCCTGCCCGTCGGCATTACGCCCTATTACGCCTCTACCATCAACCCCGACGACCCCGCCGACCCCATCCGCAAGACGATGGTCCCCGTCGGCACCGAGTTCGAGTTCTCCCACGGCGAGCAGGCCGACCCTCTCGGCGAGGACGCCGATATGCCCGTTCCCGGGCTGGTCCACCGCTACCCCGACCGCGTCCTCTTCCTGGTCACCAGCTTCTGCGCCGTCTACTGCCGCTACTGCACCCGCTCCCGCCTGGTCGGTAAAACCGGCGAGTACCACTTCAACACCGCCCAGTTCGAACGCGCCCTGGACTACCTGCGCGCCACCCCCAGCGTCCGCGATGTCCTCATCTCCGGCGGCGACCCCCTGACCATGCACGACGGCCGCATCGACTGGCTCCTCGGCCAGCTCCGCGCCATCCCCCACATCGATTTCGTCCGCATCGGCTCGAAGATCCCCGCCGTGCTGCCCCAGCGCATCACGCCCGACTTCTGCGCCATGCTCAAGAAGCACAAGCCGTGGATCTCTGTCCACTTCATGCACCCCAATGAGATCACCCCCGAGGTCGCCGAGTCCTGCGGCCGCCTCGTCGACGCCGGCGTCCCCCTGGGCAGCCAGACCGTCCTGACCCAGGGCGTCAACGACGATCCCGAGACCATGAAGCGGCTCATGCACGGCCTGCTCAAGATCCGCGTCCGCCCCTACTACATCTATCAGTGCGACCCCATCCCCGGCTCAAGACACTTCCGAGTCCCCGTCGAGAAGGGCCTCGAGATCATCGAAGCCCTCCGCGGCCACACCACCGGCTACGCCGTCCCCACCTTCGTCATCGACGGCCCCGGCGGCGGCGGCAAAATCCCCCTCATGCCCAACTATGTCCTGGGACGCGACGGCGACGACATCCTCCTCCGCAACTACGCCGGTCAGACCTTCCGCTACCCCGACCCGCTCCCCCGACAAGAGAGCACGGACGCACGGTAATGGCCGACGAACAACTCCATCCCTGCGCGCGGTGCGCGCGGATGCAGAAGACCTGCTGCCAGCGCGCCGAGATCCTCGTCACCTCCGGCGACATCGCCCGCATCGCCGCGCATACCGGCAGGCAGGACTTCTGGTCCCTCCGCGCCCCTCTTGACCCCTCCTACACCGAGGACGACCCCGACGACCCCAACTGGGCCGCCTACACCACCGACTCCCTCGGCCGCCGCCGCATGCTCAAACGCCACCCGAGCGGCGACTGCTCCTTCCTCGGCCCCAACGGCTGCGTCCTGCCCACCGAGGTCCGCCCCATCGTCTGCCGGCTCTACCCCTTCGCCTACACCGAGCGCGGCCTCGACGGCATCGATGACGGTTACTGTCCCACCGAGGCCCTCATCCCCACGGGCCGGCCCGGCGTGACCATGCTCACCGTGCTGGGCATGGACCCGCGCGACGGCGAGCGCTGGCGCGCCGCCCTGTACACCGAACTCCGCGCCGACAGGAGCCATGAATGCGCATCGGCCTGACCTACGACCTCCGCGAGGACTACCTCGCCCTCGGGTGGACCGATCAGCAGGTCGCCGAGTTCGACCGCGCCGACACCATCGACGCCATCGAAGACGCTCTCGGAGGCCTCGGCCACCGCATCGACCGCATCGGCGGCGCCGCGGCACTCATGGAACGCCTCGCCGCCGGCGAACGATGGGACCTCGTCCTCAACCTCGCCGAGGGCATCGCCGGCAACGGCCGCGAGTCGCTCATCCCCGCCCTGCTCGACCACGCCGGCATCCCCTACACCTTCGGCGACCCGCTCTGCTGCGCCCTCACCCTCGACAAACCCACCGCCAAGCGCATCCTCCGTTCGCACGGCCTGCCCACGCCCGACTTCATGGTCGTCCGAACGCCCGAAGAGTTGGATTTCGCCGCACTCAAGTATCCCGTCTTCGCCAAGCCGAGCCGCGAGGGCTCCAGCAAGGGCGTCAGCGCCCGCAGCGTCTGCGAGAACCACGCCCAGCTCCGCGCCCGCTGCGCAGCACTCATCGAGGAGTTCGAGCAGCCCGTCCTCGTCGAGTCCTTCCTGCCCGGGCGCGAGGTCACCGTCGGCATCGTCGGCACCGGCGACTCCGCCCGCGTGCTCGGCGTGCTGGGCGTCGGCCTGAGCGAAGGCACGAAGGTGTACTCCTACGACGACAAGGAGCGCTGCGAGGAACTCGTCAAGTACGAGCTCGACACCTCGCCCTTCGCCGACGAGGCCGCCCGCCTGGCCATGCTCGCCTACCACGCGCTGGGCTGCCGCGACGCCGGGCGCGTCGATCTCCGCGCCGACGCCGGCGGCGAGCCGCAGATCATCGAGGTCAACGCGCTGGCCGGCCTCCACCCGACCCACTCCGACCTGCCCATCATGGCCTCGCTCTCCGGCCTCTCCTACGCCGAACTCATCTGGCGCATCATCGCCAGCGCCAGCCCACGAGTCCGCCCCCGCGCGCCGGTCGAGATCGTCACCATCGAACGCCCCGGTTCCTGCGGCAACAAATCATGCGGGTGCTGATCCTCCACGACGAGGTCCCTCCCAACGCCGCGCCCGACGCCGCCGACGCCCTCGTCCAGGCCCGCCTCGTCGCCGATCACCTTCAACGCCTCGCCCACACCGTCCGCATCCTCCCCGCAAAGCTCGACTTGACGCCCGTCGCGGACGCCGTGCGCACCGCCGACCTCGTCGTCAACCTTGTCGAGTCGCTCGACGGCCGCGGCTCGCTCATTCACCTCGTCCCCGCCCTCGTCGAGTCCCTCGGCGTCCCCATGACCGGCTGCCCGGCCCACGCCATCGCCGCCACTTCCAACAAACTCACCGCCAAGCGCGCCCTCCGCGACGCCGCGATCCCCACGCCCGACTGGATCGACCCGCACGCCGCCGCGCCGGACGCGCCGCCGGACCGCGCCCGCTGGATCATCAAGTCCGTCTGGGAACACGCCTCCATCGGTCTGGGGCCGGGCTCGATCATCGACGCCGCCCCGTGCGACATCCCCGAACGCATCGACTCCCTGCGCGACGCGCTCGGCGGGCTCGCCTTCGCCGAGGCGTACATCGACGGGCGCGAGTTCAACCTCTCCATCCTTGAGATCGACGGCGCATGCACCGTGCTCCCGCCCGCGGAGATTCAGTTCATCGGCTTCGCGCCCGGCCGCCCGCGCATCGTCGATTACGCCGCCAAGTGGGACGAGTCCTCCTACGAGTACCACCACACCCCCCGCGCCTTCGACTTCCCGCCCGAAGACCGCGCGCTCCTCGACGAACTCCGCCGGCTGGCGCTCCGCTGCGGCGAGGTCTTCGATCTCCGCGGCTACGCCCGCGTGGACTTCCGCGTCGACGCCCAGAACCGCCCGTGGGTGCTCGAGGTGAACACGAACCCCTGCCTCTCGCCCGACGCCGGCTTCATGGCCGCCGCCGACCGCGCCGGTCTCACACCCGCCGCCGTCATCGATCACCTCGTCGCGTCAGCGCTCAGCCGACGCACCCCGCCGCGCCACGCTACTCTCTGATCCGACATGTTCCGCATCCGCCAAGTCGCGCCCGACGCGATCCCCGCCAACCGCCGACTCATCGAAGAGGCCAAGGCGGTCCTGCGTGAGCGCCTGCCCGGCCTCCCCGCCGATGAACTCGACTCCTTCGAGGACCGGCTCCGCAACCCATTCGCCTACCGCTTCCAATCGCTGCTCTTCGTCGCCGACGACATGCGCGGCCGCATGCTCGGCATGGCCTATGTCTCCCACGCGCCGGACGAACGCTTCTGCCTGCTCGATTACATCGCCACCCCCGAGTTCGGACGCGCCGGCGTCGGCGGCGCGCTCTACGAACGCGTCCGCGAGGCCTGCCGCACCCTCGGCGTCGTCGGCCTGTTCTTCGAATGCCTGCCCGACGATCCCGCCGCCTGCGCCGAACCCGCGCACGCCCGCCAGAACGCCGCACGCATCCGCTTCTACGAACGCTACGGCGCCCGCGTCATCCTCGGCACCGACTACGAAGCCCCCATGACCCCCGGCCAACTCGACATGCCCCACCTCATGTTCGACGACCTGGGCTCGCAGACCCCGCTCGCCCGCGCCGACGCCCGGCGCGTCGTCCGAACCATTCTCGAACGCAAGTACGCCGCGATGTGCCCGCCGGAGTATGTCCGGCGCGTCGTGGACTCCATCGCCGACGACCCCGTCCGCCTCCGCCCGCCGCGTCAGAAAGCCAACGGCTCGGCGACGCCGACCGGCACGCCGCGCACCGCCGAGTCGCTCATCGCCCTTGTCATCAACGACCTCCACGAGATCCACCATGTGCGCGAACGCGGCTATGTCGAGAGCCCCGCGCGCGTCGCCGCCATCCTCAGGGGCATCGAGCCCACCGGCCTCTTCCACCGCATCGAGCCCAAGCGCTACCCCGAGAGCGTCATCCGCGCTGTCCACGACGGCGCCCTGGTGGACTTCCTCCGCAAGGCCTGCGCCGGCGTGCCGCAGGGGCAGTCCGTCTACCCCTATGTCTTCCCGATCCGCAACCAGACCCGCCCGCCGAAAGACCGCGCCTACGCCGCCGGCTACTACTGCATCGACACCTTCACGCCCATCAACGCCAACGCGTGGAAGGCCGCCGTCCGCGCCGTCGACTGCGTGATGACCGCCGCCGACGCCATCCTCAACGGCCAGCGCCTCGCCTACGCGCTCGTCCGCCCGCCCGGCCACCACGCCGAGCGCCGCGCCTTCGGCGGGTTCTGCTACTTCTGCAACGCCGCCGTCGCCGCGCACCACTTCTCGAAGCACGGCGCCGTCGCGATCCTCGACATCGACTACCACCACGGCAACGGCCAGCAGGACATCTTCTACACGCGCCCCGATGTCCTGACCGTCTCCATCCACGGCCACCCGAGTTTCGCCTATCCCTTTTTCTGCGGCTTCGAGGAAGAAACCGGCGAGGCCGAGGGCGCGGGGTTCAACCTCAACATCCCGCTGCCCGAGCACATCGACGCCGCCCGCTACACCCGCGCGCTCGAAGCCGCGCTCAAACGCATCGCCTCGTTCAAACCCGCGTTCCTCATCGTCGCGCTCGGCTTCGATACCGGCAAGGGCGATCCCACCGGCACCTGGCCGCTGACGCCCGATGACTTCCGCTCCAACGCGCAGCGCATCGCCCGACTCGGCGTCCCCACGCTCGTCGTCCAGGAAGGCGGCTACCGCGCCGTCACGCTCCCCGCCAACGCCCGCGCCTTCTTCAAAGGGCTCGCCGAGGTCAATCGATGAACGCCCCGCCCGTCTTCCGCGCCGATCCCCGGCCCGCCGACGAAGCCGCCGTCCGCCGCATGGCCCACGCCACCGCCTTCTTCCGCGACGACGAGGTCGAGGTCGCGTGCGAACTCGTCCGCGAGCGGCTCGATCGCGGCCCCGCCTCCGGCTACGAGTTCATCTTCGCCGACGACTCACGCGGCAACCCCATCGGCTACGCCTGCTACGGCCCCATCGCCTGCACCGTCGGCAGCTACGACCTCTACTGGATCATCGTCGATCCCTCGCAGCAGGGCCGCGGCCTCGGGCGCACGCTCGTCGAACACACCGAGGCCGCCGTCCGCGCCGCCGGCGGCCGCGCGATCTACATCGAAACCTCCTCGCTCCCCAAGTACGAACCCACGCGTGCGTTCTACCTCCGCTGCGGCTACACACTCGAAGCCACGCTCCGCGACTTCTACCAGCCCGGCGACGACAAACTCATCTACGCCAAGCGCCTCGGCTGACCACCGCGGGATCACACCGCAAGATCGTCCGGGCGCAATGCCGCGTCCCCGTTCTGGCGGAGCAACGCCAGCCCGATCGTCAGCGGCCCGCACCGCCCCGCGAACATCAGCGCGATCACCACGATCTTCCCCGCGTCGCTCAGCCCGCCCGTGATTCCCATCGACAGCCCCACCGTCCCGATCGCGCTGGCCGCCTCGAACACGATCGGCATGAACCCGCCATCCTCCGTGATCGTCAGCAGCAGCACGCCGCCGATGAGCAGAATCAGGTACAGCGAGCTCGCGGCGAACGCCATGAGCACCCGCGCCGACGGGATCTCGTACCCCAGCCACGCCGTCCTCGTCCGCCCTCGCAGCATGCTCATGAGGTTCCCGAGAATCGCCGAGACGCTCGTCGTCTTGATCCCGCCGCCCGTGCCGCTCGGCGACGCCCCGATCAGCATGGCGATCAGGATGATCACCAGCGACGGCGCCGCCATCGAACCGATGGGGATCGTGTTGAACCCCGCCGTCGAAGACGCCGTCATCGTCTGAAACGCGCACGCCAGCAGCCGTTCACCCGTCGGCAACCCGCGGACGCTCGGCTCCAACAGGTACAGCCCCGCGGTCCCCAGCACGAACACCGCCCCCGTCATGCACAGGATCACCTTGCTCGTGAAGGTCAGCAGCCGTTCGCGCAGCTTCAGCGAGTACCACACATCCTGCACCACGATGAACCCGATCGCGCCGAAGTAGGAGAGCGCCCCGATCGTCAGGTTCACGGCCGGATCACCGGCGAATCGCTCCATGCTGTCGTTGTTCAGACTGAACCCCGCCGTCGCGAACGCCGACACCGAATGGAACACCGCCGACCACACCGGCGACTCCACGCCCGCCGCCGCAAACCGCCACCACAGCACCGCCGCCCCGATCGCCTCGCACGCCAGCGTGAACACCACCACCTGCACGAGGAAGTGGTGCAACTGGAAGTAGTGCGGCAGCGCGAACCCGGCCCGCAGCACGCCCACGCGAGACGCCCCCAGCGCCCGCCCCCGCGCCAGGATGAACACGGACGACACCGTCATGAACCCGATGCCGCCGATCTGGAACAGCGCCAGGATCACCGCCTCGCCGAACCATGTGTAATGGTCCGACACGCTGATCGTCGTGAGCCCCGTCGTCGAAACGGCGCTCACCGCGTTGAACAGATTGTCAAGGAACCCGCTCCCCCGCGCCCGCGCGATCGGCAGCGTCAGCAGCACCGCACCGATCAGCGCGTACGCGCCGAACCCCAGCACCAGTTGCTGCGCGGGTCGCAGCGCGTGCCACGCCCGAGCCGCCGCCACCGCGCCCCGAACGCTCGCGCCCCGCGCGCCGTCCGCCGCGCGCAGCAACCGCCCGACCACACCCCGGCGCACCTTCGGCGCCGACGATCCATCGACCCTTGACTTGTTCATCGTTGTCACATCCGCCGCGGCGCGCAACCGATCCACGCAGTCCTGACCGCGCGGAAGCCACGCCCGATCGCACGAACGGAAGCCGGAAAGTCGGCCCGCAACGCGGCGCCGCAGGACGGCTCGTCGTCGTGCCCTTTCACACGCCTACGGGGTGAGCTGACGGGCTAGGCCCTGAAAGTGGCCCGGGACGACTCCGTCCCTTCGCCCCTGCCGCGTCAACGCGCCCGCGGCGGTGGTTCCCCCGTTCCCCGCCATCGGGCGGAGACTCGGCTGCACGCCCACATTCTACCACCGATCCGGCCGTCAACCACGCCCGCGCCGCGATGCGCTTTCCACGCCGGTCCTCGTTGCGAGATGCCGCGCCCGTGATGAGGTCCGCCTCGATCCGCGGCAGTGAAACCAGCCCGCCGTACAATCCCCCCGCATGCAACGACGAACCGCTGTCATCTGTGCGCTGCGAACCCCCATCGGCCGGTACGGCGGGGCGCTCGCCTCCGTCCGGCCCGACGACCTGGCCGCGCGTGTCATCCGCGCCGTCATCGAACAGAGCGGGATCGACGCGGCATCGGTCGATGATGTCTACTTTGGCGCCGCCAACCAGGCCGGCGAGGACAACCGCGATGTCGCCCGCATGGCCGCGCTGCTCGCCGGGCTGCCCGTCACCGTCCCGGGCGCGACCGTCAACCGCCTGTGCGCGTCGGGGCTCGAAGCGATCAACATCGCATCCCGCATGATCGAGGCGGGCCACGGCGATGTCTTCGTCGCCGGCGGCGTCGAGTCGATGAGCCGCGCCCCGCTCGTCCTGAGCAAGGCCGAGTCCGCGTTCGACCGCTCGCAGGAACTCTTCGACACCTCCATCGGCTGGCGGTTCATCAACCCGAAACTCGCGGCCATGCACCACCCGTATTCGATGGGCGAGACGGCCGAGAATGTCGCACGCCAATACAAAGTCACACGCCAGGATCAGGACCGCTTCGCGCTGGCGAGCCAGCAGAAGTGGGCCGCGGCGAATCAGAAGGGATTATTCCGCGATGAGGTCGTGCCGGTGATGATTCCCCAGCGCAAGGGCGATCCGATCGCGGCCGAGACCGATGAGCACCCGCGCCCGGACACCACGCTCGAAGCCCTGGCGCGCCTCAAGCCGGCGTTCACGAAGGAGGCGGACGGCACCGTGACCGCGGGCAACTCATCCGGCGTGAACGACGGCGCCGCGGCCTTGCTGCTCGTCGAGGCCGGCAAGGCGCGTTCGCTCGGGCTGAAGCCGATCGCGTTCGTCGGCCCCAGCGCCTCGGCCGGCGTCGACCCGGCGGTCATGGGCATCGGGCCGGTGCCCGCCGTCCGCAAAGCGCTGGAGCGCGCCGGCCTGTCGCTCGCCGACATCGACCTGATCGAACTCAACGAGGCGTTCGCGGCCCAGTCGCTGGCGTGCATCCGCGAACTCGGGCTGGATGAGTCCCGCGTCAATGTCAACGGCGGCGCGATCGCCATCGGCCATCCGCTCGGATGCACCGGCGCGCGGATCGCAACAACCCTCATCCACGAGATGAACCGGCGCGGCGCGCGTCGCGGCATCGCCACGCTCTG
Source organism: uncultured Phycisphaeraceae bacterium (assembly GCA_964607595.1). Taxonomy (GTDB): domain Bacteria; phylum Planctomycetota; class Phycisphaerae; order Phycisphaerales; family UBA1924; genus JACKHC01. The sequence goes on from CAZSLT010000047.1 coordinate 16,096, forward strand.
CGTCGGCGTCGGCCAGGGTCTGGCGACGATCTTCGAGCGGGCCTGATCGGACCGCGCTCAGGCCATCGCGGCGATCTTCTCGAAGCCCGATCGCAGCGCGCCGATGAGCGAATCGACCTCGGTCTCGCCCATGGGCGTCGACAGCGCGCACGAGCACGAGTTGATGAGGATGAACCCCTCGTCGAACATGTGATCGAGCATCGCCTTCAGCCGCTTGTTCTCGTCGGCCGAGAGGTGCGCCTCGCGGTAGTTCGTCGGCGGCGTCGCCTTCATGTGAATCCGGAACATCGACCCCGACCCCGTGACGCTGGCGCGGGCGCCGGTTTCACGGATCGCTTCCTCGACGCCGGCCACGGCGCGCCGGGCCAGCGCGTTGAGCCGCTCGGCCTCGGACCGGTCGAACTTCTCCATCGCCGCGAGCCCCGCGGTCATGCTGATCGGATTCGCCGAAAAGGTCCCCGAGTGCGGGAACCCGTACCGCGGCGAGCGCGGGTTGAGCACATCCATCACATCGGCGCGACCGGCGATCGCGCCGATCGGGAACCCGCCGCCGATCATCTTGCCCAGCGCGGTGAGGTCCGGCCTGAGGCCGTAGTCCTCCTGCAGCCCGCCGTAGAACGAGCGGAAAGTGATGACCTCGTCGATTAGCAGGAGCACGCCGTGGCGGGTGGTCCATTCGCGGATCGCCGCGACATACGCGGGGTCCGCCGGGTTGAGCCCCACGCGGTGCGGCATGAGATCAAGGATCACGCACGCGAGTTGATCCGCCGAGCGGTCGAGCAGCGCGATTGTGCGATCGATGTCGTTGAACGGGAACACCACGACCTCGTCCATCACCGACTCGGGCGTGCCGCGGACCAGCGGCACACCGTTCGGCTCGTCGAGGTCGCCCCAGTTGGCCGGCGTCGGCGCCTGGCTGACTTCCACATAGTCGTACGCACCGTGGTACGCGCCCTCGGCCTTGGCGATCATCGGCCGCCCCGTGAAGGCCCGCGCGGCCTTGATGCCCGCCATCAGCGCCTCGGTGCCCGAGTTCACGAACCGCATCTTCTCGAACCCCGAGTTGCGCGAGCGCAGGTGCTCGGCGCAGCGGATCTCGATCTCCGTGCCGATGTTGTACGCCGTGCCCTTGTGGAGCTGCTGAGTGACCGCCCGGATCATGTCCGGGTCGGCGTGCCCGTGCACCAGCGAGGCCATGTTGTTGGCGAAGTCGATCCGCGTCACGCCCTCGATGTCCGTGAGCGTGCAGCCCTTGCCGTGATCGGCGTAGAGCGGGTGCGGATCGCGCAGCGCCGCGTTGCGGCTCACGCCGCCCGGCAGAACCTTGAGCGCCCGTTCGTACATCGCGGCGCTGCGTGTGAGATCGAGTTGCGTGCTCATGGTGTTGATCCGTGTGGGGTGGTCTGGGCCGCCAGGAGGGGGGCGCCCGTGCGCGCCCGGACATACGCTTCATCCACGCCCGGCCCGAGTTCGACGATCGCGAACCCTTCCGGCGTCACATCGATCACCGCCAGCTCGGTGTAGACGCGATTCACGACGCCGCGACCGGTGAGCGGGTAGGTGCAGCGCTCGACGAGCTTGGGCTCGCCCTCTTTGGTGCAGTGCTGCGTGATGACGAAGACAGACCGGACGCCCGCGACCAGGTCCATCGCGCCGCCGACCGCGGGGATCGCGTCCGGCTCTCCCGTGGACCAGTTCGCCAGGTCGCCCGTGCATGAGACCTGCATCGCGCCCAGCACCGAGAGGT
>CAZSLT010000048.1:0-17772 GCA_964607595.1 uncultured Phycisphaeraceae bacterium
GCTTGAGAATAAACGGCGAGTCGTTCTCCGAGGGCTGAACGGCATGCAGCCGCCCATCGATCAGGCGCAGGTGCCCAGGTTCTTCGTCGGGCGGCCCGGTCAGCTCGACCAGGTCGTCCTCGATGGCCCAGTGTCCCGACTCACTCTTGCGCCCGAAGGGTCCGGTCAGGACGAAGACGAACGACTGATCTCCGTTCAGATCGATCTGGAACTCCATCGGATCAAGCCTCGCGTCGACATCGGCCTCGGTCATCCACCCACTCACCTCGGCCTGTTCCAGCATCGCCGACCGAACGGCCGGCTTGTCGAGCTCCCACGCGCCAACCACCGAGGTGCTCGCGCGGTTGCACCCCGAGAGCGCCGCGGCAGACAGCGCGACAACGAGCATCCATCCGGCGGATCGTTGCGTGATCATGGGGACCTCCTTGAAGAGACGGCGTGCAGCGCCGCGAACGGGGGGGTCAGGACTTCTTCCGCTTGAACACCACCGGCGGCTCCTCCGAGCCCTTCTCCGGCTCCGCGTGCAGCTTCCCGCCCTTGAGCACCAGCTTGCCCGGGCCCTCGCCGTCGCCCGACGCCGTCATCGCGATGCCGCCGCCGTCCTTCTTCCAGGTGCCGGTCGTTGTGTCTTCGCCGAGCGCGCCCATCGACACCTTGGCCGTGAAGGTCTTGTCGCTCTTGATGTCGAGCTCCATCTGCATCGACTCGATCATCCCCAGCATCATCGCGGCCCCCATCGCCTGCATCCCGTCCTCGCCGCCCTCGCCCCCTTCGCTCTTCTTCATCTCCGCCTCGACCGCCGCCTTGAACGCTTCCTTGTCCAGTTCCCACTGTCCCACATACGACTCTCCGCCGCAGCCGGTCAGCAGCAGCGTCGAAACCAGCGCCAGAGCGAGAACCAGAAACGAACGGAGCCGGAGCGTCGATGTCATGATGGCGATTCCTTATGTTCGCGGTGCCGCCCGACATGATATACCCGCGACGCAACGAACGCGACGAAGACGCCTAAATCCCCGGCTCGTCCGGTCTTAGCATCGGCGTCGTCCGGCGCGATTTCACGCCCTCGCGCGTGCCCTCGCCCGTCGGCTTGCGTTCGCCGCCCTCAAGGAAGGTCGGGTACATGCGGCCCAGTTCCGAGCGGCCGGCGATGAAGTCCTCGACGATCTGCGCGGCCTCGTCGAGGTCGTCGGTGAACGTGACCAGGTCAAGGTCGTTCTCGCCGATCGTCTGATAGGTGTCGCGCAGCGTCGTGCGGATCCAGTCGTGCAGCCCGCGCCAGAACTCAGTCCCGATGCAGATCACCGGGAACGGGTCGATCTTCAGCGTCTGAATCAGCGTGAGCGACTCGAAGAACTCATCCATCGTCCCGAACCCGCCGGGGAAGATGATGAACGACCGCGCGTACTTCACAAACATCACCTTGCGGCAGAAGAAGTAGTTGAAGTCCAGCTTCACCGTCTGGTACGGGTTCGGCATCTGCTCGTGCGGCAGCGCGATGTTCAGCCCCACCGAGACGCCGCCCGCCTCGTGCGCGCCGCGGTTCGCGGCCTCCATGATCCCCGGCCCGCCGCCGGTGATCACCGCGAACCCCCGCCGCGTCATCTCCGCGGCCAGCAGCCGCGCCTGTTCGTAGTACGGGTGGCCGACCGGCGTCCGCGCCGAGCCGAAAATCGACACGCCGGGGGGCAGACACGCGAGCGTCTCGAACCCCTCAACGAACTCGGCCATGATCTTGAAGACACGCCACGACTCGGCGCTCATGTCCGGGGTGTGGTTCGGGGGCATCGGCGTCCTTTCCGGTGTGGGCGTGGGCAGGCGGGATAACACGCCCGGCGGGCCGACGCAAGCCCCGTGGGTCCCTTCGCGGGCCCAGAACGATCGGATATTGTACGGTAAGTAAAATTACCGTAAATACCTGTATCTAAAGCAGTTACATCTCAGAGACTGCCATGAATCTCGAAGAAAAGCGCCGGGTCGGATATAATCGCCCGACTATGCCCAAAGCGCCCTCCTCGTCGACTCCATCCCGCACTCGCACCAGAACCACCAAGAAGCCCGCGGCCAAGAAGACGCCCGCTCGACGCAAGAAGTTCGAGAACTATCACGCCGCGCTGAAGTTCCTCTACGACCGCACGGATGTCGAGCGCACCCGTCCCTCGCGCGTCCCCAAGGACGCCTTCAAGCTCGACCGTATGCGCGCCATCCTGGAGGAACTCGACAACCCGCAGGCGGCGTCGCGCTTCGTCCATGTCGGCGGGACGAACGGCAAGGGCTCCACCGTCGCGATGATCGCCTCGTGCCTGCACGAGTGCGGCTACGCGGTGGGCACCTACACCAGCCCGCACCTGGTCGATATCCGCGAGCGCATCCAGATCAACGGCCATGTGATCAGCTACCCGGCGTTCACCGAGCTGATGACGCGCGTGGCTCGTGCCGCGGACGCCGCCGAGAAGAAGCACGGCCAGGCCACCTTCTTCGAGATCATGACCGCGCTGGGCTTTCTGCACTTCGCCGAGCAGGCGGTGGACATCGTGATCTGCGAGGTCGGCCTCGGCGGCCGTCTCGACTCCACGAATGTCATCACCCCCGAGGTCTCGGTGGTCACGAGCATCTCGCTCGAGCACACGCAGTTCCTGGGCAACACGAACGCCGAGATCGCCGCCGAGAAGGCGGGCATCTTCAAGAAGGGCGTGCCCGCGCTGGTCGCCAAGCAGGAGTCCGCGGTCAACGAGGTCTTCCGCAAGATCGCCGGAGAGGTCGGCGCGCCGCTCTTCATGCTCGGCGACAATGTCGAGTTCTCCAACCGCTTCGAGGCCAACGCCCAGCTCGGCCCGCACACACGCGTCGGCATCTCGATGAACAAAGTCACCTTCGAGCATGTGCCCGTGCCGCTGCCCGGCGAGCATCAGGCCACCAACTGCGGCCTGGCGCTGGGCGTGCTGGCCCTGCTCCGCGAACGCGGCTTCGAGGTCCCCGAGAGCAAGATCATCACCGGGCTCGTCAAGACCCGCGTGCCGGGCCGTATGGAGGTCCTCGGCCACGAGCCGCGCGTCCTGCTCGACGGCGCCCACAACCCGGCCGCGCTCCAGGCGCTGGTCCGCTCGATCGGCGCCCACATCCCCTACGACTCCATGGTCATGATCGTCGGCTGCTCGGCGGACAAGGATGTCAACGCGCTGATGGAGAAGGTCGCGCTGGGCGGCGACAAGGTGATCTTCACCAAGACGCGCAACAACCCGCGGGCCGCGTCCCCCGAGGACCTCGCTCGCCGCTTCACCGAGATCTCCGGCAAGATGTGCCAGATCGCTCCCAACCTCGACGAGGCGCTCTCGATCGCCGGACGCGCCGCCGGGCGCGACGACCTGGTCGTCATCACCGGGAGTTTCTACCTCGTGGGCGAGGCCAAGAAACTCCTGGCCGACCGGGCCGCGAAACTCGCGGCCGCCAACTGAACCCCCGCACGCCCGCGCCGCCGACTCATCCCGATGCGCCGCCCGAACGGCCGAGCCGCGGGGCGTCGGTACACTCCGGCACAGAACCGATCACGCCACGGGGACGACACGGATGCCCGAGCCACAGACGCAGGACCATCGGTACACGCCGGAACTGGCCGACCGCATCGAGCAGCGCTGGCAGGAGCGCTGGGACCTCGACGGCGCGTTCCGCGTCGGCAACCCCGGCGACCCCGGCTTCGACGCTTCGAAACCGAAGTTCTACTGCCTCGACATGTTCCCGTATCCCAGCGGCGCGGGGCTGCATGTCGGCCACCCCGAGGGCTACACCGCCACGGACATCATCTGCCGCATGAAGCGCATGCAGGGCTTCAATGTCCTGCACCCGATGGGCTGGGACGCCTTCGGCCTGCCCGCCGAGCAGTACGCGATCCAGACCGGCGTCCACCCCGCGATCACCACCAAGAAGGCGATCGACACCTTCCGGCGGCAGTTGAAGCGATTCGGATTCAGCTACGACTGGTCGCGCGAATTCGCGACCATTGACCCGGACTACTACAAGTGGACGCAGTGGATCTGGCTGCGGGCGTACGACTCGTGGTACGACGAGCTGCAGGACCGCGCCCGGCCCATCGACGACCTCGTGCAGATGCTCGAGAACGGCAAGGCGTATGTGGACGCGTTCGGCGCAATGGTTCGCGCGCAGGACGCCGCGCCGCTGGACGCACTCGGCGGCGGGCCGATCGGATCACGCAAGTGGCACGAACTCAGCGAGACCGAACGGCGAGAGTTCATCGACTCGCGCCGGCTCGCCTACATCGGCGAGCAGACCGTCAACTGGTGCCCAAAGCTCGGCACCGTGCTGGCCAACGAAGAAGTCATCGACGGCAAGTCCGAACGCGGCGGCTACCCCGTCTACCGCCGGCCCCTCCGCCAGTGGATGTTCCGCATCACCGCTTACGCCCAGCGCCTGCTCGACGACCTGGCCCCGCTCGACTGGCCCGCCTCGACACGCACCCAGCAGACCGAGTGGATCGGCCGCTCGCAGGGCGCGGAGGTCGATTTCCCGATCGACGGCCCGCTCGGCGAGGAGTTCGGCGCGATCCGCGTCTTCACGACCCGCCCCGACACGATCTACGGCGCGACCTACATGGTTGTCGCCCCAGAGCACCCGCTGGTGGACGCCGTTCTTGATGGCGACGGCATCGTTCCCAGCGCCGACCGCCGCGCCATCCGCGCCTATGTCGAACGCGCCCGCAACCGCGCCGATGTGGATCGCCAGGCCGACACCAAGGAGAAGACCGGCGTCGCCCTCGGCATCGTGGCGATCAACCCGCTCTCCGGCGCCCGGATGCCCGTCTGGACCGCGGATTATGTCCTCATGGGCTACGGCCACGGCGCCATCATGGCCGTCCCCGCGCACGACCAGCGCGACTTCGAGTTCGCCCGCGCCTTCAACCTCCCCATCGTCGATGTCGTGTACCCGCGCCAGGTGCTCGCCCTGCATTACTTCGTCACCCACGCCGACACCGAAGAGCGCACCACCGACGCGTGGATCACCCGCCTCGCCGACTTCCTCGGCATCATCACCTCCGGCAACGCGCCCATCACCGACTTCGACAAGGCCTTGGCCACCGTCCGCCAGCGCCGGCGCGACGACGCCCCCGACAACCCCGCCCCCCCCGACACCGCCGAACGCAGCAAGCCCGGCGGCGTCGGCCAGCGCCGCGGCGTGACGCGCGCTCAGTGGATCGAGTACATCGAGTCGCTCGGCTTCGGCTCCTTCGACGCCCTCGAGTCGTGCATGAAGCGCGCCGGCTACTACGACCACGAGGGCGGACCCTTCGAGGGCGAGGGCTTCGCCGTGAACTCGGCCGTCATCGACTCGTTGCCCACCCGCCAAGCGAAGGAAGTGATCATCGAGCACATGCGCAGCCAGGGCATCGGCCGCGCACGCGTCACCTACAAACTCCGCGACTGGCTCTTCTCGCGCCAGCGCTACTGGGGCGAGCCCTTCCCCGTCGTCTTCGACGACCGCGGCAATCACTACCCAGTCAGCGAGCGCGCCCTGCCCGTCCGCCTGCCGGAACTGGCCGACTACTCGCCCGAAGAGTCCGACGATCCCCGCCCGCTGCTGGGCAAGGCCGCGGGCTGGGCGCGGACGACCGCGCGCGACGCGGGCGTGGCCGAGGATGTGCTCTCGCCCGACACGCCGGTGACGCGCGAACTCAACACCATGCCCGGCTGGGCCGGCTCGTGCTGGTACTACCTGCGCTACATCGACCCGAGGAACGCCACCCGCTTCGTCGGGAGCGACGCCGAGCGATACTGGCTGGAGGGGGGGGGTGTGGACCTCTACATCGGCGGCAACGAGCACGCCGTGCTCCACCTGCTCTACGCGCGATTCTGGCACAAGATCCTCTTCGACCTCGGCGAGGTCTCGACGCCCGAGCCCTTCGCGCGGCTGTTCCATCAGGGCCTGATCCTCAGCCACGCCTTCCAGCGCTCCGACGGCTCGCTCGTCCCCGTGGACGAAGTGGACGAGCCCTCCGACGGCCGCTTCGTCGAGCGTTCTACCGGCGCGCCCGTGAAGCGCATCGTCGCCAAGATGAGCAAGTCGCTCCGCAATGTCGTGAACCCGGACGATGTCATCGCCGAGTTCGGCGCCGACACCTTCCGGCTCTACGAGATGTACATGGGGCCGCTCGAGGCCAGCAAGCCCTGGAACACGCGCGACATGGTCGGGCTCTTCCGATTCCTGCAGCGCGCCTGGCGGCTGGTCATCGACGAGGCCACCGGCGCCGTCGCGCTCGCCGACGCGCCGGACCCGAAGGCCGAGAAGCAGCTCCACCGCACCATCGCCAAGGCCGGGCAGGATGTCGAGAAGCTCGCGTTCAATACCGCGATCGCCGCGATGATCGAGTTCGTCAACACCGCCACCAGCGCCAAGGGGGGGGGGGCGTGACGCGCGATCAGGCCGAGCGCTTCGTCCGCGTGCTCTGCCCGTTCGCGCCGCACATCGCCGAGGAGCTGTGGTCGCGTCTCGGCCACGCCGGGCTCTGCTCCCATGCCCCCTGGCCCGCGTACGACGAGTCCATGCTCCGCGACGACGAGGTCGAGCTCGCCGTGCAGATCAACGGCAAGGTCCGCGCCAAGGTCATGGTCCCCGCGGACGCCGACGCCAAAGCGGTCGAGACCATCGCCATGGGCAGCGACAAAGTTCAGGCCGCGATGGAGGGCAAACCCGCCCGTAAGGTGATCGTCGTGCCGGGGCGGCTGGTGAACATCATCACCGGGTGACGCCGCGACCGAGCTGCGCGCCCAGCGCGCGGAGTTGTTCGCTCAGTTCGCGGTGCTCGTCGCGCAGCGGGGCGAGGTCCTCGCCCGGCGCCTGCCGAGCGATGCGGCGCTCCAGCTCGATGATCCGCAGTTCGATGTCACGCATCGATCGGATCACCACGCCCGCGTCCACGGCCGCCGCCTCAGGAGCCGGTTCGGCGTCGCCGATGTACGCGGCCCCGCGGGCCTGCAACTCGACCATCCGCCGGGCCTGGGCCGCGTTCAACGCCAGCTGCTGCCGACGCCGAGCGTCCGCCTGGATCTGCGCCGGCGTCCGCCCGTTGTAGGTGCTGAAAGTCTGCATCGGGTCCCGCAGCGCGAAGCGCCCGGTATTCCCGGCCAGTTCGCCGTCGCTCGCGGCCTCGGGAACCTCAGCAATCGACTCGGGCCCTTCGACCGGTTCGACCGCGATCGGGCCCGGCAGCGCCCCGGCCTGATCCAGCATCCGATTCCAGCGCAGTTTCCACGACAGATGGAGTTCCAGCGAGTTGAGCGAGGTGTTGTTCCCGAGGTCGCCGAACGATCCCAGCGGGACCTCGATCTCCGCACGCTCCCACCCCGTCGTGTCGATCTCCAGCGGCCGCGGGGCCTTCAACACATCGCCCGGCACCTCACCGCCCGCCGGCGGGCGCAGCCGGACCACCGGAATCGTGTCCCCCGGATCATGCGAAACGATGATGCAACGGATGATCGTCGAGACATCGGCTTCATTCCGAACATCAATCGCCGACAGGTCCACGCCATCGATTGACTCGATGATGTCGCTCTCGCGCAGCAGGCCCAGCCGGCCGACCGGCATGTTCTCCATGACGAACACCAGGATCCCGCCGGCACCCGCGACACCTTCCGTCTGCACGCCCATCCCCGCACGCGGCGTCAGCATGAACGCCAGCCGCGCGGCGTTGATCAGCCGCACACGCTGCTCCGGCGTGCAGTCCGCACGCATCGCCAGCGCGAAGAGGTCACCCTCGGTCAGCCGGCGCGACTCGACCATCCGCTGAAGGTCGATCGAGGCCCGCTCACGGACGAGAAACGCCGGGTCGCGCAAACCCGACAGCACCGTGCTGATCTCCGGATCGGTGATCGGATCGGTCGCCCCGGGGCCGGCCCACGACACGCCGCAGGCCCCCGCGATCATCGCGGCGGCGAGCCATCGGCGGGGCACGGTACGAATGGCGCTCATCCTCGGTCTCTCCTCGCGGCGTCGGCCCCCGAGTGGGGGGGCGTCCACCATGTTACGCCAGCATCCCCGCCAGGTGACCCGCATTCTCGGCGATCCAGCCCGATTTCGCGCCCACCATCCGCAGGAACGCCCCGCCGTCCATACCGCCGAACCGCCCGGTCGTTGCCACCGGGCCGCTCGCCTCGGCGATCAGCGCCTCGACCATCAGCCACGGCAGGGCGTGCAGCTCCGCGGTCGAGATGATGCACCCCTGCACCGAGTCGTACCCGCGGCAGAAGCGCTTCAGCCGGGCCTCGTCCGGGGCCGCGGGCCACGAGGCGGGGTCGTCCGGGCCCCGCATGAGACTGAACTGCAGCGCCCCGTTGGCCACATCCACCGCCCGGGGGGCCACCCGGACCGTGTCGTAATCGATGACCGCCGCGACCGCCCCCTGACGGAACAGCATGTTCCCGGGATGCCAGTCGCCGTGGACCACCTGCGCGGGCCACGACGCGATGCCCCGTTCCTCGGCCCGCAGCGCGGCATCCTCGTAGGCCGCCCTCAGGCGCGAGACGGCCTCCCGCTCGCCGGGGCCCAGGTGCGAGGCCGCGGCGTCAAGATTGCTCCGGACGCCGTCCGCGTTGTGGTAGGTGCCGGCCGGGGCGTCGTCGCCGGGTCCGAAGTCCGCCAGCGCCAGGTGCAGCGACGCCAGCGCCCGCCCCGCCGAGTCGGTCGTCGCCAGCGACTGGTCGTACCGCTCGCCGGGGATGAACTCGAACATCTCATACATGCGCCCCTCGTGCACCACCAGCGTCTGCCCGTCCGGGCGCGACCGCACCAGCCGCGGCAACGGGAAGCGCCGGTCGCCCAAGTGCATCTGCACACGATGGGCGAAGGCGACCCGCCGCGCATCGCCACGGTCCGCCGCACGCCGCTTGAGGATGAAATCGCCCCGAGCCGCGCGGACGAGCACCTTGGGGCTCTGCACCGACCCGCGCTTGAAGCGGTGGATGGCGTTGATCACCCCGATGTCGTAGCGGGACAGCACGACCGCGAGTTCCGCACCATCGAACGAGGACGCATCCGCGGCCCAGGTGCCGCTCGGCGTGGGGGCGGATGGGTTGTCGTTGATCGCGCCGCCGCTGGTCACTCGAACGGGCCTCCTACTCGGCGTTCTGGACCTGTTCCTTGATCTTGTCGATGGCGCTCTTGATCTCGACGATCTCGCGTGCGATCTCGGTGTCGGCGGACTTGCTGGCGATGGTGTTCGCCTCGCGGAGCATCTCCTGCGCCAGGAAGTCGAGCGTGCGCCCGACAGGCCGGTCGCCCGTCTCGTGCAGGAGCTCGTTGAACTGGCGCATGTGGCCCGACAGCCGCGCGATCTCCTCGGCGATGTTCGTCTTGTCGGCGTAGATCGCCACCTCGCGGATGAGGTCCGCCGGCTCGGCCAGCACATGGGCGTCGGTGAGCATGGTCTGCACGCGAGTGTGCAATCGCTTCTGGTACTCCTCGACCACGATCGGGACGCGCATCTCGACCCGTCCCAACCGCTCGACGATCTGGTCGTGGTGGACCATCAGCTCACTCACCAGCTCGCCGCCCTCGCGCTCGCGCATCGCGATCAGCTTGGCGCAGGCGTCCGCGAGCAACTCCATGAACACCTCGCGGGCACGCTTGAGCTTCTGCTCTTCATTCGATGGCGGGCTCAGCACGCCGGGGAGCGTCAGCAGGGGGGCCAGGTCCAGCGCCACCGTGCCGTCCTGCACCGGCTTGGCCCGACGCAACTGCTCCACATACCGCGTCAGCGCCTCGTGATTGACCTCGTACGCCGCCTGCCCGGAGGTGTCCGAGCATCGGCCGTTGAGCGTGATCGTGCCCCGGGAGAGACGGTGCCGCAGCGCCGCCTCCAGCTCCGCCTCCAGACCCTGGAGGTCCTCCGGCAGCCGAATGTTCGCCTTGAAGTACCGCCCGTTGAGCGAGCGCACCTCGATGAAATAATGCACGCCGTCGCGGTGGGCGGACGCCTCCCCGTAGCCGGTCATGCTTCGGATCACGCGCGGAAACTCCTTGGTTGACGCGGCCGCGTGGCCGGGTCAGCGTTCAGCGTAGCGACGATTGATCCGGGCAGCGCGGTCAGCGCTGCGGCTCGGTCGGCGGCGTCGTGGGCTCGCCTTGCGGAGCATCTGACGCTCCGCCCGTCCCGGGATCCGAGGGCGGCGTTGTCTCCGGCTCCGTGGTCGCCGGCTCGCCCGCGCCCTCAGTGGTGCCCGCGTCGGTCGCGCCGGGGGTCGTCGCGGGGGCCCCCCCGGGGGGGGGGGCGGGGGGGGCCGGGGGGGGGGGGGGGGTGGTGCCCGCGCCTTCAGCGCTGATGGTGGGCACGCGATCCGCGGGCGGCTCGATGAGGAGATTCAGGCCGACCGCGCTCACCAGGAAGAGCACGAAGATGAGGATCGTCGCGGTCGTCAACGCATCGCCGACCTTGGCGCCGAAGGCGGTCTGCCCCGCGCCCTCGGAGGACGATCCGAACGCCCCGCTCAGGCCCCCGCCCTGCGGGCGCTGGATGAGCACCACCAGCACCATCAGCACGCTGATGACGAGGAAGAGGATGATCAGCAGGGCGATCCCGATCTGGGATCCGTCGAGAGCGAGCATGGGCATGTCCTGTCCCCGATGTCCGGGGCCGATGCGGCCCCGTGGCGCGAACCGCGCCCGTGCGACCCACGGGGCGGGGGGGGAGCATATTACCCGTTTTCCGCGGCGGCGCGGGCGATGCCCAGAAATGTCTCGGCCCGCAGCGACGCCCCGCCGATCAGGCCGCCGTCGATGTCCGGGCACGCCATGAGCTCGGGCGCATTGTCCGGCTTGACCGACCCGCCATAGAGCACCCGGATGCGGTCCGCCGCCTCCCGCCCGAACAGGTCCGCCAAGACCCCCCGGATCGCACGGTGGGCGCTCTGGGCGTCCACCGGGGTGGCGGTGTTGCCCGTCCCGATCGCCCAGACCGGCTCGTAGGCGATCGACAGAATCTGAAGGTGCTCGGTCGCGATCCCCGCCCGCCCCGCGCGGAGCTGTCGTTCGTTGATCTCGTCGGTCCGTCCGGCGCGCCGTTCCTCGATGGTCTCACCGACGCACAACACCACGCCGTGCCCGCTCCGGAGCGCCGCCCCGACCTTCCGGCCGACCAGCTCATCGCTCTCGCCCAGGATGTGGCGCCGCTCGGAGTGCCCGACGATCGAAAACTCGACGCCGATGTCCTCGAGCATCGCGACCGAAACCTCTCCCGTGAACGCGCCGTTGGGATCGGGCCACAGGTCCTGCGCCCCGACATGGAGCCGCAGCCCCGCCTCGAAGAGCGCGCGAACAACAGCATCGAGGTACACGAACGGCGGGCATACGCCCACGACGACTCGATCGCGGATCTCCTCACACCCGCTCGCCACGCCCATCGCCAGCGCAAGAGCGCCCGCGCGGTCGGTGTTCATCTTCCAATTCCCGATCACCATGGGGCGGCGCGTCAGTGGCATGGGGCCACTATACAGGTCGCGGCGCGCAGAACGCGATCAACCATCCGATGCTGTCGATGGTTCTTCACCGGGGACCTCGGCCGGTGGCGGATCGTCCGTCGTCGCTGTCGGCGACTCGGCCGCAGGGGGCGGCGTTGAGGCCGGGGGCGGCGACGCGGGCGGCGGAGCCGACGCGCCGAACGAAACCTCCGCGCGCGCCATCATCCGCCGCGCATCGCGCGGGCGGTCGTCCGCCTCCATGAGCATCGCCACGAGGAACCACGCCTCATGCGGCGAGTCGCGGCGTTGCGCATAGGTGACGGCGCTGCGGACGAGGTCCGCGCGCTCGGCCGCGCTCGGCACGACGCTCGAACCCAGGATCGGCCGGCCCCGCAGCGAACGGTCTTTCTCGTACGCGTCCAGCGCGTGCCGCAGCGCCTCATCCATCCGATTGTCGCCCACCAGCGCCACCGCCAGCAGACGCTGCTCCTCACGATCGGAAAGCCCCGGAGGCGGCGGCGTCTCCGCCTCGGAACGCTCCAGTTCGGCCAGACGGCGCGAGTAATGATCGGCAGCGGCCTTGTAGTCCTCGCGCCGCAGCGCTTCGAGCGCCTCGTCCACCACGCGCGGCGGCGGCGGCTCCGGCAGCACCTCGGGGTCGTACTTGCGCACCTGCTCGACCAGCAGCGGCCCGCGATAGGTCGTCCGGCTCCACTCCCACCAGTCGTCGTAGGAAATCCACAAGTGCGGGTCGTAGTACTGCGGCCGGCGGAACCGCTGATACCCGTCCACCCAGTAATAGGGGTAGTTGTGCGGATACCCCAGCCCCACACCATGACCGCGATAGCGCCCGTGCGGGTAAATCGGCGGATTGTTCGGCAATTTGAGCGAGGTGTCGCCCGTCAGCGGCGCCGCGGGGTTGCGCAGCTTCGGGACCGGCCCCTTCTGATTCAGCTTCGAGGGCGGCGAGCCGATCCGGAGACGCGAGCTCTGCGCGTCAGCAGCGCCCGCGCACGCGATCGTCACAATCGCGGCCAGCGCCCATCTCATCGAACTGTCCCGGATGATGCTCATGGTCACCGACTCTTCCGTGACATCGTAGACCCGGTGTGACATCGCCGGGCGGTCGACATGACAATCAACGCGGCAAGGGCTCCCCGGAATGGGCCCATGCCGGGGCTTCAGACGCCCCCGGGCCGTTGGGGTTCCATGCGGGCCCGCGGATTTGGCTACGATCGTGTGGGTTCAGGAGGTTACGGGCCGCGATGACGATTGACGCCTGCATCTGGCTGGATGGTGGACAGAACGCCGGGACTCCCGCCGCCGAGGCGCTGTCCTGCGTCGAGGCGTCCCTGGTGATGGGATTCCGAAGCGACCACCTGGCCGGGGGGGGGGCGCAGGGCGGGATCGACAGTGTCGCCCGGTTCGTCGCCGAAGCCCCGGATCGGCGGGTCGGCGCGGCGGGCATCGATCCGACATCGCCCGGCGCCCTCGACGATCTCGCCCGCGCGATCGACCTCGGCCTCCGCGCGGTGTGCGTCTCGCCCGCGGACCAGAACTGCCGACCGACGAGCGACCGCTTCCTGGAAGCGATGGAGTGGTGCGCCGCCCGTGAGGTCCCGGTGTTCGTCCAGAACCCGCGTCTGTGCGAGCCCCGCAGCGTCCTGGAGTTCGCATCGCCCGCATTGCTCGACGAGGCCGCGCGGACGATCCCCTCGCTCCGCATGGTCTTGGGCGATCTGGGCGTCTTCCGTCTCGACGAAACCATGTGCCTGCTCGCCAAGCACCCGCGCCTCTACGCCGAGACCAGCGCCATCGTCCGCCACGCGCGCCGCGCCCAGCGCGTCCTCATCGAAGCCATGGAGCGCGGCGTCATGCACAAGCTCCTCTTCGGTTCCGGCTGGCCCCATGTCACGCCCGAGGCCGCGATCGAGCGCCTCTACGGCGCGGCATCATTCACCGCCGGGGCCGTCGGCGGCGGTGCGGGCGCGGGCGTCGCCGTTCCACGCGAACAGGTGCGCGCCATCGTCGAGCGCGACGCACTCGAACTGCTCGACATCGACATGATTCCCGGGACCCGAGGCGTCTTCGAGACTTCCCCGCTCGGGGCGGGGGAGCGCGCATGAACTTCAGAACAGCCGTGTTTTTCGGATGGCTCGCCACCCCGGCGCTCATCGGCGGCTGCGCCTCGCTCGGCGGGGGCGGCTCCTCCGCGCAGATCGCCTCGGTGGAACACGGCGCGACGCTCGCGCCGGTCTGGAAGACCGCGATCTACGCCTCGCCGGACGACAACACCGCCGATGTCATCCTCAGCGATCTCGACCTCGATCAACTCCTCGCCGTCGCCGAGGGGCGCCAGCCGCACGCCGGCGTCGAGGCCTCCATCCTCCGCGTCCGCATGTTCCTGCATCCCCGCGCCGGGCGCACGCCCATCGATTACACCGCCAGCAACGCCGCGGCCACGCTCCTCGTCCTGGCGCGCGGCGAGTGGGGGGTCTACGGCGGCGGCGGATTCATGCTCCCCTCCGACCGCTCCGGTGCAAAGTCAATCTCAGGAACCGTTCGCGACGCCACCCTGCGCCTCACCGGCGCCACGACCGGCTTCGATGATCTGCTCGGCGCCAGCGACCTTTCCGGCCGTATCACCGCCGCACGCAACGACGCACCCGCCGCCCGCATCGCGGCATGGGTGGGCACGATCGCGGGGGACTCGGTCGCCGAAGCGCCGTAATTATTGCGCGCGTTGTGACACCGCCACGCGCGACTCCAGCAGATCCTCCGCCGCGCCGCGATACAACACCCGAAGCAACTCAACCGGCAACCGATGCCCGCGAAGAGCCGGCGCCGACATCGCATCAAACCGCGACGGCTCCACCATCGCCAGGTCCGGGTCCGCGATCGGCGACTCGCCCTCATAATCCGTCTCGAACATCGTCCGCAGCGCCCAGTACCGGCTCGCGTACAGGTCGAACGCCTCCGCCTCGTTCGACGCCTGCTCGCCCATGCCACGCGGCCCCGGATCGCTCGTCAGGTGCGCATCCATCGTCACGATGTCCGAACCGAAGAGAACCCGCCCTTTGTG
Source organism: uncultured Phycisphaeraceae bacterium (assembly GCA_964607595.1). Classification (GTDB taxonomy): domain Bacteria; phylum Planctomycetota; class Phycisphaerae; order Phycisphaerales; family UBA1924; genus JACKHC01. The sequence continues at coordinate 14,539 of CAZSLT010000048.1, forward strand.
CCGCGTCAGGAACGACGCCAGCGCCTCCGTCGGGTGCTTCGACAACTCCCGCACCATCCACTTCGTCGCCGAGGTGTCGAGATGGAGCCGCGGATTCCGGGAAAGCAGCCCGTCGAGGAACGCCAGGTCCTCCGGCCAGCCGCCCATGTGCGCGATCAGCCACGGCGTGTCGTACTCGGCCGTCAGCCGCTCCAGCGCCTCATACTGCGATCGCTTCGTCCCGTACACCGACGCGTCCGTGTACTTCGTCGCGAACCAGGTGTCCGGGTCCGCGATGTGCGCCATGAACATCATCCCCAGCGACGCGGCCAGATCCATCTGCTTCCGCCGCCACGGGCTGTCGAGCGTCAGCAGCAGCGGCTCGCCGATCTCGCGTCCGTAGTCGCGCCCGCGCGGTGCGCACCAGAATTTCACGATCCGCGCGCCGCGCGCGTGCCACTGCCGGATGTTGTCGAGAAAGCCCTGCCGGTGCGCGTGCGCCCGGTCCGACGCCATGTAGTCCGGGATCGCCACGAAGCGCACGCGATCGCCCAGCACACGCTCCACCGCGTCCGCCTCGGTGAGCTGCGACTGCGACCACACCCGCTCGACGCCGAAGAGGTCCATGACTTCGCGGTACAGGCCCGAGGCCCGCCCGCCGTTGATGTGCGCGTGGGCGTCGATGATCGGCACGCAGGGAGCGCCCAGCCGTCGGGCCGCGTCCCGGTAATCGAGCCCGAGTCGGTTGGAGGGGGAAGGGGCGATTCGTGCGCTCATGGGGCGATGGTATGGCCCCGGTTCGGGCCGTCCACCGCGTGAATTGGGCATCGCCTGTGGATGACTCGGTGGATGGGCGTGTGGATGCCCGGTGGGGGAAAAAGAATGGGGAAACAGTGTTTCAGAGTGTTGCGTCGTGTGGCATTGTGGGGTACTTTGTGGCGGTCTCGCTCAGGGGTACGAATGAGTGCTGTTCACCTCGCAACACGAACACACGATCGACGCGAAGCAACGCCTCGCGATCCCGTCCGAGATCAGGTCCCGGTGGCGGACAGAGACGGAGGGAACGGCATGGTTCGCGGTGCCGTGGCCCGGTGGATTGATTCGGCTGTACCCGGAGCGGGCCTTCGAGATTCGCGCTTCGTCCGGCGAGTTGACGCTCACGCCGGACGAGGACGAGGCGGAACTCCAGGCGACGCTCTTCGGGCTCAGCGCGCGGCTGGAGATGGACTCGGCGGGTCGCATCCGCTTCCCGGAAGAGATGTTGTCGCTGGTCGGGCTGGGGACGGAGGTCGTGCTCGTCGGGGCCGGCGACCGTCTGGAAGTCCGTGACCGCGCGGAGTGGAGCCGGAGCCGGGCCGACCGACTCGGCCAGCTCCCGGAGTTGATGGCAAGGATTTCGGCCCGCAAGGGCCACAGGCCGCAGACGGATCGAGGAGAGAGGGGCCGGTAGGGCAAACTGCCGGTCGAAGGAGAGAGAGCTCGACGCACGCCGGGAACGGCGCGGTCGAGACTGACTATGGGAAGCCGGGCCAGAGGATGGCCCGCCAACAATTCGGAGCACGGCCCGGCGCAAGGATGTCGTCGGGCCGGAAGTGCGAAGGACGCGAAAGGACTCGCACCGACTGACTCGATCATCCGCCCGACTCCGCCGCATGGACGCGGGGAGTCTTCCCTCGAAGGCGCCGTGCGGGCCTCGGGGGGCAAGGAGGGGGGACGGTTGATCGCGTGAGTCGGGCCGGAGCACGGCTCAACAGGCGTCCCGGTCGGTCGATGGGCCGGCCGGACGATTCTCCAGGCCAGTTTCATTTGTTCGGGGTCATCCTCGTCCACCCCACCGCGCGACACCCGGCCCCGCCGGGTGTCGTCGCATTCAGGGCGTCGACGACCAGTGCGACTCGGGGTCGTTCTCGCCGATCCGCACGCGCATCCGGTGCGTGACGCCGGCGGGGTGGAAGCCCAGCTCGATGCGTCCGCGAAGGTCGTGCTCGGCGAAGCCGCGGATCAAGTCGGTCCCCAGCCCGGGCGTCGGCGCCGTGAGGATCGGCGGCCCCCCCGCCTCGCTCCACTGCAGATCAAGCAGCGTGAAGCCCGGCGTCTCGGTCGGGGCGCTCGACCACGCCGCGCGGACAAGCCCCGTGGCGCTGCCCAGGGCGCCGTGCAGCAGACTGTTCGACAGGAGTTCCTGCAGAATCGCCCCCAGCGGCCCGACGCACGACGGCGCGATGATGACCACCGGGCCGTCGATCTCCATCCGGCCCGGCGCGTGCGTGGGCAGGAGCGACGCCAGCAGGTCGCGCAGCGGGACGGGGTTCCACTCATTCGAACTGAGCAGCGAATGGACACGGATCATGCCGTCGACGCGCCCGCGGATCGCCGCGGCGAAACTATCCACCGAGCGCTCGCGCGCCCGGGAGAGCTCGATCAACGACAGCAGCCCGGTCATCGAGTTCTTGACACGGTGGTTGAGCTCGCGGAGCAGGTTCGACTTGTGGCGCAGAGCGCCGCTCAGCGCGCGCTCGGCCTGCACACGATCCGAGATATCCATCGTGACCGAGAACAGCCCCAGCGGACGGCCCTGGTCGTCGACATTGGGCGTGAGGATCGTGCGGACATCCGTGATGCCGCTGATGCGACCGGAGAACCTCGACTCGAACTGCACCACCTCGCCGGCGAGCGCCCGGCGGAGGTGCCCGGCGATCTCTTCGTACGCCGTATCGCCAAGCAGTTCCCGCGCCGTACGCCCGGTGATCTGGTCCCGCGGCTTCAGGTGCCAGCGCTCGTAGGTGGCGTTGTTGAAGAGGTACTTCAGGTCCGCGTCCAACTGCGCGATCTGCACCGGGATGGCGTCGGTGATCTTCCGCAGCCGCTCGCGATCAGTATGGCTCTGCGTCTCGGCGACCTTGCGACGCGTGATGTCCAGCGCCACGCCGATCGTCCCCACCACCGATCCGTCCGCGCCGTACAGCGGCTCCACATGGCACTCGAAGGTCGTGCCGTAGGGGGAGTGAAACTCGAAGCTCGCGGCCTCGCCGCCGAGCGCACGCATATGGGCCGCGTAGGGCGGGAACGCCGGGTCGCCGGTCTGCAGGTACTCGGCCAGATGCACGCCGATGACCTCGCCGGGGACGAGGCCCAGCCCCTCGAGGCCCCGGCCCTCGCTGGAGGTGAACCGCATCTCCCGGTCCAGCGTCCACAGCACCGCGGGGATCTGCCCCACAACGACCCGCAGCCGGTTGGCCTTGTCGGTGCGCGCGT